>NZ_JBSGVD010000005.1:237354-297439 GCF_053608285.1 Nocardia sp. NPDC055053 | reverse complement strand
GCCCCGGGAGATTCGTCTCCCGGGGCCACCGCCGTTTGCGTTCAGTTCTGCTCGTAGGTGCCGATCAGGGTGGCCCGGCCGAGCGTGTGGAAGAACAGGTTGAACCCGAGGTAGGCGGGGGTTGCGTCCGGCCCGACCTCGAGCTCGGGGACGTCGACGGCGTGCACCACCACGAAGTACCGGTGCGGCCCATGGCCTTGCGGCGGCGCGGCGCCGACGAAGCCGGGGAACCCGCCGTCGTTGCGCAGCGTGACCGCGCCGGCGGGCAGTGTCCCGCCTTCGCTGCCCGCGCCCGCGTCGAGGGAGGTGACCGAGGCCGGGATGTTGGCGACGGCCCAGTGCCAGAAGCCCGACGCGGTCGGGGCGTCCGGGTCGTAGACCGTGACCGCGAAGCTCTGGGTGCCTTCCGGGAAGCCGGACCAGCTCAGCTGGGGCGAGATGTCCTTGCCGCCCGCCCCGAACACCCCGGACACCTGATCGTTGGCCAGCGGCTGACCATCGGTGATGTCGGCGGAGGTGACGGTGAACGACGGAACCTTCGGCAGTGCGTCATACGGGTTGTAGCTCATGGGTTCTCCGATTCGTGGCGTCGGTGCTCAGCTGTGCAGGAGGAAGTGTTCCAGTACCCGGGTGCCGAATTCCAGTGACTGCACCGGCACCCGCTCGTCCACCCCGTGGAACAGGGCGGTGAAGTCCAGTTCCGGCGGCAGCTGCAGCGGTGCGAAGCCGAAACAGCGAATACCCAACCGCGCGAACGCTTTCGCGTCGGTGCCGCCGGAAAGCATGTAGGGCACGGTGCGCCCGTTGGCGTCGTGAGCCAGCACCGCGTCGTTCATCGCGTCGACGAGGTGACCGTCGAAGGTGGTCTCGTAGGAGTCGAGTTTGGTGATCCACTCGCGCTCCACGTCGGGGCCGATCAGTTCGTCGACCTCGCGTTCGAAGGCGGCCTGGCGGCCCGGCACGACCCGGCAGTCCACCACGGCCTCGGCGGTCTGCGGGATGACGTTGGCCTTGTAACCCGCCTGCAGCATCGTCGGATTGGCGGTGTCGCGCAGGGTGGCGCCGATGATGCGGGAGATGGTGCCGAGCTTGGCCAGCTGGCCCTCGATATCGGGGCCTTCCGGGTCGAATTGCAGCCCGCTCTCCTCGCTGACGGCGGCGAGGAACTCGGCCACCGAGTCCGACAGCACCACCGGGAAGGTGTGCCTGCCCAGGCGGGCAACGGCTTCGGCGAGGATGGTGACGGCGTTGTCGTCGTGCAGGAACGAGCCGTGCCCGGCGCGAGCCTTGGCCCGCAGGCGCATCCAGCCCAGCCCCTTCTCCGCGGTCTCCACCAGGTAGAGCCTGCGTTCGGTGCCGTCGGGACGCGGCACGGTCAGCGAGAACCCGCCGACCTCACCGACCGCCTCGGTGACGCCGTCGAACAGGTCGGGCCGGTTGTCGACCAGCCACTGCGACCCCCACTTGCCGCCGTTCTCCTCGTCGGCCAGGAACGCGAACACCAGATCACGCGGCGGCACCGTGCCCTCGGCCTTGAACTGGCGGGCCAGGGCCAGCGTCATGCCGACCATGTCCTTCATGTCGATCGCGCCGCGACCCCACACATAGCCGTCGCGGACCGCGCCGGAGAAGGGATGCACGCTCCAGTCGGCGGCTTCGGCGGGCACGACGTCGAGGTGTCCGTGAATCATCAGGGCGCCGCGGCTGGAGTCGGCGCCCTGCAGCCGCGCGAACACGTTGCCGCGGCCGGGCGCACCCGATTCGACGTACTCGGTCTCGTACCCGACCTCCTGCAGTTGCGCGGCCACCCATTCGGCGCACTCGCGTTCGCCTTTGGTGGTCGCCAGCTCACCGGTGTTGGAGGTGTCGAACCGGATCAGCGCACTGACCAGCTCCACCACCTCGTCCACCGCGCGGGACCGTTCGTTCGAACCAGAACTCTCGCCAGATGCCGACACGCCCCCTTTCCTACCACCCCTGCCGCCTCCCCCGCGCCATCTCCCCTGGCGTGCGAGGATTGCGCCGCTGCTGGCGACTACAACTCGCGCTGAGCGGAATTCCGGATTGGCGCGCCACCGGGCCGCGTGTTTGGCTGTGGCGATGAGATCGCGGGTCGTTCGGGTCGGTACCGTCGTGCTGGCAGGCGCCGCGACGCTGGCGGGCGCGGTCGGCGTCGCGCTGCACTACACCGGTTGGCCGGCGGAGCCGTTGGTGCTCGCTACATCCGGAGCGCCGTATCTGATGATCGGTGCGATCGTCGGTGCGGTGGGGTTCGCGGCGACGAGGCAGTGGATCGCGACCGGGGTCGCCGTGGTCGTGGCAGCGGTCGGGGTGGCGACCCAGGCGCCGCTGTATATCGCCGATGGCGGCGGTGCGGGTCACCCGGTCACGGTCATGCAGGCCAATCTGCTGTTCGACGGCGCCGACCCCTCCGCGCTCGTCGAGGTGGTGCGGTCCCGTGATGTCGCGGTGCTCACCGTCAACGAACTCACCCGCGCCGCCGTCACCGACCTCGGCGCCGCCGGGCTCGACCAGCTGCTGCCGTACCGCTATCTGGCGCCCGGCCAGACGGCGAGCGGGACCGGGATCTGGAGCCGGTATCCGTTGTCGGACACCGTCGAGTACGACGGCTACGTCCTCAATCAGATCTCGGCCACGGCCACCGTGCCAGAGATCGGGCCGGTCTCGGTCTATGCCTTTCACCCTGTCCCGCCGGTCTACGACACCGATGTCTGGGCCGATGAGTTGTCGCGGCTCGACACCGTTCTGCGTCGGTCGCCCGCGGATCGCCCGGTGATCGTCGGCGGCGATTTCAATGCCACCTACGACCACACCCGCTTCCGCGCGATGGCGTCGGGCCGTTTCGCCGACGCCGCCGAGCAAGCCGGTGCCGGACACCTGGTCACCTATCCGACCGACAAACGGCTGCCACCGCTGGTCGGCATCGACCATGTCCTGCTCGCGGGCGCACACGCTACCTCCGTGGAGACCGTCGCCATGCCCGGTGCCGACCACAAAGCGCTGGTGGCCCGTATCGTCCTCGACCGCCGGTAACGCTCACCCCGGCCGGGCCGCGGTGCGGTCGCGGGCGGCGAGCAGGGCGTCGATCCGAGCCGAGATCGCCTGACCGGCCGCGAGCAGCGGTTCGGTCGAACGCAGTGTCCGGCCCAGTACGAACGCGCCCTCCAAGCCGCACAGCACACCGAGGATCAGCTCACGCGCGGCCGGCTCATCGAGGCCGCGGCCGACGAAATACGCTGTGCCCTTGTCGATCCAGTCCGTGACGACCTCGGCGGCGACCGCACGCAGCGCGGGTTCGCTGTCGGCGATCTCACCTGCGACGGTGCCGACCGGGCACATGTTGATCCACCCGGACTCCTCGAGCGTGCGTGCGGCATCGGCGAAGGCGGCGGGCACGGCGGCGCTGAGGTCGTCGTGCGGGTCCATCAGCAGCGGCAGCAACTGGATGTAGGCGGCGCCCGACCCGCGCAGCGCCTCGGCCGCGATCTGCACCTTGCCGTGCGGAAAGTGGTGGTAGAGCGATCCCATCGGCGCCTCGGCGGCGGCGGTGATCTGTTTGACGGTGATGGCGCTGTACCCGTGGGTGCGCATCAACTCGCCGACCGCGACGACCAGGCGATCCCGCGTAGTCGTTGACATCTTCTCGCTCACCGTTCCAGAATAGAGCAAACGCACTAGAGCATTCGCTCTAACGTCTGGAGGTTTCCATGCCGACCGTCGAACTGCCCGCGGGCCGCATCCACTACCGCGAACAGGGCGATGGCCCGCCGGTCGTCCTGCTGCACGGCCTGCTGATGAACCACACCGTGTGGGATTCGGTCATCGACCTGCTGCCGACCGGCTTCCGCTACGTCCTGCCCGACCTGCCGCTCGGCGCGCACCCCGAACCGCTGCGCCCTGGCACCGACCTGAGCATGCGCGGCCTCAACCAGCTCATCGCCGACTTCCTCACCGCCCTGGACCTGACCGACGTCACCCTTGTCCACTCCGATTGGGGCGGCGCGCTGTTCCTCACCGCCTACGGCCTGGACAAGCGCGTCGGCCGGCTGATCGTCTTGCCCTGCGAGGCGTTCGACAACTTCCCACCCGGCCTCCCCGGCAAGACCGCGATCCTGGCCTCGATCCTGCCCGGTGGCGTCACCCTCGCACTGCGCCAGCTCCGCATCCGCCGGCTCCGCGGCAACCCCCTGCTGTTCGGCTGGATGGCTAAATTCCCCCTGCCCGATGACCTCGTCCACGGGTGGACCGAACCCGGCCTCCGTGACCCCGGCGTCCGCGCCGACGTGCTCGCCTACATGCGCTCCGGCTACGACAAACCCACCCTGATCGCGAATACCGAAGCGCTGCGGCACTTCCCAGGTGAAGCGTTGATCCTCTGGTCATCGGCAGGCAAGGTGATGCCGCGCGAGCACGGCCGCCGCCTGGCCGCCCTCATCCCCAACGCCCGGTTGGTCGAGATCGACGACGCCTACGTCCTGTCGATGCTCGACCAGCCCGCCGCCGTCGCGGCCGCGGTCACCGAATTCCTCACCACGACAGCGACGCGCCCGTCGGAACGCTGACGCCGCTCAGGTCTGCTGGACGGGCTCGTACGCGTCGGCGGCGAGCCCGAACGTCCACGCGACACCTTCCCTGGCGGTGCGGGTCGTCGGCGGAACCCGCAGCCAGTAGGTGCGGTTCGTTCCGTCCGGCTCCGGCGTGGAGTTGACCACCTCGACCATCACCACGTCCTCGTCGCCATCGAGGGCGATCCGCCACAGGATGCCGGTGTCGTCGCGGTGGACGGGCATCGGATTCGGTGAGTTGACGACCTCTCCCTCCTGAAGGGGGAGATTCCTGCCAGCGCCCTCACGGGCGCTCTCGGTGGGTTCCTGTTTCACAGGGACGTGCCTTCCGCTAGGCGGCAGGACTTACCATCCCTCCACAAGCATTTAACCTCTCCGCCCGTCCGGCGGCGAGGATGTTTCGTGCAGCGTTCAGGTCCCGGTCGTGGACCACCCCGCACGGGCATGACCACGTGCGGACCGACAGTGGTTTCGGCCCGTCCACACGCCCGCAGTCCGAACAGGTTTGCGACGACGGGAAGAACCGATCGACCTTGACGACCGTCTGCCCGTACCAGGCGGCTTTCTCCTCCAACATCCGGGTGAACATGCCCCATCCGGCATCATGCACCGACTTCGCCAACCGGGTTCGCGCCAAACCTCTCACACACAAGTCCTCGACATAGACCGCTTGGTTCTCGCGGATGATCGCCGTGGACTGTTTGTGCGCGAAGTCGCGGCGGGAGAAAGCCACCCTCGCATGGGCTTTGGCGACCCGAAGGCGTGCCTTGGCCCGGTTCTTGCTGCCCTTGTCCTTACGGGACAGGGCCTGCTGCGCCTTGCGGAGTTTACGTTCGGCGCGGCGCAGGAACTTCGGGGAGGTAATGGTTTTACCGTTCGACAAGACCGCGAACGTGGCCAAGCCCAGGTCGATACCGACCTCGGAGTCCACCTGGGGTAGTTGTGCGGGGCCGACCTCGACGACGAACGACGCGAAATAGCGGCCGGCCGCGTCCTTGACGACCGTCACACTGCTCGGCTCCGACGGCAGTACGCGGGACCAGCGGACCCGCATATCGCCGATCTTCGGCAAACGCAACTTCCCGCCCACGGTCACCTCGAAGCGCGCATTACGGGTGAACCGGATCGCCTGTCGGTTGTCGCGACGCGACCGGAACCGGGGAACCCCCAGTTTCGGGCCTTTCCGTTTCCCGGTAACCGAGGCGAAAAAGTTACGGTAGGCGGTGTTCGCATCGGCAAGAGCTTGCTGCAACACCACCGACGACACCTCGGCCAGCCATGCCCGCTGCTCGGTGCGTTTCACCGCGGTGAGCGCTTTCGACAGTTCCGCGTCTTTCGGGTACGACAACCCATCCCGTCGCGCCTGCTCGCGCGCGTGGATCGCGTCGTTGTACACCACCCGCGCACACCCGAACGCCCGCGCCAACGCGATCCGCTGGCCAGGCGTCGGGTAGACGCGAAAGTTGTACCGGAGCTGCATGTTCCGACCATATCCCAAGGGCACGACAGAACTGTCCGTCCAGGGCACGCTCGGCCCCGGAGGGCCTCCCGCGCGGGCCTTCACCCCCACCCCGACGGGCGGAGCACTGGCCCACCCCCATAGCCGTAGTGCTCGAGGATGACCCGCCGCAGTTCGGCGTTGTCCTCGTCGCGGATCCGCTGCGGCGTCAACGAGTCGAGGCTGCCGAGAAATTCGGCGGGCACCGGCATGGCGCGCCCGGCATATAGGCCGAAGCCGTCGGCGTAGGCCAGGGTGGGGCCGTCGGCGCGGTCGAGGCGTCCGGCCTCGTCCCGGTGCAGTGCGAGCGGCCGCTCGGAGATGATCGCGACCTTCTCATAGGCCCACCACCAGCCGACTTCCGTCGCGACCGCGGCGATGCCGTCGAGTGGTCGTCCGGGTGCGGTGTCGTAAGCGCTGGGCCAGGCCGCCTCGTGCTGGCCGAGACCGGAATCCGGTTCAGCGTCGGCATCGTCGGCCTGCCCGAACACCTCGACCACGCCCGCCGCACCGGTTCCTCGGTATCTCGGTCGACGGCGACGGCGAGGTTCGCCGCTGCCATTTCGTCCGCACCCCACTGGGCAACCTCTACGACGGCTCCTACCGCGCGGCACTGCCGCCACGACTGCGCCCACTGACGGTGTGCGACTGCCACATCGGCTACGTCCACCTCGAAACACTGCCGCTCTACGCGTATCCGCCGGCGGCGTCCTGGAACGAATCCCGGCCGCGCCTGCGGTTCAGCCGATGTCGAGTGTGGTGCACACCGGTGTGACACCGGTCGACAGGTCGAGCACCTGGCAGTGCGCGTCGACCGCCTGCTGCAGTTCGGCATAGCGCTGCACGGACTCGGGACCGCTGATCCGCAGGTTCACTCGCGGCATCGAACCCTGACCAATCAGCTGGTGATGTATTGGTCAGCCAGCGGTGTTCAGTACGGCGCCGACAGCTTCGACCATCAGGTCGGTGGTGCGCTGGAGAACAGTGGTCAGGGGTTCGGCGAATTCGGTTGCGGCCCAATGGTCGATGCCAGCGAGATATCCCCAGGCCGCCTGCGCGGCGGCGTAGCGGATGGTCAGGTCGTTCTCGTCGCGGCCGAGCCGAAGGGCGAGCAAGCGCCGGATGCGGTGTTCCAGATTGTGCAGCTGTTGCAACTCGCCGGTTCGGACCTCCGGTTCGGACGTCATCAGGCGGACTCGGCGTCGGATGCGTTGCTCTTCGCTCGCGTGCCCGACGGCCACAATGATGATCGGCGCGACAGCGGTTACCGCGGCCAGTAGCTCGGCCGGTGTGACGACGTCGGTGTCGGCGGTCAGCAGGGTGAGGGCTTGGGTGTCGACATGATCCCAAACAACCAGTTGTTCCTTGGTGCCGAAGTAGCGGTAGATCGTGCTGGCCGAGACTCCGGCCGCGGCGGCGACCTGCTCCACCGACACCTTGCGGTAGCCGTCGGACTCGAACAATCCCAGGGCGACGTCCTGGATTTCCAGCATCGCCTGAATCTTGCGGCGCTCGAGCAGGCCGGGCGCTTGTGATTGACGGACGGGATCGGGCACGCCGAAACGATACGCGAGCCCATTGCCGAAGACTGACAGTGACTTGCAGAACCTTCCCAAGCGACGCTAGTCTCTGAAAGTCACTTTCAGCTCGAAAGTGACTTTCAGATCGGTGGGACGACGAACTCCGAGCCACCGACAGTGCGAGGGGGAGCCAGGGTGGGCAGAAACTCCACAGTCAGCGTCGGATCCGCGAGCCGACCGAATCCGCAGCGGCACGATCTCGTCGTCAACGGGCGTCGAGTCGCTTACATGCAGGCTGGTGCCGGTGAACGCGTGTGTGTCCTCGTCCATGGACTGGGCGGATGCTGGCGGCACTGGGCTGCAACAATCCCGGCGCTGGCGCGCACGCACCGGGTCATCGCGGTGGACCTGCCGGGATTCGGCGATTCCGAAAAACCGCAGGTGTCGACCATCGGCAACGCCGTGGCGGTGATCGACGCACTGCGGCAACGGTGTGAGGTCGAGCGGACCGATGTGGTCGGGCATTCGATGGGCACACTGGTGGCGTCCGAGGTCGCGGCTGGACTTCCCCACACGGTGGACCGAATCGTGTTGGCCGGTGGCCCGATCACCTCGGTGCTGGCACTGTTCGACGCACCGATGACTACCCTGTGCCGCCACCCCGGGCTGGTGAATTTCCTGATCGAAGCGGCGACCGCGGGTCTGCCGCTGCCGTCCTCGATCCAGGCACTGATCGTTCGAACCCCCTGGGCGCGAAAACTGGCACTGGCACCCTATGTTCCGCGTCCGAACGACATCTCCGAAGAGACGTTCGGCCACTTCCTCGCCGGTGTCGGCGGTCCCGGCACCCTATCGACGTTGCGACAGGGATTCGGTTATGACTTCACCGCCGCACTGACGCTCACCCGTCCGACACTGCTGATCGGCGGCGAGCTCGACCGGATCGCTCCCGTAGCCGACTTGCGCGGCTTCGCCGCCAACAACCCGACAGTGCAGCAGGTGGAAATCCTCCCCGGTACCGGGCACCTGCCGATGCTCGAACAGCCCAACGAATTCAATCGGATCGTCGCCGAATTCCTCTCTACCGACACAGAAATCCAGGTGAAACCATGACCACGATCCCCACCCGCATCACCGCCGATCTGCACCGTCTCGTCGAATCGGAAGACCTCGGCTCGTCCTTCTTCGCCGCCGCTGCCGACCACGCCTCGTCCTCCCGCCGCCGCGCCGGCTGGCAAGCCCTGCACGAGTTGGAGATCCGGACCCAGGCCGGCGTCAACGCCTTCCTCGAACGCGCCCATCTGGCTATTCCACCGACCAACGCCATGGCCGACACCCTCGGCCGCATCGGTGGCAGCGGATTGCACCTGTTGCCCTACGGGCTGCAACTACGCGCGGTCCGCGAAACGACCACCCGCTACCTGCCCGCCTTCCACCGCCTCGCACGCCACTACGAAAACACCCCCGAGGCCCAGTTCTTCGACTACGTCGTCCGTCACGAACTGGCCATCATCGAATTCACCAGCCACGCCCTCGCCGACGCTCCCGGCTGCATCGACCCGGTCCTACGCCTACTCGACCATCCGGTCCCTCGCATCTGAACCGGCATTCAATCACAGAAACTATTCAGAGGACGATCCATGGAACGCGAAACTCATGGCAGTGACCTGGAACGAACGGCCCTGATCACGGGGGCCGGCAGCGGCATCGGTGCCGCCTTCGCCCGCGTGCTCACGCGGCAGGGCTGGCGCGTTGTGGCAGTGGGACGCGATCGCCGCCGTCTCGACAAACTGGCCAGCGAGATCGGAGCGGAGGTCCTCGTCGCAGACCTGTTGAACGAACACGACCTCGGTATCGTCGAAGACCGTCTCCGTGATCGGGTGCAACTACTCATCAACAACGCCGGATACACAACCTACGGAGCCTTCGCCGATCTCGAACTGACACCCGAAGTCGGGCAGCTGATCTTGCATGCGGTCGTACCCCTGCGGTTGTGCCACGCCGCGGCGCAATCGATGCAACCTGGTGGCCGCATCCTCAATATCGCCTCCCTGGCAGGAATTGCCGCCGCCCCCGGCCTGGCTTCCTACGGCGCCAGCAAAGCAGCACTGATCTCGCTGAGCGAATCACTGCACCACGAGCTGCGGGACAAGGGAATCACCGTGACCTGCGTCTGCGCCGGATACACCCGAACCGAATTGCAGACCCGCGCCGGAGTCGATGCCTCAGCATTGCCCTCAGCGATATGGACCGACCCGGAATTCGTGGCAAAGAAGGCCCTGATCGCCAACGAACGAGGCCGTGCCCTCGTTTTTCCCGGCCGTCTCAATACCCTGACGGCAACACTGATGCGACTTCTGCCGCGCGCCCTGGCCCGCCGCGCGGCAGCCGGCACCTACGCAATGGTCGTGCCCGTCGGACCGGAAGAACTAGCCGACAAAATACCCTAACCGTCAGCGACAAACTCGCCCTGTGCTCGGCATGATTCCAATCAGCGCGCGACACCCAGCGACAACGCGGCGAAGGCCTTCGGGGCGCCGGGTTGATAGAACCGGTCGAGTTCGACGGTCTCGAACCCGGCGTCGCTGATCAATCCGGGGATGTCGCGCACGAGGTGACATCCGCCCGCGATCCGCTGCTGGATCGGATCGAGCCGGTGCTGCCAGGTCCGGACCGATGCGTCGGGAGCGAGGCCGTGTTCGACGAAGTGCAGTGTTCCACCGGGCTTGAGCACGCGGCGGATCTCGGCCAGCGCGGTCGTGACGTCGGGGATGGTGCACAGCGTGAACGTCGACAGCGCGGTATCGAAGGTCGCGTCCGGAAACGGCAGCGCCTGACCGTCCAGCCCGGCCCGCTCGATCGGGACCCGGCTCGCCGCGACCCGCTTCGCCGCGATCTTCCACGCGATGTCCGCGGGTTCGACACCGCTGACCCGCTTCACCGCGTCCGGGTAGAACCCGACATTGGTCCCCGACCCGAACCCCACTTCGAGCACCTCGCCGTGCAGACCGGCGCAGGTGCGGCGGCGCAGGGGATCGTTGTTGGCCACCCCGCACACGGTGTCGACGATGTGCGGCAGGATCCGGTCGGTATAGAAGCCCATCCCCCGATCATCCTCCTGCCGGCAGCGAACCGCCGTCGATCAGGCCAGTCGGCGGTCGAAGACCTGGGTGCCCGCGCCCGACCCGGGGTCGACCGTGACCACACGCAGGTTCACCTTGTCCGGGGTCAGATCCATGACCATGAAGCCCAGTTCGTGCTGGGTCTCGTACAGGGCAGGGTGCCGCGATCCGGTCGCGGCGTGGCCGCTGGCCGTCTTGCCCGCCGCGCCCGAGATGATCTGGCGGGTGCCCTTCGACGCGGCGGTCGGTTCGAGCACCTGCAACGTGTGGTCGTGGCCCGACAGCAGAAACGACACCTTGCCCAGCACATGATCTTCGAAGAACCGTTTGGCGTGCACACCGTTGAGCGGCTCGATCGGCAGGCCCTCGTAGTTGCCCGCGTCGCCGTGCGGACCGTTGCTGAGGTACGGGTGGTGGGTGCAGGCGATCTTCCACCGCGCGGTGGATTCGGCGAGGGCGCGGTCGAGCCAGGCGCGCTGTTCGTTCATGTACTGCCCGTCGACCGACCAGTACGGGTCGAGCAGCGGTGGAATGTAGGCCGCGAGCGGGTTGACGTCGAGGACGAAGAGCTCCACCACCGGGTTCTGTTCGGGCACCCGCACCGAGTAGTAGCGGCTCGGCATCCACCACCGCGGCGATGTCGCGTGGTACTCGACCTCGTGGTTGCCGCGGACCAGCCAGCCGCCGTCACCGGGGAATACACCGGAGGTGTCGTGGTTGCCCAGCGCCATCGCCCACGGAAAGTCCAGTCCCGCATTGGGATCCTCGAACTTCGTGGCGAACTGCACGTCATCGGGACCGTCGGGGCCCGATTCGTAGATGTTGTCGCCGAGACCGACGGCCATCGTGAACGGCTCACGAGCATGGAACGCGCGCGCGGCGTCGGCGACCGCCCACTGCGTGCGGCTGCCCGTTCCGGCGTCACCGGTGATCAGAATCCGGGCGGTGCTACCCGCCCGTGGTGCGAACTTCGGCACCTCGGCGGGCACGGCCGCCGCCGGCGTCAGCCCGACGAGCGTGATACCGGCGACAACGCCTGCCGCGCCGGCCAGAACTTCCCGTCGGCCGAACCCTGTCGGCGTGGAATCGGTGGTGGAGTGCGACACGGGGATACTCACCTTCTGGTCAGGGATCGAGGGAAACTTACACCGCGCACATCAACGGCACGACTCCGCACGCGACACGCTCCGGATCGTGGCTATCACGACGATCGGGCGACAAGGACGGTTGCCCGTTGGATACTGGGCCGATGCCCGACCGGATGTCTCCCCTCGTGCTGAGCACCGAGAGCGTTTCCGCCCGCGAGGCTTTCGACTATTGGCGCGACAGCGTCTGCGCGATGTATGTCCGGATGCAGGTCGATCCGCTGACCCCGGCGGACTTCCACGCCCGGATCGAGTACGCCACGCTGGAGAACTCCGTCGGCCTGTCGAGAGTCAGGGCCGACGCCCAGCGTGCGCGCCGACGCCCGGTCGACCTGCAGGCCGACGCCGAGGACTGCATCCTCGGCGTCATCGCCCTCGACGGGCAGGCGGTTCTCGAACAGGACGGCCGCACCGTTGCCGCCGAGCCGGGCACGCTGATCCTCCTCGACAGCACCCGCCCCTACACCGCGACCTGGACGGCGACGTTCGAGGAACTGGTGGTGCAGGTCCCGAAACACAGCATCTCGGTCACCGACACCCGCTCGCTGACCGCCCAAGCCTTCGGGCCCGGCACCGTCGCACCGGTCGTGGCCTCGTGCTTCACTTCCCTTTTCGACCTCGTCTCCACCGACCCGGCCCAGGCAGCCCCGCTGGTCCCGCACGCCCTCGGCTTGTTCGGCGCGGCCGTCGCGACCGCGGCGGGGCGCAAGAGCGAGCCGGAGGAGATCACGGCGCTGCTGCGTCAACAGGTCTTCGACTTCCTGCACAGTCACGCGGGCGATCCCGAACTCGGTGCCGACACGGTCGCCTCGGCGTGCGGCGTGTCCCGGCGGACGCTGTACCGGATCGTCGGCGGTGGCGGCATCGCCCACCATATCCGCGAGATCCGGATCGATCGCGCCAAGAAGCTGCTACAGCGCGAGCGCTATCAGTCGATGGGGGCGATCGCCGCGGCCTGCGGTTTCGGTAGCGAGTCCGGGTTCCACCGCGCGTTCCGGGAGTCGGTGGGCGCGACACCGGCCGACTACCGGCAGTTGGTGCGCCCGTAGGCGATCACACGGCCGAGGTGGGCCGCCCGACTCCGGTCGCGGCATCCATGTCCTCGAGCGACATGCCCTTGGTCTCGGGCACGAACCGGGACACGAACAGCAGCGACAGCAGGGCGAACGCCGCGTACATGCCGTAGGCGAAGCCGAGCGAGAAGGTCTTCAGGCTCGGGAACGACACGGTGATCGCCCAGTTCGCGGCCCATTGACCGGCCGCGGCCAGCGAGAGCGCGGCGCCGCGGATCCGGTTCGGGAACATCTCTCCGAGCAGCACCCACACCACCGGACCCCAGCTCATGCCGAAGAAGACGACGAACAGATTCGCCGCGACCAGCGCGATCGGGCCGCTCGCGCCGGTCAGCTGCGGCTCCAGGACGCCCTCGTCGTTCGGCACCTGGTCGGCGGTGCCGAAGCACACCGCCATCGTGGCCAAGGTGATGGTCATGCCGATCGAACCGATCAGCAGCAGCGGCCTGCGCCCGATCCGGTCGATGAGCATGATCGCGACGATGGTGGTGGCGATATTGACCACCGAGGTGAACACGCTGATCTGGAACGACAGCGACTCCTCGAATCCGACGGCCTCCCAGAGCACATTCGAGTAGTAGAAGATCACGTTGATACCGACGGCCTGCTGGAACACCGACAGCAGCAGACCGACCCACACGATCGGATAGATCCCGCCTGCGGGGCGGCGCAGGTCCTTCCACGACGGCTTCACATCACCCTCGAGACTGGCCTCGATCCGGCCGATGGTGAGTTCGAGGTTCTTCTCGCCGAACAGCACCGTCAGGACCTTGCGTGCCTCGGGGATGCGGTGCGTCGCGACGAGGTAGCGCGGCGATTCCGGAATCGTCGAGGCCAGTACGCCGTACACCACCGCGGGCACCATCATCGACAGGAACATCCAGCGCCAGGCGTCGAGACCGAACCACAGTGTCTCACTGGCCCCGCCCGCGATCTCGGCGAGAACGTAGTCGACGAGCAGTGCCAGGAAGATGCCGAGCACGATCGCGAGCTGCTGCAGCGATCCGAGTCTGCCGCGGATGCGCGCCGGTGAGGTCTCCGCGATGTAGGCGGGGGCGATGACCGAGGCGACGCCGACACCGAGGCCGCCGATGACGCGCCCGATCACCAGGATCCAGACGCTCGGCGCGAACGCGGTCACCACCGCGCTGAGGAAGAACAGCGCGGCCGCGATCTTCATGACCTTGATCCGGCCGATCCGGTCGGCGATGCGGCCCGCGGTCATCGCACCGGCGGCGGCGCCGAGCAGGGCCGAGGCCACCGCGAAGCCGAGAACGGCGTCGTCGACACCGAATTCGTCCTGGATCGCGGCGACCGCGCCGTTGATCACCGCACTGTCGAAGCCGAACAGCAGACCGCCCAGCGCCGCGACGGACGCGATCCGGACGATGTGGTTGCCCGCCGCGCCTTCCTCGTCGGGTGCGGCGGACTGATCGGTGAAGGAACCTCCGTCGGACATCGGCGTCGTCCTCTCCGCGGCGCGGCAGGCGGATGCCACGCTGAGCACTGGGTGGGCCAGGTCGCAGTATGCCCTGACCTGCGGACCGATGTCGTCGAGGACACGCGCACGAGCGCAGCGCCACCGGCGGCCCGCACCGCGTGTTCACCTCGGCGACACGGTCGTCGGTTAGCGTCCGGCAGATGACCGATGCCGCGACGCGCACGATCCCCCGCGACCTCAGCGAGATCGCCGATCTCGCCACCGCAGTGAATCTCGCCGACACCACGGCGTTCTCCGTCGACGACAGCGACGACGACGATCCCGTCCTGCTCACCGAGCCCGGCGGCCTGATCGTCGACACCTGGCGGGAGGGCTACCCGTACGACGAACGCCTCTCGCGCACCGGCTACGAGTTCGACAAGCGGCTGCTGCAGATCGAGCTGCTGAAGCTGCAGAACTGGACCAAGGCGACCGGCCGTCGCATCGTCATCGTCTTCGAGGGCCGCGACGCCGCGGGCAAGGGCGGCACCATCAAACGGTTCATGGAGCATCTGAATCCGCGCGGCGCGCGGGTGGTGGCGCTGGAGAAGCCCTCGGCCCGCGAATCCACCCAGTGGTATTTCCAGCGTTATGTCGAGCACCTACCCGCGGCCGGTGAGATCGTGCTGTTCGACCGCTCCTGGTACAACCGTGCCGGTGTCAAACGGGTGATGGGTTTCTGCACGCCGGAACAACATCGGCGCTTCCTCGCGCAGGTGCCGCTGTTCGAGCGGATGCTCGTCGACGACGGCATCGATCTGGTGAAGTTCTGGTTCTCGGTGTCGCCACTGGAACAGCGCACCCGCTTCGCGATCCGCCAGGTCGACCCCGTGCGGCACTGGAAGCTCTCGCCGATGGATCTGGCCTCGCTGGACAAGTGGGAGCAGTACACCGCGGCCAAGGAAGAGAACTTCGAGCACACCGACACCGACTACGCGCCGTGGATCGTGGTCAAGAGCAACGACAAGAAGCGGGCGCGCCTGAACGCGATGCGCCACGTGCTCAACCGGTTCGAGTACGACAACAAGGACGACGAGATCGTCGCCACCGCGGACCCGCTGATCGTGGGCCGCGGTCGCGACGTCCTCGGTTCCTGAGTCAGCGCACCAGCATCACCCGGTGTGCCGCGGTCAGCAGGACCGCCAGCTCGTCGCGTTCGCCGGTGTCGAGTACCTCGAAGCAGGGGGCGATGAGCTCGTCGGTCAGCGCCTCGGCGGCGTCCCAGCGCGCCCGCATCTCGTCGGTGACCTCCTCGAACGGTTCGGACCAGCCGAGCAGTCGCGCGTGGGTCGGGCCGTCCGACATCGGTGAGCCCGCGATCAGGATCGCTTGCAGCGGGGTCAGCCCGTTGGCGGTCACGGCGATGAAATGCAGACCGCCGCGCAGTTCCCGCAGGACGTGGCTCACCTGCACGAGCGCTGCCTTGCCGTCGCCGGGCAGCGGCATCGCGCGCCAGCCTGCGAACAACGGCAGCCCCGCCGAGGGCGCGGCGTCGACGACGCGGCCCAGCAGTCCGGCGAGGCGAGCGGCGTCGGCCTCGTCGAAGCCGGCGAGCTTGCGGCGGCCGAAGTCGTGACAGGCGGCCAGGTAGGCCGCGGCCGCGTCGGCGGCGGGCATCGGCACCGATTCCCATGCGGCGCGGACACATCCGGGTTCGAAGAAGCCGAAGGCCGCCGAGACCACATCGGCGTCGACGTCACCGAGGACGCCGCCGCGCCCGCGGGTGTAGGTGCCGTGGAATCCGGGGACCCCGACCGTGTTCCCGAAGTCCCTGACCTCGCGCGAGAGCATGAACGCCCCACCGAGTTCGAGCACCTGCTGTTTGACCGCTGTCGCCGTCATCGTCCGACCACCTTCCGCTGTGTACGTCCTCCAGGCAGACTTTAGCGCACCATAGCCAGATTGGGCAGCCCTCAG
This sequence comes from Nocardia sp. NPDC055053, assembly GCF_053608285.1. NCBI lineage: Bacteria > Bacillati > Actinomycetota > Actinomycetes > Mycobacteriales > Nocardiaceae > Nocardia > Nocardia sp. NPDC055053. The sequence continues at coordinate 281,098 of NZ_JBSGVD010000005.1, read as the reverse complement.
TTGCCCTACGCTGAACTCATGAACGGCCGGCCCCTCGTGGCGATCCTGTCCGGCGCCGGTGTTTCCACCGACAGCGGCATCCCCGACTATCGCGGGCCGAACGGCTTGTGGCAGCGCGATCCCGACGCCGAGAAACTGGTCACCTACGACTATTACATGCGTGACCCCGACATCCGCCGCCGATCCTGGCTCATGCGCGGCGAACACCCGGCCTGGCGCGCCCGGCCCAATGCCGCGCATCTGGCCGTCACCGCCTTGGCTGACGCCGGGGTGGCGGTGCGGGTGATCACCCAGAATGTCGACGGACTGCATCAGCTCGCCGGTCTGCCCGACCGCAAGGTCCTGGAACTGCACGGCAATGCCCGCGCGGTGGTCTGCACGGCGTGCGAGGACCGCACTACCACCGAGGCCGCGCTGGACCGGATCGCGGCGGGCGAAGACGATCCCGCGTGCCTGCGCTGCGCCGGCATCCTCAAGACCGCGACGGTCATGTTCGGTCAAGCGCTCGATCCGGAGGTCCTCGGGCAGGCGATGACGATCGCGCAGGCATGCACGGTTTTCATCGCCGTCGGCACGAGCCTGCAGGTTCAGCCCGCCGCGTCGCTGGCAGGCATCGCCGCCGAGCACGGGGCGCGGCTGATCATCGTCAATGCCGAGCCGACGCCCTATGACGCGCTCGCCGACGAGGTGATCCGCGAACCCATCGGCACGGCACTGCCCGCGCTGCTGGCCACCCTCGCCTGACTCGCTCGACTCGCCGGCGGCGCGATCCCGGCGCCGCGGCTAGTCTCGGGACATGACCGTCGATACCGGCCTCGGCAGCCGGAAGACATGGCTCACAGTCGAATTCGCCGGACTGTTCTTCGGAGTCGCCGGCATATACGCGGTGTTCCTGCGCGGTGTCAGCCCGCTGCCGTTCCTGCTGGTCGTGGCCGGGTGTGTGGTGGTGTATCTGCGCCGGACCGGGTTCGACCGTCGTGATTTCTGGCGGGCCGATGCCCTGCGCGGCGCGTTGCCCGGGATGCTCGGGTTGTGGGCGGTGGCGGCGGTCGTGCTCGGTGTCGCGGTCGCGCTGTTGCGTCCGGGATCGCTGTTGGACCTGCCGCGGGAGCGCCCGCTGATCTGGCTGCTGGTGCTGGTGTTCTATCCGCTGGTCAGTGTGTATCCACAGGAATTGTTGTTCCGCGCCTTCCTGTTCCACCGCTACGCGCCGGTGTTCGGTGACGGTGTCCGGATGGTTGCGGCCAGTGCGGCCGCGTTCGGGTTCGTGCACCTGATGTTCGGCAGCTGGCTGTCGGTGGCGCTGAGCGCGGCCGCCGGGTGGCTGTTCGCCGAACGATACCGCCGCACCCGTTCCCTGCTGACCGTCTCGATCGAGCACGCGCTCTACGGCTGTCTCGTGTTCACCATCGGCCTCGGTGACTTCTTCTTTCACGGCGCTGTGACGGCGTGACCCGCGAATCGGTGTGCCGCCCAGTCGCTCTGGGCGGCACACCGGCCACGATCAACTGCCGTGGGGCTTGGAGAATTCCTCGATCAGCACCGGATACTGTTCTCCGCCATGTCCGGCCGCGATCGACCGGTCGGCCATCGCCTTGATCAGCCTCGGCAGCTCGGCGTTGACACCCAGTGCCTCGCATTCCTCGACCAAATGTGCCATCGACCGCGCATCGGTCGCCAACGCCGCCACCTCGGCGGGAAACTCACCGCGGTCGATCTGCTCGGCATAGCCGGGCAGCCACTCGGCAACGCCGGTGGCGATCAGCTGCGCGAACGGCGCATAGGTCGCGGCGTCGACGCCCGCGGTCCGCAGCATCGCGGTGCCCTGCAGCCACGCATTGAGCACGCTCCACATCATGGCCAGGCCCGCCACGTCGTACAGCGACGCGAGCCCGTGGTCGGCGCCGAGGTAGCGGACGCCGCCGAGCGCTTCGAATGTCGGCCGGTGTTCGTCGAAGTCCGCTTGCGGCCCGCTGTGCAGGATGACGGCCGCGGCGGTTCCGATCGTCGACGGGATTGCCATGACGGCGCCGTCGAGGTAGCGGAGGCCTCGCTGCTCGGCCCACCGCGCGGCTTCCCTGGCCTGGGCCGAATCGCCCGAAGTCAGGTTGACAACGGTTGTACCGTCGAGCGGAATATCGCTCGCGCCGAGCAGTTCGCGCACTGCTGCGTAGTCGGTGACGCAGACGATGGTCAGCGGACTCGCTGCGAGCGCGTCGCCGACCGTTGGCGCCAGTCGTGCGCCCCGGGTCACCAGGTCGTCGGCTTTGGCGGCGGTGCGGTTCCAGACGGTGGTGGGATGCCCGGCGGCGAGGAAGGCGCCTGCCAGTGCCTGGCCCATCAGGCCGAGTCCGATGACGGTCACAGGTGTGTCGGTGGTGTTGTTCATGGGAGCATCGTCAACGTTGATACCGGTGTGAAGGTCAAGTGAGGGATTCGATGCGAATCGGGGAACTGAGTCATCAGACGGGCGTCAACGCCCATCAGCTGCGCTATTACGAGGCCCAGGGACTGCTCGAGGCCGACCGCAGTGCCAACGGCTATCGCGATTACCCCGAGCATTCCGTACTGCGGGTGACCCAGATCCGGCACCTGCTCGGTGCGGGCCTGTCCTCGGAAGACATCGCCTACCTGCTGCCCTGCGCCCAAGGCGAAGTCCCCGAGCTCCCCGGCTGCCCCGATCTCCTGGCCGCCATGCAGTCACGGATGCAGCGCCTCACCGACCAGATCGACCGGCTGGCGCGGTCTCGCGACGCGTTGGCGGCCTATATCGCGGCGGCCGAGCAGACCGGCGGTGACAGCTATCCACCGTTCGACGGTGCCGGCCGTGAAGCTGTTCCCGCCTGAGATTCCGCACGAGCCGGGCAACCCGGTCCCCACAATGCGGATCAGCATCAGCCCATCCTCCAGCACCGGCGCAGCTCACGGCTGGAACTGTGTCGCCCCGATCCGCAGCAGCGACCAGATCAGCAGTGCGCCGACACCGATCGTGAGGAACACGATCATCGGAAGATCCCCGTCATCACGGGTTTTCGTGATGATCTTCACCGCGCCCGATTCGAAGAAGAAGGCCAGCACGAGCACCGCGTTCACCGCCACCGCGGCCCACATCGCGCCGGGCTGATAGGCCAGGTAGCCCAGGATCCAGCCGGACAGCAAAGTGATCGGCAGCCCGAACAACATCCAGCCGAAGCCGAGGACCACCAGGTTCGCACCGTGCGCCTTCGGATCGGTCTCGACCATGTCGTCCAGCGATGCACCGGCTATCGGGCGGACCCGGCCGATCTGCACGACGGCATGCCCGAGGCTGGCCACCGCGCACCCGATGACCAGGGCGAAGTATCCCTCGGCTGGGTCGAGCGGTGGTTCCGACGCCCATCGCATCGGCAGCCACCCGCCCCACACCATCAGCACGATCGCCGCCACGGCGGAGCGCCGTGCCCGCAGCCTTTTCCGCGCGTACCCATCCGGGAACAGGTGCTTCTCGCGCCCGTACAACCAGCCTGCCCACATGGGCGCCATGACACCGACGGCGACGGTGAGCCAGCGCCACTGCGCGGGAGCCAGGAACATCGACACCATCGCGAGCAGCCAGCTCGTCACGACGATCAGCACGGCGGGTCGAGCGACGGCCGTCCACAGCGTGTCGGCGCGAGCACACAGCGTCACCACGGGGTCGGGTTCCGGTTCCGGTGGCGGGAGCGCGCGCTCCGATTCGGCTGTCATCTCGTGGGACGGCTGCTCCCACTCCCCCTCGAACGCCGATCCCGGACACAGCACGGGACTGTCGTCGTCGCGATAGTCGTAGTCGACATCCACCTCGCCGTAGGTGCGCATCCGTTCCATGCGTGTGGTGATCGCCAGCCCGTGCCAGGGCTCGTCGCAGTACGGGTTCGGACAGTCCGGATAGGTCGGATCGTCGTAGTCGTACCCGACCTGCGGCTCGCCGTCGCGCAGGCTCTCCTCGACGAGCTCATCGATCTCGTCGAGCAGCCGCCGCACCGGTTCCTCGACCGTGACAGGTTCGGCGAGAACAGGTTCCGGCGCGACACCGCCCGCCGACACCACGGCGTAGTCGACCGATCTGGCCTCGGCCGCCACCACGTCGACCGAGGTGGGCCGCCGCCGGTCCCGGCGAAACCACAAGTGCCGCACCAGCACCGCGTGTGCGGTGCCACCGACCATCAGCAGGAACAAGCTGATGTCGAACACCGTCTCGTGTGTCCGGAACGTCCACAGCGCCAGGGTTAACAACCCCAGATACCCGAGTGCGGCGCACGCCACCGGCCACGACCGGGCCCGCACCGCCAGGACCGTGAACAGCAGCCACGTCAGAAAACCGAGCGAGAGCAGCGGAACGAAGGACACGACCCAGCTCGCGCCCCTGAGTACGGTCGACACGACAAATCCCCCCACTACCCGGACGTGATCCGCCGATCCTAGGGTCGGCCCCGCACCGAGTCCAGGCGTTTCGCGGGCACTCGGCTCCCGTCTACGACCTGAGTTCGGGAGCCACCGCCTCGGCGGAACGGCGCCGGTCCCGGACGACGAGGACCACCGCGGCAACAGACCAGATGACGCCGTAAGCGACAGCACGCATCGGGCTCCAGTTGGTGATCAGCAGCAGGACAGCGACGCCACCGAGCAAGCCGAGCAACCGCGGGGTGTTCGCTTGACCTTTCATGCGGCAGATCATCGCACGGCTCCCGGTCCCATCGCTGGTCAGTTGTCGATGCGGGCGTCGACGGGGCGAACCTCGTCCCGCACTCGCGAGCGGCGGGTACTCCACGCCAGCGCCGGGACGATGAGCAGCGCGATCGCCGCGCCGAGGTAGGCCAGGCCCGGGAAGTCGGCGGCCGCGACGATCAGTCCGGATCCCAGGCCGCCGCCCGCCCCCGCGATGGCGATGCCCACGTCGACGGTGCCCTGGGTGCGGGCGCGGGTCGCGACCGGGGTGGCGTCGGCGATCATCGTGGTGCCCGCGACGAGGCCAAGGTTCCAGCCGAGGCCGAGCAGCCCGAGCGCGGCCGCCAGCGCGATCACCGAACTCGGCGGGGCCAGCGCCGCGGCCAGCCCCGCCGCGACCAAGGTGGCTGCCGCGGCCACGGCGACCAGCCCGGCCCCGAACCGGTCGACGAGCAGGCCCGACAGCAGCGACGGCAGATACATCCCGGCGACGTGCACCGCGATGACGAAGCCCGCGGCCCCGACACCGTGACCGTGATGCTGCATGTGGATCGGCGTCATCGTCATGACGGCGGCCATGACCAGTTGGGTCACCACCATCACCGTCGCCCCGGCCACGATCGGCCCCGACCACGTCTTCGCGGGGAGCGTCCCGGCCGACTCGGCGGCTTCTTCCGACACGGCGATGCCGCGGGCGAGCACGAGCGGGTCCGGCCGCAACGCCACCCACAGCACGATCCCGGCGACCAGATACGCCGCACCCGACAACACGAATGGCCCCGACAGTGGCGGAATCCCCCACGCCGTGGCCAGATCGGCCGTCGGATGCAGCAGATTCGGACCGACGACCGCGCCAACCGTCGTCGCGACGAGGACCGTGCTGATCGCTCGCGCCCGGTGCGCCGGGGTGGCGAGATCGGCGCCGGCGTAGCGGGCTTGCAAGCTCGTCGCCATGCCAGCCCCGTAGACCAGCAACGACGCGAACAGCACCGCGATGCTCCCGGTGACCGCCGCGACGACCACACCGAAACTGCCGAGCGCACCGACCAGATAGCCGAAGGTCAGCCCGGCTCGGCGTCCGGCACGCTGCGAGATCCGCCCGACCGCGACCGCGGCCGCCGCCGACCCGACGGTGAACATCGCACTGGGCAACCCGGCCAGTCCGGTCGACCCGAGCATGTCCTGTGCCAGCAGCGCGCCGACGGTGATGCCAGCGGCCAGGCCCGCTCCACTGAATATCTGGGCGGCCACGAGCACTGTGAGAGTGCGCCGCTGGGCGGGATGTTCGCTCATGACCGTCAACACTGCGCCAAAGATGGACAGTGGTCCAATCAGTTTCCGGTCAGTGCGCGGCGAGATCCCGCCGGACCTGACGCACGACTATCGCCCGGGCAGATGCTGCCCGGGCGAGGACCAGCCGGTCACCTCAGTGGCCGCCCGGGTCACTCAGGTGCAGTCCCTCACCGAGCTTGATCCGGCGGTGCTCCGCGAGCACGATCATCACTCCCGACAGCAAGCACACGCCACAGATCAGGCCTGCGATCACTGCCCACCCGACGTGGCCGGATCCCGCGGCGGTCAGCGTCGCGGCGAGAAAGACGATGCCGACACCGATGAGGAACAGTCCGGGCCAGTTGAGCGAATCCTGGATGGACTCACCCGCGTGGGAACGGAACGTGCGCTCGGTATCGGGGAACTTGTGTACATGCGGATCGTGGTGTGTAGCCATGGCCTGCCGTCCTTTCGACCAGCCGTTCCATATCTCATGAGTACCCCTGATCGCGGCGATGCACCACCCCTGACCGTCAGTCGCGGGCCAGGACGAAGAAGTACGGCTCCGGCATGTCACGGAAGTCCATCAAACCGAGCACGGTGTCGTCGTCGACCCGGCGGAAGACGTCGATGATCGGCAGGTGGTCGTAGACCATGGCCGCCGTCACGACCCCACGGTGTTCGACCCCGCGCAATCGCGCCCGGTACCTGCGCGTGCGCAGCGCGGGCCCGAGCACCCCGAGCAGGCCGCGCACACGCTCGACGAGCGCGTGCGGCACCTTGTCGGCGATTCCGAGAGGCACCTTCTTCGGGTCGACGGCGAAGATCTCACCCGCGGGGTCACAGAACAGCAGCGGATGGACGCTGTCGAGGCCGTCGAACTGTTTGCCGTACCAGCCCGACGCCGCGAGCAGCCCGTCGAGCGGGTGGCCGGTGGCCAGTTCGCGACCGTGCCAGCGGCCGGTGAGCTCGCTCGCAGGCACGGGCGGGAGGCTGTCGAACAACGCCAGCGCCGCGTCCCGGCTACAGGCGGGTTCGAGGAGGGTGAGCTGAGCGGTGGCGGTCATGGATTCCTCTCCGGAGATGTCAGGCGGGCAGGCGCAGCGCGCCAGGCGCCGTCGCGGGCACCGCGGGCTGGGCAGGGGCGACCGGGCTGATCCGCCGGTAGGGAGCTCCGAGGTCGGGTCGCGGATCCTCCTCGCCCTTGTTGGGCCAGAACGCCATCGCCCGTTCCGCCTGCGCGGTGATGGTGAGCGACGGGTTCACGCCGAGGTTCGCGGTGATGGCGCTGCCGTCGGCGACGTGCAAACCCGGGTAGCCGTAGACCCGCTGGTAGGGATCGATCACCCCGGTCTCACGGGAGTCTCCGATCGTGCACCCGCCGATGTAGTGGGCGGTCGCGGGGATGTTGAAGATGTCGGTGGCGACATTGCCACTGATGCCGTCGATCTCGCCCGCGTACTTGCGGGCGATGTCGTGCGCCAGCGGAATCCAGGCCGGATTCGGTTCCCCACTGCCCTGCTTGGTGACCAGCCTGCGCCCCTTCAGATACGAGGTGAGCGAGTTGTCCAGTGACTGCATGACCAGCAGGATCACCGACCGGTCCGAGGCGCCGTGCGCGTTCTGCGAGCGCAGGAACTGCAGCGGATGCAACAGGATCGTCAGCAGCAGCCGCAGGAACCGGAACGCCCCGCCGTCGACCATCGGCACCGTCTGCAGGAACAGCGCGTTCTGCCCCGACCCGTAGGTGCACACCTCCACGTGGGTCTGCGGTTCGGGATGGATGGAGGAGGTGATCGCCACGCCCTGGGCGAAGTCCTTGCGGGACTTGCTGGTGACACCGATGATCGCCTCGGAATTGCTGCGGGTCAGCTCGCCGACGCGCGGCGACAGCTGCGGCAGCGTGCCGTCGGCGCGCAGCGTGTGCAACAGCTTCTGGGTGCCGAGCGCGGCGGCGGCGAACACCACCTGCTGCGCGGTGAACGTGCGCCGCTCCTTACGCAACCAGCCGTTGGACGCGACGGTCCCGACCCGGTACCCGCCGGCGCCGTCGGGCGCCACCGAGGTGACCGTGGTCAGCGGATGTACCTGCGCGCCACGGCTTTCCGCGAGATGCAGGTAGTTGACCGTCGTCGTGTTCTTCGCGTTGTGCTTGCAGCCGGTGAAACAATCCGAACAGTGGATGCAGCCGGCGCGGCGCGGGCCGGCGCCACCGAAGTAGGGGTCCTCGACCTCGGTGCCTTCGTTGCCCTCGTTGAAGAAGACCCCGACCTGGGTGCGGTGGAAGGTGTCGGCGACGTTCAGCCCACGCGCGATGTCGAGCAGCACTTCGTCTTTCGGACCGAGCCGCGGGTTCTCGACGACGCCGAGCATCCGCTTGGCCTGGTCGTAGTAGGGCGCCAGCTCGCTCTTCCAGTCGGTGATGTGCGCCCACGCGCGGTCGCGGTAGAACTCGGGCAGCGGCTCGTAGAGCGTGTTGCCGTAGATCAGCGAACCACCGCCGACACCGGAACCGCTGAACACCAGGCACTTGCCGAGCACGCTGATCCGCTGCGGCCCGGTCAGCCCGAGGCGCGGCGCCCAGATGGCCTTGGGAATGTTCCAGTTGGTCTTGGGATAGTCCTCGGCGTTCCAGCGCCTGCCGGATTCGAGAACACCTACCCGGTAACCTTTTTCGGTCAGGCGCAGCGCGGTCACGCTGCCACCGAATCCGGAGCCGACGACGATCACGTCGTAGTCGTACGCAGTCATGCGGAGATCACCTCGTAGTCGGCGGGGTCGAACCGCGCCTGCTTCTTGTATTGGAATCCGAGCAGTGGCCAGTTGGTGGTGATCCGGCCGTCGGCCTGCCGGTACCAGGACGTGCATTGACTCCACACACTGCCCGACAGCCGTGCCTGGATCTGTTCGTCGTAGGCCTGTTCCACCTCGGGGCGCACCGTCAGCGGTTTCCCGGTCGCGGTGAGATGGGCGACGTAGTCGCCGAGGTATTCGGCCTGCGCCTCGAGGAAGTAGATGATCGAACCGCCACCGGTATTGGTGTTGGGTCCGTACATGATGAACAGGTTCGGGAACCGCGGCACCGTCATGCCGTAGTAGGCGTGCGCCCCGGTTTTCCACTCCTGCTCCAGCGGAAGACCTTCCGCGCCGGTGATCGTCATCGGCGCCAGGAACTCGGTCGTCTTGAACCCGGTGCCCCAGATGATGACGTCGACGTCGTGTTCGCGTCCGTCGGCGGTGTGCACCCCCTCCGGGGTGATCCTGGTGATCTTCTCGCTGGTCACCTCGACATTCGGCTCGGTCAGGGCAGGCAGATAACTGTCGGAGAACAGGATCCGCTTACAACCGATCGGATAGTCGGGCCACACCTGCTCGAACAGGCCGGGCTTGGCCTTGGTCTGTCTGCGCATGTGCGCTTTGGACCACGACTTGACCACGGCGGCAGCCATTTTCGAGTAGACCCAGGCGAAGCTGAGGCCCTCGGTCACCCCGTACCAGGTGCCGCGTTCGGCGAGCGCGGTCACCGGCAGTTTCTCGAACACCCGATGGTGTAACGGGGAGAACTCCCGGTCGGGTCGCGGGATGATGTAGGGCGCGCTGCGCTGGAAGACGGTCAGTGTCGCGACCTCGGGCTGAATCTCGGGAACGAACTGGATCGCGCTCGCGCCGGTGCCGATCACCGCGACCCGTTTGCCGGTCAGGTCGAGGTCGTGATTCCACTCGGCGGAGTGGAAACTGTCTCCCGCGAAGGAGTCCCGGCCCTCGATAGCGGGCAGCGCGGGCCGCGAGAGCTGGCCGACCGCCGACACCACGACATCGAAGACCACGCTGTCCCCGGTGCTCAACCGCACGGTCCACGTGCCGGTCGCGTCGTCGTACTCCGCGGCGGTGACCTCGGTGCCGAAGCGGATGTGGCGGCGCACATCGTATTTGTCGGTGACGTTGCGGATGTAGTCCAGAATCGCCGGTTGCCGCGAGAACCGGTGCGGCCAGCGCGGATTCGGTTCGAACGAGTAGGAGTAGAACGGCGAGGGCACATCGCAGGCGGCCCCGGGATAGGTATTCTCCCGCCAGACGCCGCCGACGTCGTCGGCCTTCTCGAAGACGACGATGTCGTCGAAGCCCCGCTTCTTCAGCGCGATGACAGCGGCCAGCCCGCCGAAACCGCTTCCGATGACCGCGATCGACGGTGTCATGAGGTCCTCCGGTTGTCGAGGATGGTCCGGGTGCACAGCTGCGGGTCGTCGCTGAACGGCAGGTGGCCGCAGCCGGGGAGATCCAGGTGCCGTGCGAACGGCAGGACTTCCCGCGCGCGAGCGCTCTGGGTGCGATGGATGAGCACGACGTCGCGGGTACCCCAGGCGATCGTCAGCGGGATATCGCGCAGCGACCCTGGGTCGTCGCCGGGGTCGAGGCGGTAGGCGGCGAAGTCGTCGCGCGCGTCGGTGAACGAGGTCGCGCCCGCCAGTCCTGCCAGCGCGCCGCGCGCGGCGTCGGGGTCCACCCGCGTCGGGTGACCGAACATCACCGACAGCAGCACGGCCCGGCCGAGGCGATGCCCGACCGCGCGGTCGAGCCCCGGACCCGCCGACCGTGCCGCGGCGCGCATCGCGGTCAGCGACCCCTGCACCCAGCGCAGGCCCGGTGTGCCGTAGAAACCGACAGGCGAGAACGCGGTGACAGCGGAGGCGACGCCGGTGCGCCCCAGCTCGATGGCGATACCGCCGCCCATCGAGCTCCCGACGACGTGCGGCCGTCGGATCTCGTTGTCGCGCAGCCATTGCGCCAGCCAGCTCGCGTACCCGCGTGGTCCGGGCCGGATGCCTGGCAGCGGCGGTGAGGCGCCGAATCCGGGGAGGTCGACGGCGATCACCTCGTGCTGTTCGGCCAGCAGGTCGATGACCGGCGCGAAGATCTGCCAGCGGCTGCCGAGCCCGTGCACGAGCACGATCGGGGAGCCGGTGCCCCGGCGAACATGAGAGATCTGCGTCATCGCAGCCCTTCATCCAGAAGAAACAGTTACTGCGTACGGTTTGTTGATTGCACCAGGTCATCACTGCTGCGTCAATAGGCAATCGGACAACAAGACGCGCGAGATCCCCAATCTTTACCGTCACGGCGTACGATTTCTCGGGTGACCGTGCAACAACCGCGCCGCACCCAGGCGCAACGCCGTGCCTCTACCAGGGCCCTGATCCTCGACTGCACCGCGCAATGCCTGCTCGAACGCGGCTACGCGGCGACCACCGTCAGCGCCGTCCAGGAACGCGCCGGCCTCGCGCGAGGCACCGTGCAGCATCACTTCCCCACCCGCACCGAACTGCTCATCGCGGCCACCACCCGCGTCGTCGACCTGCGGCTCGAACAGTTCCGCCGCGAGGCCGAACTCCTGCCACCGGGCCGCGACCGGCTGCAATCGGTCGTCGACCTGGCCTGGCGCGACCTCAACAGCCCCGCCTTCTTCACCGCCCTGGACCTGTGGGTCGCGGCCCGCACCGACGCCGAACTGCGCGAGCGCCTCGTCCACGAGGAACGGCGTGTGTTCACCGAGATGCGCAGGCTCTACCTCGAGGTCGTCGGCGAACCGTACGCCTCCGATCCGCGCGCGGAGATCCTGGTCGAATTCACCATCGACCTGCTGACCGGCCTGTCCATGACGGCCATGCTCACCGGAACGCTCGGCGAGCGCGAAGCGGTCGTACGCCGCTGGAAGCGCGCACTCGCCGTCCTGATCGGCCGGCTGCCCAGCGACGAACTGCTCGACGGCAGCCCCCTGCCCGCGGTCGCGAGCTGAGCTGACCCCGCGTCAGCTGATCCCGGACAAGCCGTTCCAGCACAGCGCGACCGTCGTCGCCACGGCATCACGCTTGGGAATCGGGCGGCCCGTGTCCAGCCACTGACGGGCCGCCAGATGACTGGCCCCGACGACACCGAACGCGCACGTGAACGCCCGTGCGTCATCCATGCCAGCCGCCCGCAACTCGGCACTGACCAGCACCGCGCACTCGCCGAACGCGTGCCGCGACCGCCAGCGCACGCTGGGTTCACTGGGCACCGGCGACTCGAAGATCAGCACGTGACCGTCCGGGTCCTCGTCGACGAAGTCGAAATAGGCCCGCACCGCCCGCCGCACCTTGTCCTCCTGCCCGGTGGCACCGGCCAGCGCATCACGGATACCGCGCACCATCCGGTCCAGATGGTGTTGCAGGACAGCGAGATACAGATCCAGCTTGTTCGCGTAGAGGGTGTAGATCACCGGCTTGCTCATTCCGGCGCGCGCGCTGATCTGGTCCATGCTCGCGCCGTGATAGCCGTGCGCGACGAACACCTCGCGCGCCGCGTTCAGCGCCGCGAGGAGCCGTTCCGCGCGGGCGGCGACGGTACCGCCGCCGGACTCGTCCTCGGAGAACAGGATCTCGCTGTGCAGGACTGTCATGAGACCAGCCCTCCTTCGCTGGGTCGTTCGGTCACCATGTCAGCACCGGCTTCACCACACGCCCGGCCCGCTGATCGGCCAGCGCGGCCGCGATCTCGGTGTGCGGATAGCGGCCGATGAGCCGCTCGACCGGGAACCGGCCGCTCGCGTGCAGATCGAGCAGGTGCGGAATGAAGGTGGCGGGCACGCTGTCGCCTTCGAGGCAGCCGCGAATGGTCTTGCCGCGCAACACGATATCGCTGACATCCACCGGCGGGGCGCCCGCACCGAGACCGACCGCGACCACCGTCGCCCCGGTCGTCAGCGCCGACACCGCATCCGCCAACACCGCCGGGACGCCCGTGGTGTCCAGCGCGTGGGTCACCCCACCGCCGGTGAGGTCGCGAATCCGCGGCACCGTCGGCCCCTCGGCCGGATCCAGCGCCACCTCGGCACCCAGCTCGAGCGCGAGTTCCCGCCGGGCGGCCGACGTCTCGACCACCACCACCCGTACCCCGGCCACGGTGCGCGCGGCCAGCAGCGCGGCCATCCCGACCGCGCCCGCGCCGTAGACCGCCAGCCAGGCGCCCGATTCGGGACGCAAAGCATTGAGAACCGCGCCAGCGCCGGTCTGGAATCCGCAGCCGAACGGCGCGGCCGCCGCCAGGTCGATCGCGGCGTCGACGACGACGGTGTTGTCCTCGGTCGTCAGCGCGTACCCGGCGAAACTCGACTGGCCGAAGAATCCGTCCAGCACCGGCGTGCCGTCGAGCAACACCCGCGGCGTGTCGTGGGCGCGGCGCCCGAACTGGTTGAGCGCGACCGAGCGATGACAGTAGGCGGGGCGACCGGCAAGGCAGGTCGCGCACGCGCCGCAATGCCGGAAGGTCAGCACGACATGGTCACCGGGTGAGACCGTGCTGACGCCGGGCCCGACCGCGGCCACCACACCGGCGCCCTCGTGGCCCAGCAGGATCGGCCGGTCCGCGGCTCCTGCGCGCCGGGTCACCAGGTCGGTGTGACAGATCCCGGCGGCGGCGATCCGCACCAGGATCTCCCCGGCCCTTGGTTCGTCGATCTCGACCGGCTCGATCGAGAACGCCGCGGACGGGTCGCGCGACAGGACCGCCGTCGTCCGCATCAGGACACCCGTTCCAGCAGGAAGTAGAAGTGTTCGCCGCGAGACAGCACCAGCTCCGGGCGACCGTTCATGATGCCCATCAGGGTCCGCTCGTCGAGCCACTTGAAATGGTCGAACACGGCGCGACCGTCGTAGACCATCGTCGCGGTGACCTCGCCGCGGAACTCGATGTTCCACAGCGTCGCCTCGCCCTGTCCCAGTTCGACATTCGAGAACAGGGTGCCGTCCTCGGCGCGGCAGATCAGCGGTTTGGCATCGTCGAGGGCGAGGAAGGTCTTGCCGTACCAGCGACTGGCGGGCAGCGCACGGCACAGCGGGTGCCCGGTCTGGAACGCGCCGCCGTGCCATTCGCCGAGGATGTCCTCGGCGCGGGCAGGCCGTAGCCGGGTCCAGAGCGCGTCCAGTTCCGCGGTGGAGACGCCGTCGGTCTCGTCCCGCAGTTGCTGCCAGCGTGGCTTGTCCGCGCCCATGGTGTCCTCGTCTCGCCGTTTTCAGAACCATCCGGTTCCAGAACGGACCATAGTTCCGAACCAGATGGTTCGGCAAGAGGTACCATCCACCTCATGCGGGCAGCGGGTGAGGCGACCAGGGAACGAATACTCGCCGCCGCGAAGGCCGAGTTCGCCGAATTCGGTATCGCCGGAGCCAGGATCAACCGCATCGCGGCCGCCGCCAACGCCAGCAAAGACCGGCTCTACGCCTACTTCCCCGGCAAGAACGAGCTCTACGCGGCCGTCACCGAACGCTGGACCAGCCACACCGCCGTCGAAACCGCTCTGAACGCCGACGACCTCCCCGCCTACGTCGGCCGCCTCTTCGACCACTTCGTCGCCAACCCCGACAACGCGCGCCTGCAAGCCTGGTCCGACCTCGAACCGGCGGGCGCCTTCTTCGGCGCCATCCTGCGCGACACGATCGACGCGAAACTCACCGAACTACGCCGTGGACAACGCGAAGGGCTGATCACCGCCGACATCCCGGCCCCGATCCTGCTCCGCATGCTCTCCGACCTGGCCCGCACCAATGCGATGCGAGCCAGGTTCGCCGCCGAGAAGGGCGACAACGACCAGCTGGCGACGCGCCGCGCGGCAACCGTCTGCGCCGCCACCCGCATCGTCGCTCCCTGACGCCGCGCCGTCTTCCGCCGTCGTGCAGGTCGGCGCCGATCTCGTGCTGTTCGTCGCCGCCGTCCTCAGTGCGCGGGCGTCGCGCGGGGACTTTCGGTGCGCGGGACCTGGAGTAGCTGCCGGGCGATGAGGTCGGTGAGATGTTCGCGCGTGGTGTCGAATTCCCCGCGCATCCACGCCGCCACCAGCTCGAGGGTGCCACTGACCACGACGTAGGCCGACATCGCCGAGTCGAGCACGTCGTCCGTGGAATCCGGGAGGAGTTCCCGGGCGACCGCGGCCATCGCCGCGGCGATCGAGTGCTGGGTGGACAGCCGCGCGGCTTGCAGCGCTTCGGTGCTGCCGGCAGTCAGCAGCAGCGCGTGCCTGCGTGGGTCGGCGATCAGGAACCCCAGCGCGGCGTCGGCGGCGGCATGAACCTGACTGTGGATATCGGGAGCCGCCGCGCGGGTGGCCGCGACGACGGTGACGATGCCTTCGGTGGTGAGCTCGTCGACCAGCGCCGACAGCAGGGTGTCGCGGTCGGCGAACTGCTCATAGAAGTAGCGATCGTTGAGACGCGCGCGCGTGCAGACCGCCCGTTTGGTGACCGCGGGTGCGCCACCCTCGGCAAGCAGGTCGAGCGCGGCGTCGAGTAACGCGGCACGACGCCGGGACCGCCGCTCGTCGGCGGCCACCCCCGCGTAGGCGCGCGGTGTCGCCGTGCTGTCGGAAGACTCACCCATGCTCTTGACCATCCCACCATTCTGGTGCACTCTGACACCATACGAGTTTCTGGTGTCACTTGGCACCAGATTGGCGCCAAGGCGTCGATCGGGCTCGCATGTACTCGACGCTGGAACAAAGGAGTTCCCGATGACCTGTCCCGTGCCACACATCACCGAATCGACCGCACCCGAACACCTGTCCGGTGCCGTCGCACGATTCGAGCGAGTGGGCGGATCGGTGCTGTTCGGCCTGTTCGCGGTAGGCCTGTTCGATCAGCCGATGCTGCCGCCGGTCTCGGCCGCATTGGAAGCCACCGGACGTTCACGGAATCAGCCGTGGGCACGAGCGGTCCGCACCGCCGCCGCCGACCAGCTCATCTACCACGGCGAAGACCCCGAACGCGCCGCCGAAGCCCAGCGGCTCATGGTGCTGCACCGAGACGTCAAAGGCATCGGCCCGGACGGCGAACGGTACTCCGCGCTCAACCCGCAGGCATGGAACTGGATCCTGTACTCGGCGTTCTTCGTGCAGCGCGGCGCCTACATCGCCCTCACCGGCACCGAACCCACCCCCGCCGAGAACCAGGCGATCTGGGACCGCTACCGGCACAAGACCGACGGCCTGCACCTGCCCGGCAAGTCCCGGCCGATCGAGGACTACACCGAACTGGTCGCCCACTACGAGCGCATGGCCGCCGACGAACTCCGCGCAACCCCCGCACTCGCCGCCGCCACCGACTCGGTCCGGCAGGCGCCGCTACCGGACTTCCTCCCCGCCCTGGCAGGCCCGCTGTGGCGGCTGGGATCCCCGATACTCAGCCATGTCGTGATGGTGCTCGGCTGCGGCATCATGCATCCCGACGTACGCGCCCGCATGCCCATCACCTGGACCCGCCGCCACGACCGGGAATTCGCGGCGATCACCGCCGTGCTGCGCGTCGCCTTCGACCGGCTGCCCGCCTCGGTCACCGATTCCCCGATGGCACGCAACCGGCGCAAGTACCGCAAGCTGGTGACGCAGTATCGCGAGGTCGGACTGACCTCGTTCGCGCCGGACCCCGCCGTCAGGTCGTGAGTGACAGGGCCGAATCAGGCCCTGTTGACAGCATCTGACCACCACCGGATCATCTTCTTGGACATTTGTCCGAGACTCGATGCCCGAGGCGGTACCCATGCTCGATTCCCCCGTCACCTCGGTCGAACAGGCCGACGTCGTCGTAGTCGGCGCACGCTGCGCCGGCTCGGCGACGGCAGTGACGCTGGCGCGAGCAGGACATCGGGTCGTCGTCCTCGACGCCGCTCCCCTGCCGTCGGACACGCTGTCCACGCATCTGCTGTGGCCCGGCGGGCTCGCCGAATTACGGCGACTCGGTGTACTCGCCGAGGTCGAGGAACTCGGCGCGCCCCGGCTGACCAAGGCCTACGCCGAAGGCGCCGGGTACGACATCGAATCGCCGTTTCCCGCTGTCGACGGGATCGACTACGCGATGTGCGTGCGGCGCACCGGCCTCGACGGCGTCCTCGTACGCGCCGCGATCGAGGCAGGCGCCGACGTCCGCCCGCGCTGCCGGGTCACCTCCGTCGTCTGGGCGCAGAACCGGTGTGCCGGGGTGCGATACACCGATCCGTCCGGTGCCGTCGTCGAGATCAGAGCAGCGCTGGTCGTCGGCGCGGACGGCCGCCACAGCACCATCGCCCGATCGGTGGGCGCCGACCAGCCGTTCCTCACCACGCCCAGCGGACGCGATTGCTACTACGCGTACTGGCGTGACACCACCGGCGAGCCACGCCACACCGCCGCCCAGTGGCGCCACGGCGCCGACCTCGGCACCGCGTTCCCCTGCGACGACGGCCTCGTCCTGAGCCTCGTGCAACCACCCGCGGCACCGGGCCGATCCGGTCCGGGGGAAGCCGAACGGCGCTATAGCGAAGCGGTCGAACGGATTCCCGCACTGGCCGCCCGGCTCCACGGATGCGAACGCGTCGGCCGGGTCCGCGCGGCCACGGGCATCGCCTCCTACTTCCGGCGATCCGCGGGCCCCGGCTGGGCGCTGCCCGGCGACGCCGGACACTTCAAAGATCCCGTCACCGCCCAGGGCATCCGCGACGCCCTGCACTACGGACGACTCCTCGCCCACGCCGTCACCGTGGACATCGACGACCCGCACGCACTGGACAGATCACTGCTGGAATGGGAACGACGCCGCATCATCGAATGCCGCGACATCTTCCACTGGACCAACCGGCTCGCTCGCGGAGAAGCCATGCGCCCCTTGGAAATCGCGTTGTATCGCAGCGCCGCCACCGACCCGGAACTGGCCCGCATCACCACCGGCATCTTCTCCCGCACCCGCAGACCCGCCGAACTGCACACCCCGTCGCGCGCCGCACGGCTGGTCCTCGGCGCGGTGCGCCACCAGCGCGCGGACACCCGTGCCCTACTCCACGACCTCGCTCTGGAGGTCCGCACGGGCGCCCGCAACTGGTTCACGAACCGAACTGCCTTGCGCGGCACTATGCCGCCCTCGCCGCCCCGCACACGCGTCCGGCGGCCTACCCCGCCTGTGACCGAAGGTCGAGCAACCCGAGGCCGGTGAGGTCACTGACATACTTCTCGATCAACTCCGGACCCAGGTGCGGAATATCGTGATCGGCCCCGATCCGCGCCGCCCGCACCGCCGCCCGGAAACCGTCGGCAGGCAACGCCGAACCCGGTAGCGGCCTGCCGGGACGGCGATGCGCGTGCAGCAGCGGAAGCAAGGTGTGTTTGCGCTGCTCCTCGGGCAGGGCCCGCAAGGCGGTCTCGAAGCGGGCGAACCATTCGTCGTAGTCGGCGATCCGGTCCACCTGATGTCCCGACTCGATCAGCCAGTCGACGAACACATCGAGCGAGATGCCGTCGTCGTGCGGGTTGACGACATCGTAGGTGCGATACCCCTCGGTCGCCGCCGCACCGAGCCCGGTGACCGCGGCCGCGACGAAGTCGGCGGGCAGCCCGTCGTAGTGCGCGCGCTGCCGCTGACCACGGGAATCGGTGACATAGAACGACATCGGCGCGACACCCGTCACCAGCACGCTCAGCAGCAAGCGGGTGAACACGTCGGGCACATTGAGCTGACCCGGACAGGTGCTGTGCGCGAGAATCATGTCCGAACGGAACACCGCCACCGGCAGCCCGAAACGGTCCGAAGCCTCCCGCAGCAGAACCTCACCCGCCCACTTGCTGTTGCCGTAACCATTGGCATAGCTCCGGTCGAGGCGGCGCACAGGACTCATCATCCGCACGTCACCGTCCTCGGCGAAGGACTCCCCCTGCGCCGCGACCGCCACCGTCGACAGATAACCCACCGGCTTGCGCGTCGACGTCAACGCGAGCCGGATGACCTCGGCGGTGCCGACCACATTCGGGCCGAACAGCTGCGCATAGGGCAGCACATGATTCACCAATGCCGCCGAGTGCACGATCAGCTCGACATCCTCGGCCAAGCGCTGCCAATTCGACGGGTCGAGACCGAAATTCGGTTCCCCGATATCGCCGGGCAGCACCTCCAGCGCGTCTGCGGCGAGCGCACGGAACCGCTCGCGCAGATCGCTACCGGTGTCGAAGGCCGCGTCGAGTCGCGCACGGGCGGCAGCGGCATCCCCGCCCCTGACCACACAGATCACCCGGCCGCCGACCGGTGCCAGCCGTTCCAGCCAGGTCAGCAGCAGAAACCGGCCGAGATAACCGTTCGCGCCGGTGATCAGCACCGTGTTCGCCGGAGCCGTCGCCGCCGGAATACCTGGCGCCGCAGCCAATGTCTTGGCTTCGATGAACTGTGCCAAGGTCAGGTCGATGGCACGGATCGTGGACGCGTTCGCGCCGTGCACCGCGTCGCTATCGACTCTGCGCGTGCCCGGTTCGCGTTCACGGCGGATGTACTCGGCGATCCGGGTCAGGTCGCTGTCGGGTCCGAGCAGAACATTCACCGGAACGTCGACATCCAGGAGTTCCCGCAGCAATGTCGAATACGACAGGGCCGCCAGCGAATCCCCACCCAGATCACCGAACCGCGCATCCGGGCGCAGATCCGAAGCCGCGCAGCCGAGCACCGCCCGCGCGGCGCGAGCGACGGTGTCGAACAGCGGAAGGCCCGCGACGTCGCGGCGCAGGCTCGCCAGCTCCGCCTCCTGATCCCGCACCACCTCGTCGTACAGCGCCTCCAGACGCTCGCCGTAGTGCTGCTTCAGCTTGGGCCGCAACAACTTCCCGACACCGGACAGCAGCCCGTTGGCGATCGAGAACGGTTCGGGCTCGATCAGGAAGTCACGCGGGATCTCATACGGCTCCAACTCCGCGACGGCGGCGGCGCGCTGCAAAGAAGCGCCAACCGCCGCCCGCAACCCGTCGGCCGGTCCGGCCAGCGCCGCTTCGGTCGGCACGACAACGGCCAGCAGATACGCCCGCTCACTGCTGCCGTACACATAAATCTGGCGCACCGCCTCGGCACCGGCGAAGATCGCCTCCAGCCGCGACACCGTCACGAACTCACCCTGCGACAGCTTCAGCACATTGTTGCGGCGATCCACATAGGCCAGCCGGTCGGGTGCCAGCTCGGCGACCACATCCCCCGTCCGGCAGAAACCGTCCTCGTCGAACACCTCGGCGGTGACCTCGGGACGCCGGTAATAGCCCGCGATCATGGTCGTCGTCTTCAACAACAGCTCACCACGCGGATACGGCTTGTCGGTACGGAAATAGCCCAGCTCCGGCACATCGACGAGCTTGTAGTCCAGCACCGGTGGCCGCATCACCTTGGTATCGAAGATGACGCCCCCACCGGTCTCGGTCGACCCGTACCCGTCGTGCAGCCGCAACCGCAACACCGACTCCACGAAACCGCGCAGATCCGGCGCGATCGGCGCGCTCCCGCACAGCACGGTCAGCAGACGGCCACCCAGCAACTGTTCGCGCAGTTCGGCTCTCACCTCGTCACCGAGCGCGTCCAGGTCGATTCCCGGCCGCGAGCGCCGATCGACCTCGCGCCGGTAGCGCTGCAGGATCATGTCGCACACCCGCGGTACCAGGAAGATCTCCGTCGGCCGCACCAGTTCGATGTCCTCGAACAGCGTCGACATATCCGGTGCCGCGGCGAAATACGCGGTCCCACCGCGGGCAAGCACACCGTTCAGAGTCAGCCGGGCCGCGATATGACTCATGGGCAGGAAATTCAGATTGATGACGGCATTCGGCCGGGCATGCTGCCACCCCGCCGCGACGAGGCGATGGGTGTACATCGCGCCCTTGGGTGTACCGGTGCTGCCGGAGGTGTAGATCAGCATCGCCAGCGGATCCTCCCCCACCGCAGGTACAGACAGCGGTACGGGATCGACTGTCCGGCCTCGGCCGACCGTCTCGTCGATGGTGTGGAGCGCGACCGTGGAGCCTGCCGCAGTCAGCCGGGCACGAGCCACGGCGAATGCTTCGCGATGATCATCGTCGTCGGCGTGATGATCGAACACCAGCAGCGTGCGTGGTGACGCACCGGCGAGAACGGCATCGACCGCGAGCGCCAGATGCGCGGTGTCCACCGCGAACAGCCGCGGCTCCGTCTCGTCCAGGATCGAACGCAGTTGCGTCAGACCCGCACCCGCCTGCAACGGAACCGCCACCGCGCCCACGTGGATCGTCGCCAGATCGAGCACGGTGTAGTCCGCGCCGGTGAAACCGAGGGTCGCGACGAAATCGTCCGCCGCGACACCGTCGGCGTGCCAGGCAGCAGCGAGAGCGCGAGCCCGCTCCCACACCTCGCGATAGGTCAGCAGTTCGAACTCCGGCAGCAGGCGCCGCGTCGCGCGTCCACCTTCCGACACCAGTTCGGTGCGCCGGACTCCCAGCGCGGGCCGGTCCGCGTACGCGGTCATCACCGTCGAAACGATCTCGGCCAGCGGGAGACCGGGAGTGGTGACAGCCGCGTAGACGTCCTCGTCGGGTGCCGCCGCGCGGATCTGCGCGTCTTCGGCGTAGAGCGTCTTGATGCGGTGCGCCAGCTGGCCCGCGTCGAGATCGACGGTCATGCCTCGGTCTTCCGATCGGCGGCACCCGGCAGCGAGATCCGAACACCGTGCCACGCTTCGCGTTTCGCGGCATCAGGATCGATCAGCACGCGGGACGGATGGTCGATGATGCAGGTCGCCCGGCGTTCGGCCGTGTAGGGCGTCCAGGTCGGCAGCGGCTGGCCGGTGCGGGCGAAACTCAGCCAGTTGTCCTGAACCAGATCCTGCACGGACCGGAACGCGCGCCGCCCACCCACCGACGTCATCGCCCGGCCGACCGGAGTATCGACCCACCCGAACACCGGAACCAGGTCGAGGGCGTGGGTCGCGCCGAAACCAGCCAGCCGCACCGCGCGCGGCGCGAAGTCGAAGCGGTAGGCGTAGGTCGGCGCGAACCGGCTGTGGCCTTCCAGCACGGCCAGCGTCGGACGCCAGAACATGAAATCACCACCGATCCGCACCGCGGTCCTGGCCGCGGGATAGCCGGGGTAACTCCTGAGCACACGCTGCTCGGCACCGGGATCGCAGCGACCGAACGTCGTCGTCAGCTGCTCGGGAGTATGCGGGACCGACTTCGCGAACCGCTGGAACAGCGTCGCCTCGTCCCGGTTGGTGCCGATGATCAGCGGCACCGGGTGCGCACGGCCCGCGGTGATCGCATCGATCGGCGCCTCGGGCAGGAAGTCGCCGTCGACCACCGGGGAGTACGCGAAGCTGCCCGGCAGCTCACGCAGGGACCGGCCCAGCGCCCGGTCGGCCGCCCGGCACAACTCGCTCGCCTTGGCCGTAGTCAGGGCGGTCGCGGCGTCGGCGGGATCGGCGCCGAGCCGTTGCAGGCAACTGCGGGCGAAGCGGCGAGCCTCCTCCGGTTGTGCCGTCCAATCCGCCGGTGCGCTCTGGGCGATCGCACGGTGGAACAAGCCACGCGCCGCCGGCGTCGCCAGCAGCGTGATCACCGCGTGCGCGCCCGCCGATTCACCGAAGATCGTCACATTGCCGGGATCACCGCCGAACGCCGCGATATTGCGCTGCACCCACTCGAGCGCCGCGACCTGATCGCGCAGGCCGAGATTCGACTCGAACGGCCTATCCGCCGTGGAGAATTCGCTGAAGTCGACATAGCCCATCGCGCCGAGCCGGTAGGTCACCGACACCACCACGACATCACCACGCACAGCCAGCCGCGCACCGGAATACATGCTGGCCGCCCCGATGACATACCCGCCACCGTGAATGAACACCATGACCGGCCGCGGGGTCGGCGACGGTGTCGCGGGGGCGGTCACATTCAGGGTGAGGCAGTCCTCGCCGATGGGCTGCCAGGTGCGCGGACCGGTGCGGGCGCCGTTGGGATGCTGCGTCGCGGCGAAACCGAACTCCGTCGCCGAGCGCACCCCCGTCCACGGTTGCGCCGGCTGCGGGGCGCGGAACCTCAGTTCGCCGACGGGCGGGGCCGCATAGGGCAGGGCACGCCAGCTGACGACTCGACGGCCCGCACGACCGCGCACGACTCCGTCGGCGGTCACGATCTCGGTGGACACCATGTACTCACAGTACGTGGTACCAGCGGTACCGCGCAGGCGGTTCGGTCGCCTGACGGTCCGCGCTGACTAGACTGGGCCGATGGCCGGCGCCGACCCGGAAAAGGCCCCGCTCGCAGCAGCGAACGTCCAGAGCATCGCCGAACTCGACTGCCTGGTCTCCACCTGCCGTGCCTGCCCCCGCCTCGTCGCCTGGCGGGAAGAAGCCGCCCGCGTGAAACGCGCCGCCTACCGCGACGAAGAGTATTGGGCCAGACCGGTTCCCGGATTCGGCCCCGACGATGCCGAGATCCTCGTGGTCGGCCTGGCGCCTGCCGCCAACGGCGGTAATCGCACCGGACGGATGTTCACCGGCGACCGCAGCGGCGATGTCCTGTTCGCCGCACTGCACGCCGTCGGCCTGGCGACCGGCGCGCATCCGGTCAGCGTCGACGACGGCATCGAACTCGTGAACACCCGCTTGACCGCGCCCGTGCACTGCGCACCGCCGGAGAACAAACCGACCAGCGAGGAACGGCACCGGTGCGCGCCGTACCTGAGCCGCGAACTCGAACTCCTCCGGCGGACGGCGAAGGTGATCGTCGTGCTCGGCGCCTTCGGGTGGCAGGCGCTGTTCACCGTCCTGAGCGAAGGCGGCTGGAATGCGCCAAGGCCGCGACCGCGTTTCGCCCACGGCGCGCAGGTCACCCTCACCCATCCCGACGGACGCGCGATCACCGTCCTCGGCTGTTATCACGTGAGCCCACACAACACGTTCACCGGACGACTCACCCCAGCCATGCTGGAGAACGTCTTCCTGACCGCGAAGCGGATCGCCGAATCCGAACGCACCGTCGCCTAGGATCGACCAGTGCTGACTGTGTACACGATCGGCCATTCGACGCGGACCACGGAGGAATTCATCGGTCTGCTCCACCGCTACGACGTCACGCAGCTGGTCGACATCAGGACCGTGCCGCGATCTCGGCATAATCCGCAGTTCGGCAGGGAGGAACTACCCGCCACCCTGCGCGCGGCGGGCATCAACTACGTCTACCTCGCCGCACTCGGCGGGCTCCGGCGCGGGCCACGCAGCGACGTCAATGCAGGATGGCGAAACGCGTCGTTCCGCGCCTACGCCGATTACATGCAGTCACCGGAGTTCACCGCGGGCATCGACGAACTCGTCGACCTGGCCGGCGGCGCGCCGACGGCGATCATGTGCGCCGAAGCCGTTCCGTGGCGGTGCCATCGTTCGCTCGTCGGCGATGCGCTGCTGGTCCGTGGTGTGCGCGTGCTCGACATCATGTCGGCCACCCGCGCACCGGAACATCAGCTGACGAACTTCGCTCATGTCGAGGGAACGACCATCACCTACCCCTCCCCGACGGACCCCCTGCCGTCCTGAGCTTGTTTGTGTCGGTTGTTTTGGTTGTTGGCGGCCAGGCTATTGAGGGATTTTTCATTAGTAGATGCGCATATCCACGTATCAACATGTTTTTTCCCATTCATTTGCCACGATCACCCCGAGTGCTTCAACACCAGCGAGTCGCTCCACGGTGCGCGCCTCCCCAACCCACGACCGCCGCACACCACACCCTCTCCCCCGGTGCTGGCTGCCCGGCGCCACTCCCCCGCTCCCCAGAGATCCTGGAATGCGCAAGCAGACTTATGAAGTAGCTGCGGCCGGTGCGGGTCAGCAGTCAGTGCAATGACGTGTCCCGCATGAATCCGGCGGCCTGAGTTGTTTCGTCGGCAACCCGGACACCGTAGTGATAAGCCAGTTTTCCGCCGAGATAGCCGGAGATCCCCAGAACAGCCAAGCTCACCGCCGACAACGCCAGCTGACCGGCAGGGACCGGCCCGTCCGGCTCCGACCCTCGCCACCAGAAACCGACCGCGAAAGCGATCGTCACCACCAGGTTCAAACCCATATGGACCAAGCCCGTACGGAACGCGGGCGTGCCGGTAGGAATCGCCAGCAGGTCCAGCAATCCGACGGCGGCGGCGACCAGCGCACCGAGCACACCGATGGCGATCAACCACCGTGCGCCCTGAGCCAGGAACGCGGGATCATCCACGATGCGCGAACCCACGTCGAAGATCAGACTCGCCACCCACGCCCCGATCGGGACGGTGACCAGGATCGGATGGAACGGGTGCCCATACGGGCCGGCCAGGACCGCATTGACAGGCCGCTTGGCCTGTCCTGAATCAGTGTTCACGACAACCTCCGTTGCGCTCTGTGATCACATCATCGGCATGCCGGGAATCATGTTCAACAGCCCCATGAACATGTTCATCATCTGCATGCACATCTCGGGCATCATCATCAGGATCACCTCCTAACACCCAAATCCAGCCCACCTTCGCCCTACCCCGAATCAGCGCGTTCATGCACCGCGCATCGCCTCGATGGGGCGGTCGAGAAAGGTGTGGATCTCGGCGAGGAGTTCGAGAGTCGTCACGTCGTCGGTCCGATCGAAGGCAGCGCCGACGGCACCGAGCGCAGGTCCGCCGTTGAGCCAATGGACAAGCTCGTCATGCGTCGACGATGTCCTGTCCCAGTAGGCGTTCGCGGGAAGGATGACACCCTTCCGCGTGCGCAGGTGATGTCTCACGAACTCGTGCAATCGCCAGATCGCCACAGGATCGCCGAGCCTTCCCCACTCCCCCAGCCGTGGGACGATCGTGGTTTCTGCGATTCCGAGCGCGCACAGGACACCGTCGAGCTGACCGCGCGCCGGCTCATGGGTTAGCACGTCGATCCACAACGCATCCATCACGGCCGCCAGTGCGTCGGCCTGTGGCCACGACCGCCAGTCGGCGTGGGCAAGCTTGCCGTACACGACTTCGATATCCGGCATTTCGGGGTCGTTGGCATGCAGGAGTTGCAGTATTCGCCCTGCCAGGTACCGGAAGTCGGCGACAGAGCCCACCGTGGACATCGCCCGCAACGTGTAGGCGCCGAGGTCTGCTCCCGTCATCAGGTGACGGGGCCTGGTCAAGAGTGCCGCGTGGTTGTCGGCGCTGCGGCAGCACGGACACGCCTCGATTCTCGTCGGCGCAGCTACCGGCGCGAATGCGGACTCGAGCGCCGCCAGCGAGGCAGCGAGCCGCGGTGTCATTCGGACAATCCCCCACGCACCGCGGCTACGTTACAGGCCAGTCCCTGGCTGGGCTGTTACCGCTCGCGGGCCTTTACCCGGCGGTGTTCGCCGTAGACCAGCAGGGCGCCGCCGATCAGGCAGATGGCGCACAGGGCGCCGGTGATGAAGGCCCAGCCCTCGAATCCGTAGCCTGCGCCGGTCAGGGTCACTCCCAGGAGGACGATGCCGAGGGCGACGAGGATCAGGCCCGGCCAGTTGCGGGTGTCTTCGATCGATTCGCCGGCGTGGGGTCGTGCGGTTCGCGCGTCGTCGGGGAAATGATCGTTCGGGGGTTCCTGAGTGTTCATGGGAATCCTTTCGGGCACCGAAGATCTGCCTTCACTCGGTCATTCAGCAACCGGCACATACCCGGGCGGCCGCCGTCTAATCACCGCCCCTGTTCGGTGGCTGCGGTTTCGCCGGCGCCGACCTGGGCATATCGGCACCAGGAGACATGCCGATCCGTAGACGGCCGACACGGTGGCTCCCGAACAGCTGGAGGTGGCCATGGGTATCGAAGTGGGCGACCACATAGTCGCCCGGCTCCAGGAGTGGGGAGTCGAGCAGGTATTCGGCTATCCCGGTGACGGGATCGGTGGCTTGGTCGCCGCCTTCGGCCGGGCAGGCAGCCCGGCGTTCGTGCAGACCAGGCACGAGGAGATGGCGGCCTTCGCCGCGACCGGCTTCGCCAAGTTCAGCGGCCGGATCGGCGTCTGCGCCGCCACGTCGGGACCGGGTGCGATCCACCTGCTCAACGGCCTCTACGACGCCAAACTCGATCACGCACCGGTGCTGGCGCTGGTCGGCCAGACCGCACGCGGCGCCCGCGGGGTCGGCTTCCAGCAGGAGATCGATCTGCAGAGCCTGTTCAAGGATGTCGCCTCCGAATACCTCGTGGAAATCGACGTACCGGATCAGCTGCCCGCCGCGCTCGACCGCGCGATCCGCGTAGCCACCACGCGGTCCGCACCGGCGGTGGTGATCGTGCCCGCCGACGTGCAGCAGGAACAGTTCCGCCCGCCGGAAGTCGGCTTCGGACATGTCGGTTCGAGCCCGCCCGGCGACCTGCACCAGGCTCGCGCCCTGCCACCGAGGGAGGACATCGCCGCGGCCGCTCAACTACTGAACCACTGCACCCGGCCCGCGATACTGATCGGCCAGGGCGCACACGGCGCGGCCGACGAGGTGCTCGCTGTCGCCGAGCGACTCGGCGCGGGCGTGGCGAAAGCCTTGCTGGGCAAGGACGTCCTGCCCGACGACATCCCCTTCGTCACCGGCTCGATCGGCCTGCTCGGTACCCGGCCCAGCTACGAGATGATGCGCGACTGCGACGCTCTGCTCATCGTCGGCTCGAATTTCCCGTACACCCAGTTCCTACCCGAACCGGGAACAGCCAAGGCCGTACAGATCGACGCCGACGGAACCCGCATCGGCATGCGCTATCCCACCGACGTGAACCTGATCGGCGACGCCGCCTCGACCCTGTCCGCGCTGACCGAACAGCTCTCCACCGATCGCGACCCGAGCTGGCGCGACCAGATCGAGAAGAACGTGGCGAGCTGGTGGGAGACCGTAGAACGCCAGGCCATGCTCGATGCCGACCCCGTCAATCCGATGCGCGTGGTGTGGGAGCTGTCGAGCCGGCTGCCCGAGGGCGCGATCGTCACCGCGGACTCCGGATCTTCGACCACCTGGTACGCCCGCTGTCTGCGGCTGCGGCACGGAATGCGCGGATCACTGTCGGGCACACTGGCGTCGATGGGAGCGGCGGTGCCCTATGCGATCGGCGCGAAATTCGCCCATCCCGATCGCCCGGTGATCGCGCTGGCCGGCGACGGCGCGATGCAGATGAACGGACTGACCGAACTACTAACCATCCGCCGCTACCGCGACCGCTGGCCCGACCAACGGCTTGTCGTCTGCGTCTTCCACAACAACGACCTCAACCAGGTCACCTGGGAACTGCGCGCCATGTCGGGGGCACCGAAATTTACTGATTCACAGGAGCTTCCGGATGTGTCGTACGCGGAGGTCGCCAGCGCGGAGGGGCTGACCGCGATCGCGGTGGGCCGTCCGGAGGAGGTCGGACCGGCCTGGGACCGGGCGCTCAGCGCACACGAACCTGTCCTGCTGGACGTGCGCTGCGACCCCGAAGTGCCACCGATCCCGCCACACGCCACCCTCGAACAGATCGAGCACACCGCGGCGGCCGTCCTGCGCGGCGACCCCAACGCCTGGCACCTGCTGGTCCAGGGCGCGAAAACCAAAGCGCGGGAACTGTTCCACTGACCGCCCACCATCCGAAGGAGACCGATGTCGATGACCCAACCCCCGCTCCCCAACCCACCGGAACCCATTCCGCCGACACCACCGGAGCCCACCCAGCCTCCCCCACCCCGCCCCGACCCCGTTCCACCCGCACCGGTCCCACCCGGGCCTGCCCCTGACCCTGCCCCGCCCGGCCCGAGCCCCGACCCCATTCCCCCGATCCCCACTTTGGCTCCGCCGCTGGAGCAACCGACCGCGTAGCCGCGGCGCACGTGCCGATCACCGGTCACCGGCGCATTTGGAATCCATCGGTCTCCCTTACTGCGCCTTCGTGTTCGGCTAGTATCACCGACCCTGGGTCAGGTGCAGGCGGCGGTGCGCTGCAGTATCCGCAGGGAACCGGTCACGGAGAGTTCGCGGAACTTTCCGCTGTCGAGGGCACGCCGATAGATGTTGAACGGGGCGCGTCCACCATCGGCCGGATCGGGGAAGACGTCGTGGATCGCCAGCAGTCCGCCGCCGGCCACCCAGTGCACCCAGTTGTCGTAGTCGCGCTGGGCCGCATCCTCGGTGTGCCCGCCGTCGACGAAGAGCATGCGCAGTGGTGTCCGCCAGACGCGTGCGGCGGCCGAGGAGGAACCGATGATCGCGATGACGGTATCGGTCAGGTCCGCGCGGATCATGGTGCGCCGGAACGCCGTCACGGTGTCGAAGACGCCGGTCTCCGGGTCGACCAGCGTGGTGTCGTGATACTCCCAGCCCGGCTGATGCTCCTCGGAACCGCGATGGTGATCGACGGTGAACACGGTGGCGCCGGTTTCCCGCGCCGCGGCGCCCAGATAGATCGCCGACTTGCCACAGTAGGTGCCGATTTCCATGATGGTTCCCGTGCCCACGTACTCACGGGCGGCCGCATACAGCGCGCGCCCCTCGTCGGCCGGCATGAATCCGGTGACCTGCTCGGCGAGGGCGAACAGCGCACCTGCCTCGGCGGAAATCTCGTCTACAGGTCCCATGCCTCACGCTAACACAGGAACTGGAATACAATCCGAACTACTGTCCAGCAGATTGCCGGACGCGTCGAATCACACAGGAGAACACCGATGAAGACCCGCCTCAACTGCCCCTGCGGAACCCTGATCACCGGCGTCGACGAGGACCACCTGGTCACGCAGACCCAGGCGCACCTCGCCGAGAACCATCCCGACCACGACTACACCCGCGACGAGATCCTCTTCATCGCCTACTGACCGGCCTTTTCGCCGGCAGTGCGACACCGTGCGCGGCTGTTCGTGCGGTTGCTGCCATGAGTGAAACTGCGTAAGTCCAGACTGTCAGACGGTTCGTCTATGAATCGCGATGCAGGGCTGAGTGTTTCGATTAGAATGGGTGCTGGGTGAGATCCTCGGTCACCCGGTGCCGATTCTCGGGCACCAGCGTGAGTCATGCCAACAGTTCTGAAGTCATGCAGGGGGTCAACCATGTCGACAGCTGTCGATTTCGCCGCCCGTCTCATCGATCCCGCCGCCATCGTGGCAGCGGGGCACTCGGCGGTCCTCGCCTATGTCGCACCGAGCAGGCCGGGTGCGAATTTCGGCGCCAAACCGATCACCGCCGAGTACGCACGCGCACTCGCCGCGGCGGGCCTGGATGTCGTATCCATCTGGCAATACGGCAAACCCGGCAATGTCACCCCCTCGGACTGGACGACGGGATTCGACGGCGGCAGGCGGATGGCCGAGCAGGCGCTGGCCACCCATCTCAGCGTCGGCGGGCCGCGGCAGGCGCCGATCTTCTTCGCCGTCGACGAGGACATCTCGCTCGCGCAGTGGAACCAGACGGCCGTCGAGTTCTTCCGGGGTGTCAACGCGGTGCTCGGTACGGAATGGACCGGCATCTACGGGCATTCGCGGGTGTGCGCGTGGGCGATCGAGGACAACGTGGTCGGTAGTCGCGGCGATTTCAGCTGGGTGTGGCAGACCCGCGCCTGGTCGGGCGCCGAGCGCGAGCCCAGAGCGGTGCTGTACCAGCGGATCATCGATACCCCGAGCAATCCCGGCCCGCTCATCGACGGCACCCACGTCGACGTCAACGACATTGTGGCGCCCGACTTCGGGCAGTGGAACCTGGATCGCTCGGTCCCGGTGCCGCAGTTCACCGAGCTCGACCGGCTCGGCCGCTCACATTCCCCGCGCGACGGAGCGCGGATCACCAACTTCCTCCTGCACACCCAGGAGGGCAACGGCACCGCCGAATCGCTGGCGGCCTACCTCAACAACCCCGCCAACGGCGTCTCCTACCACTACACCCTGCGTGACGCGATCGTGGTGCGGGTCGTGCCGGAGGAGCTGGCTTCCTGGTCGGTACTGTCGGCCAATCCGTTCACGGTGAACCTGTGTTTCGCGGGCAGCCGGGTCGCGTGGTCGCGGGCACAGTGGCTGTCCATCGACGACGACCTGCGGATCGCGGCCTACCTCGCCGTCCGCAGCGCACACCGGCACGGCTATTCGACGGCCGTCATCGCCCCGGACTACCACGTGGGCGACGGCATCGCCGATCACCAGTACGTGACCCGGGCGCTGGGCATCGGCACGCACACCGACGTGGGCCCGAACTTTCCCTGGGACGTCTTCGCGGGCTATGTCGCCGCCTTCGCCGGCACCGCACCGAACGCCATCGATGACAGGGCGGCGGCATCGCCCTGGCTCGGCACCCGGCGCACCGACGGCGAACTCACGACTCCCGACGGCCTCGGCCGCTTCGCCGAGTTCGAGCACGGGTACGTCTACTGGCACCCCGACACCGACGCCCACGCGATCCCGACGGCGATCATGACCAAGTACGCCGAACTGGGCTGGGAGGCAGGACCGCTGGGCTACCCGACCACCGAGCACGCCGAACTGCCCGACCCGCGCGGCACCGGTCCCGGTCTCGCGCAGACCTTCCAGGGCGGCACCGTCTACCGCCGCGCCGGGCAACCCGCGTATCGCGTCCACGGTGCGATCGGCGCGCGATGGTCGGCGGCCGGATCCGAGAACGGTGAGCTCGGCTGGCCCGCCTCGGACGAGATCACCCACGACGACGGCGTCTACCAGGAGTTCGAGTTCGGCCGGATCTACTGGGTTCCGGAACAGATTGTCGCGCTGCGCAATTCGGGCGACCCCGATACTCCGCTCGAGCGTCCCGCGTGAGCGGACGAGCGACCGTGCCGCCGCACTGACTACGCTGGCGGCGTGCCGCGCGCGGACGTGGCACGCCGACCCGTGAGGAGAACCGCGCCATGTGGCCGACCGACTGGCCGTCGTCAGCTCGCACGATCGCTACCGCCGTCGAGGCCGCCGTCACCGCGGCGCACGCGGCCGACGAACCCGCGTTCACCGAGGCGGTCGCTGACCTCGCCGAGCTCCCCGCCGACCAGGTCAGCTCGGTGCTGGCGGCGATCGTGCGGGAACTGCTGGAGATCGCGCATCCCGACGGGCTCACCGGCGACGATGTGCGGGCCGTGCTGGAGGCGGTGGTGCGGCAGTCGGCGACGTGGTTCTCCCGCATCGACGCCACCGCTGTCGTCGGCGCGCTCACCGGCGCGCTCGGGGTCGACGACGCGAACGAACCCGGCCACACCGCGACGAACCCGCAGCCCGCCGCGGTGCTGCTCATCGCCTACCTGGCCGGGCTGGCGCGGGTACCCGCACAGGACAGCGTCCGGCGGGCCATCGACGAGATCGCCAGGGCCGAAACGGTCGAGATGCCCTGAGCGACCGAATCCGTTCGTAGTGTCCCCACGGCCCCTCGGCGTACGATCGGCACACAACACTGACGCGGATTCTTCCAGCACGAGGTGATGTCGCATGGTGGACACCGAAGTCCTGATCGTCGGCGCCGGTCCGGTGGGATCGGCAGCGGCCGTCGAACTGGTTCGGCGCGGGGTACGCTGCCGGATCGTCGACGCGCTGGCCAGTCCACCGCGGTATGCGAAAGCGGTCGGAATCCAGCCGCGCACGCTGGAGCTCTTCGAGGCGATGGGTGTCCTGCGGGAGATCCTCGACGCCTCGATTCAGCTGCGCGGTCAGCTCGTCTACGTCAACGGGATCGAAGCAGACCGGCTGGAGCTGAGCTTGCCGCCCGACGTGCCGTTCGGGTTCGTCGGCATTCCCCAGTACGAGACCGAACGCGTTCTGTGGCAGCGGCTGGCGTCGATGGGGACGCGTATCGAGCGTGGCGTCGCGCTCACCGGGTTCACCCAGGATGACGACGGCGTCGAGGCCACACTCCGCGGACCCGACGGCGAGCACACCGTCCGAGCGCGCTATCTGGTGGGCTGCGACGGCGCGCACAGCACCGTCCGCAAGGCACTCGGCCTGAGCTTCGAAGGCGCGGCGTTCACCGAGCAGTACATGCTCGGCGATGTGGAACTGGACTGGTCGCAACCGCGTGGCTACGGCGTGCGGGCGATGCACCGGACCGACGGCGTCACCGATGACGTGCTGGTCTGCATCCCGCTGCCGGGCCACCACCGCTACCGGGTGTCGATGCGCGTGCCGCCGGAGCTCGAGATCACCGACGGCGACAAGGTGGCGCACGGCATCAGCAGCGGACCCGCGCCCGAACTCTCCCACATCCAGGCCGTCCTGGACCGGCTGGCACCCGAACCGACGACCGCGTCGCGGATGCGCTGGTCGTCGGTGTTCCGGATCAGCCACCGCATCGTCGACTCCTATTCGCGGGGGCGGGTTTTCGTCGCGGGCGACGCGGCCCATATTCATCCGCCCACGGGCGCTCAGGGCATGAACACCGGCATCCAGGACGCGCACAACCTCGCCTGGAAGCTCGCCCTCGCGGTCGCGGGTGTGGCCGCGCCGGATCTGCTGGCGAGCTACGACGCGGAACGCAGGCCCGTGGGGGAGGAAGTCGTCGGCCGCACCGTGCGCCATGCCAGGGAGGGCATCGGCGCCGGGGAAACCGACCCCGAACAGGTCCTGCGGCGCGAAGCCCAACTGCTGATCGACTATCGCGACAGTCCCGTCGTGGCCGAATCCGCCGCCGGCGCACCGGCACCATCGGCGGGCAGCCGCGCCCCGGACGCGACCGGACTGACCCGAGCGGCGGTGACCGACTCCTTCCGGCTGTTCACCCTGCTCACCGGCCCGGACCACACCGTTCTCGGCTATGTCGACGGCACCTGCGACGCCGCCGCGATCGACACCATCGAAGCCTGGGTCGAGCGCATCCGGGCAGTGACCGGCGGCAGGCTCGATACCTACCTGATCGCCGCACCCGACGCCCTCATCGCGCAGACAACGCTGCCGATCATCCGTGACCGTGACGGTGACTTCGCACGGCGGTACCACGCCGGTCCGGGCGCCGTCTATGTCGTTCGCCCCGACGGCTACCTGGGATACGCCGCCTGCCCTGTCTCGGCGGACGACGTCACCCACCACCTCGAAACGATCTTCGCTCCGCTGAAATCAGCCTGACCGCCCCCGCGTGAGGCCCTCAGCGGCGCCGGTTTCGCCTCGGCCGCCGCGGGTAGGCGCGCAGGAAGGGGGTCGCTGACGACGTGAGGAGTAGGCATGCGTGTCGTGATTGTCGGAGCCACCGGAAACATCGGAACCAGCGTCATCGAAGCGCTGGCAGGGGAAGCACAGGTCGACGAGATCGTCGGCATCGCCCGCCGGATGCCCGCCGAGGAGCGGCCGGGCGTGCGGTGGGAACGCGCCGACGTGCGCACCGACGACCTGGAGTCGTTGTTCCACGGCGCGGACGTGGTGGTGCACCTGGCCTGGCTGTTCCAGCCGTCCCATCAACCGCTGACGACCTGGCGCGCCAATGTCGGCGGAACCGAACGGGTGTTGCGTGCCGTCGCCGCGGCGCAGGTTCCCGCACTCGTCTATGCCTCGTCGGTGGGTGCGTACTCACCCTGCGACGACCAGCGCCGGGTGCCGGAGAGCTGGCCGACCGACGGCTGGCCTGCCGCCGGGTATATGCGCGAAAAGGCTTATGTCGAACGGCTTCTCGACCGATTCGAAGCCGAATATCCCGACCGCCGGGTTGTGCGGATGCGACCGGCGTTCAGTTTCCGGCGCGAAGCCGCGAGTGAACAGCGGCGGCTGTTCCTCGGCCCGTTGCTGCCGAACAGACTCGTCCGGCCCGGCGTCCTGCCGATCCTGCTGCTCCCCCGCGGGCTGAGGTTCCAGGCTGTGCACAGCCGCGATGTCGGGAAGGCTTACGCGCTCGCCGTCACCACCCAGGCGCGTGGCCCGTTCAATCTGGCGGCCGAGCCGGTGGTGGACCGGGCTGCGCTGGGCGCCGCGCTCGGTGCCCGCACCGTGGAGGTCCCGCCGATGCTGGTGCGCACCGCGCTGGCGACGGGATGGCACGCGCGCCTGGTCCCGGCCTCACCGGACCTGTTCGACGCGATGATGCATCTGCCCCTCATGGACACGGGCAGGGCACGGGCCGAACTCGGGTGGGAACCCCGTTTCAGCTCCCAAGAGGCGATCCACCACATGCTGGGCGGTCTGCGCAGCGGCGCGGGCAGCGCTACGCCGCCGCTCGATCCACACTCAGGTGGACCGCTGCGCGTCCACGAATTCGCCACGGGAATGGGGAGCCGGGAGGACGCCGCTCTGCGTGTCTGAGGTATCCCGCAGCGGCTACGGCGTCGTGCTCGGGTTCCGGCCGACCGCCAGATCGGTGAGGCGGGCAAGCGATTCGCGGTTGCGCGGCACGAGCAGAACCGCCTGGGCCGCGTGCGGGATCAATCGGCCGGGCCCGCGTACCGCGCGTTCGCTCATCGTGATCTCGCACGACGCCGGGCCGGTCGCGCGCAGTTCCAGCCGGACGACGGCGGCGCCGACCGGCCAGAGCCTGGCATCGAGTTCCAGCGTGTACGGCGGGTCGACGGATCGGACCGAGGTCGTGTCCTCGATGGTCAACGGCCACGGTCCGACGCTGTGATGGATCCGCGCGCCTTCCGCGGGCCACGCCTCGTCGACCTCGCGGATGTGGGCAGCGCCGACCACCCAGCCCGAATACAGCCATCCGTCGGCGAGCACGGCGAACACCTCGTCCACCGAGGCTTGCGCCCTGTGCGTCACCTCGACCATGCTGCCTCCGATTTCCGGGACGTCATGTCCTGGGTCCGCTCACGCACTGTCGACGAGCTCGTTGTGGCCTGCCATGCGGGCACAGCTGGCGCAGCAGTACACGGTGCCGGTCGCCTCGACGCCGTGGCCGAGGATCCGGCAGCCGCAGTGCGCGCAGCTCGGTGCGAGTTTCGATGCGGCACATTCGATGCTGTCGAAGGTCCAGCTGTCGCCATTACGGCTGACGGTGAAGGATCGGGCGTAGTCGTTACCGCAGGTTTCGCAGATGGCCATGGGTGATCACCTCTCTCGAATCGATGTCAGCGTTGACGGACGAACGCGGCTACGCCGTCTTCCGACGGCAGGCCACCGGATACCGTGGTCACTTCGGCGCCCATCAGGAGCGCGGCGACGGGCAGGGCTTCATCGGCTCGGCAGGTCTGGTGTGGTGCCGTGCCCGCGGTCCAGCTCGCCGGCCCGTCCGGGCCCGCGACCACCTGCGCTCGGTCGGCGCCGACCAGGACTGTGCGGTCGCCGAGCCGGTCCGGGTCGATCAGCAGGCGATCGACATTGGCCATCCGCAGCGCCTCGGCGGTCGCGCCGAGTCCGGCGACGGCCAGGCCGCCCGCACGGCCGAATTCGGCCGCGAAGGTGTCGAGCACCTCCTGCTGCACCGCGTGCTGACGCAGCAGCGGTATCAAGTACGGCAGCGCCGACACCCGGACGACATCCCGCGCGGGTGTTTCGGGCAGGTACTCGTCGACGTGGACGGTGTTCTCGTCCAGGATCAGCAGCCTGCCCGCCCGGCCGCGCCCCGGCGGGATGTCGGTGATCGCGCGGTCGAACAGGTCGAGCATGCCCTGGCCCGCGCCCGCGGTCACCAGCCGTTCCCGGATGGATCGGCAGCGCAGGGCCGACGGCTGTGCGGAGTCCTCGGTGTCGGGTGACGCGTCCATGTACACGACGGCGAACGGCCCGCGCCGCTCCGCTATCTCCAGCAGGTTCATGTCAGTCACACCGCGCGCGTACCCGATCACGGGAGCCCGAATCGGGTTGTCGCCGATTTCGGCACACCGAGTCCGGGTGGGGCCGGGTACTCGGCCGGTGGCCGAGCAGCCGGGTCCGCACGCGCGGTAGGAGCGTCGGCCGTGGCTTCGGCCAGGTCGGTGTACAGCGGCAGCCATTCGGTGAGGCCCGCGGCGGTGACGATGCGGTCGATCGTCGAGGGCACGGGGTCGACCACGCTCATCCGAGCGACGCCGTTGCGGTACGCCTTGGCGCAGGCGGCCATGTCGAAGATGGCACGGCACGACATGAACGTCACGTCGCTGATGTCGACCACCAGGTGGCCGTGCTCCCCCGCGGTCCGCACGGCGTCGTCGAGGATGTCCCGCCACCGGGCCGCGGTACAGGCATCGATCTCCCCGTACACCTGCAGGACGGTGGCCCCGCCGCCGAGGACGAGTTCGGCGCGCAGGCGTGACGCGAGGTCGACGGGCTGGTCGTCGCCGCGGCTGGAAGTGGTGTCCACGAGTACCCATTCCTCGGCACCGGCAAGCACGGCCCCACCGGTCCTGGCTGCTCGAGATCGGCTGGTTTTTCCCATTCCAGCACGCCAAATCGGCGCTGTCATCGGTTGTAATCCACCTGATGCGGAGCACCGGAATCGCGGGATCCGATGAGTTTCGGCGTTCGGAACCGTCATCACCACCATGAGGACGACCACATCGAAGGACGGCACGGAACTCGCCTACGACGTTTCCGGCGACGGTCCGGCGCTGATCTACATCACCGGCGCCACGTGCTTCCGGAAGTTCCGGCCCATCACCGCCGACGCCGCGGTGTTCGCCACGGAGTTCACCGTCTACAACTATGACCGCCGCGGCCGCGGCGACAGCGGGAACACGATGCCGTACGCGAGGGAGCGGGAGGTCGACGACATCGAGGCGCTGGTCGATGCCGCCGGTGGCACCGCGATCCTCTACGGCCATTCCTCGGGCGCGGCCCTGGCTCTCGAAGCCGCGGCGCGCATGCCGCACAAGATCGCCGCGGTGGCGATCTACGACGCGTCCTACGTGCACGACGAGGCCGAACGGGTTTCCTACGCCCGGTTGGCCGAGAAGGTGGGCGCCCTGCTCGCGGCCGACGAGAACGCCCGGGCGCTGAAGGTCTTCCTCCGCGGAATCGGCATGCCGCGCGCGTTCGTCGCGCTGTTGCCGTTGTTTCCCGGTTGGAAGACCATGAAGGCCCTCGCTCCGACCTTGATGTACGACATCGGCCTGACCGAGGTTCTGCCACCGGTGCAACGGTTCACGAGTATCGACCTGCCTGTGCTTGTCGCGGTCGGCGAGAAGAGCCCGTCCGGCCTGCATCAGGTGGCCGGTCAGCTGGCCGAAGCCCTCCCCCATGCGACCCATCGCACGCTGGCCGGACAGAACCACATGGTCGGTGCCAAGGCGTTGCTGCCGGTTCTGCGAGAAGCTGCGGTGAACGCCTGACCGGCAGACCCGTCAGGGCGCGTCGCCGTAGATGACGAGCCAGATCGCGCGGCCGAGCGCCTCGGCCAATTCCTCGTCGCCGATACCGGTTTCGGCGGCGAACGCGACGGAAATCGTGCGCTCGACCATCGAGGTGAGCACCAGCGCGGTGGCCCGCGGATCGAGCTGCTGCCCGACGCGGCCCGCCGTCCGCTCGGCCTCGAGCCGCGCGCGCACCAGTTCGGCGAACGTCGTCACGCGCGAGCGCCAGTAGGCGCCGACTTCCCGGTCGTAGGAGGCGACTTCGCTCAGCGCGAGCAGCAGGTAGCGGTGGTCGCGGAAACCGCCGATCATCGCCCGCATCGCTTGCACGACACCGGCCTGCTGATCGGTGTGCTCGGCGCTCCACCACAGTTCCGCCGCCGCGAACAGATCGGTGGTCGCCAGCTCCGCCATCCGGATCAGCAACCGGCTCTTGTCCGGAAAGTAGCGGTAGAAGGTCGATCTCGCCGCACCGGAGGCGGCGGCGATCTTCTGCACGGCGATCTCGGTGAACGGCGTGCCGTCGGCGAGCAGGTCCTCGACCGCGGTCAGGACCCGGCGCTCGAACTCGGCGCGCCGGTCGTCGGCGGGTTTGCGCGCTGATCGCGGGACCCGGGTCAGCGAGGGCATCGGCGGACCGTTGCCGGTGTCGAGGCTGGTGCGCTGGCATTGACCATGCGCCCATTGTGCCCGTCGCGCGCCGGGGCAGTTCGGCGGCCGGGTGCGGGCACCGGCAATCCTGTTGCGCGGGTTCGCTATTGACACCTTCGCTCGGATCACCTCATCATCAATCGGACACACTGTCCGAGACTTGTTGACCGAGGCGGTTCTCATGGTCGATTCCCCTGCCACAGCGGTCGAACGGGCTGACGTCGTCGTGGTCGGCGCGCGCTGCGCGGGGTCGGCGACGGCGGCGACGCTGGCAGGGGCGGGTCGCGAAGTCGTCGTTCTCGACGCCGCCGCCTTTCCGTCGGACACGCTGTCGACCCATCTGCTCTGGCCCGCCGGTCTGGCCGAGCTGCAGCGTCTCCACGCGCTGGCCGCCGTCGAAGCTCTCGGTGCGCCACGGCTGACGACGGCCTTCGCGCAGGGTGCCGGCTACGGCGTCGGTTCCGCGTTTCCCGCGGTCGACGGGATCGACTACGCGATGTGTGTGCGCCGTACCGGGCTCGACGCGGCGCTGGTGCGCACCGCGGTGGCCGCCGGCGCCGAGGTCCGGCCGCGCTGCCGGGTCACCTCGGTGGTGTGGGACGGAAACCGTTGTGCCGGTGTGCGTTATCTCGACAGCGCGGGCAGGGTCGTGGAGATCCGCGCG
The DNA here is from genome assembly GCF_053608285.1 of Nocardia sp. NPDC055053. NCBI lineage: Bacteria > Bacillati > Actinomycetota > Actinomycetes > Mycobacteriales > Nocardiaceae > Nocardia > Nocardia sp. NPDC055053. The sequence goes on along the minus strand of NZ_JBSGVD010000005.1, from coordinate 241,858 downwards.
GCACTCGTCGTCGGGGCCGACGGTCGGCGCAGCACCATCGCACGGGCGGTGGGCGCCGAGCAACCGTTCCTGACTGTGCCCAGTGGGCGCGACTGCTACTTCGCCTACTGGCGTGACAGCGCCGATGCTCCGCGCCATATCGCTGCCCAGTGGCGCGAAGCATCCGACCTCGGCACAGCTTTTCCGTGCGACGACGGATTGGTGCTCAGTCTGGTGCAGCCGCCCGCTGTCGCCGATGGCGCACGCGGGCCCGGTGCAGCGGAACGCCGCTATACCGAAGCCCTGGCACGGATTCCGGACCTGACCGAGCGGCTGCGCGGCTGCGAGCGGGTGGGTCGTGTTCGCTCCGCCACCGGCATCTCCTCCTACTTCCGGCGCTCCGCGGGTCCCGGTTGGGCGCTGCCCGGGGACTCCGGACATTTCAAGGACCCCGTCACGGCGCAGGGCATCCGGGACGCACTGCATTACGGACGGACACTCGCCGAGTCGGTCGTCGGGGTTCTCGACGACCCGCGCGCACTCGATGCGGCCCTGACAGAGTGGGAGCGCCGTCGCATCACCGAATGCCGCGAGATCTTCCACTGGACCAATCGGCTCGCCCGCGGTGAGGCCATGCGCCCCTTGGAGATCGAGCTGTATCGCACTGCCGTCGACGACCCGGAACTGGCTGAGATCACCACCGGCATCTTCTCCCGCACCCGCAGGCCCGCCGAGCTGTACACCCCGGCACGGGCGCTGCGCCTCGCCGTGCGCGCGCTGCGCCATCAGCACACCCCCGCCGTCCTCGCCGATCTGGCGCGCGAGCTCCGCGACGCGACCGGCGAATGGCACACCACGCGAACGACCCTGCGTGGCACCGTCTCTCGCTCCGCGGCACCGTTCCCGCCGCGCGCCACCCTCACCACCGCAGGTCCAGGAGAACACCATGCCTGATCAGCCGACACCGTTGTCAGCACCGATCACCCGGCGCACCGCGTTGCGCGCCGGACTCGTCGCCGGAGCCGCACTCGCGGTCGCTCCCCCGGGCGCCGCTGCCGCCCGCCGCTCGCCACTGCTGCGGTCCGGCGGTAGGGCAGTCGCGATCTTCGGCGGCGGCATGGCCGGCCTGAGCGCGGCCCACGAACTGGCCGAGCGCGGATACGAGGTCACCGTCTACGAACCCGCGTTCCTCGGCGGTAAGGCCCGCAGTATGGGTGTGCCGGGGACGGCGTCACCCGGCCGCGCGGAGTTGCCGGGCGAGCACGGCTTCCGGTTCTTCCCCGGCTGCTATCAGCACGTTCCCGACACCATGAGCCGCATTCCGTTCCCCGGCAACCCGAACGGCGTGCTGGACAATCTGGTTCGGGTCGAGGGCACGGTCGCCGGATTCGAGGGCCTGCCGCCGATCTTCACACCTGTAGAACTGGCCGGAGTGGGACAGCTGACGCCGGAACTGGTGCAGAACAGCATCATCGGCGCACTCGGCTTCGTCCCCGACCTGCCCGCGCACGAGCTGGCGTTCTTCGCCAAACAGATGCTCGTGTGGTTCACCTCCAGCACCGAACGGCGCTTCGGCCAGTGGGAATACGTGACCTGGGAACAGATCATGCAGGCCGAAGGCAAGTCGCCCGCGTACCGGAAGTACCTGGTGAACGCGCTCACCCGGATCACCGTCGCCGCGAAACCGCAGACCAGCTCGGCGCGCACCATCGGCACGATCGGTGAGGCACTGGTCCTGGCCGCCTCCGGCACGATCCCGCAGTTCTCCGGTGGAGTCGACCGGATCCTCAACCGCCCGACCAATGCCGCGTGGATCGATCCGTGGGTCGACTACCTGCGCTCGATCGGGGTGCGTTTCGTGATGGGACAGGGAGTTTCCGCGCTGCGGCTGGCCGGCGGTCGCATCACCTCGGCGGCGGTGACCGGCGCGCGTGGCACCGCCACGGTCACCGCCGACCACTACCTGTGCGCCATGCCGGTCGACCGCGCCGTCGACCTCCTCGACGGGTCGATCCTCGACGCCGATCCGCGCCTGGCGGGGATGCGAAACCTGGTCACCGACTGGATGGTCGGCATCCAGTACTACCTGCGCCGCCCGACCGACATCCCCGAAGGACACATCGCCGCGCTCGGCTCGCCCTGGGCACTGACCGCGCTGCGCCAAGCCCCCATGTGGGTCGGCGATTTCCCCGCCACCTACGGCGACGGCTCGGTACTGGAATGCCTGTCGGTCGACATCTCCGACTGGGACACACCGGGAATCCTCTACGGCCGCACCGCCAAGGAATGCAGTGCGGACGAGATCGCCGCCGAAACCTGGGCCCAGCTCGAGGCCTGGCTCAACACCGGCACCGGCTGGCTGCGCGGCGAGGACATCCACTCCTGGCACCTCGACCCCGGCATCACCTGGTCCGGCGGTGGCATCCACAACGAGACCCCGCTGCTGGTGAACACCGTCGGCTCCTACGACAACCGCCCCGACGCGCACTGCGCGATCCCCAACCTCTACTTCGGCGGCGACCACGTCCGCAGCCATATCGACCTGGCCACCATGGAAGGCGCCAACGAGTCCGGTCGCGCCGCCGCCAATGCCATTCTCGACTCCGCCGACGACCCGGGCCCCCGCGCCCAGATCTTCCCGCTGGTCTCCCCACCCGCCTTCGCCGCCGCCAAAGCCATCGACGCAGACCGCTTTCGAGCCGGCCTGCCCCACCTGCTCGACGGCTGACCACGCGTGGGTGGTGAAGGCTCACAACCCCGGCGGGATGGGTCTTCCCCGGCGGCCCCGGTACTGTGGCACAACGCCCACCGGACGCGGTGACGGCGCCCACTGCGACAATCTGGATGTAATAGATGAGTGCTACTGCCGAAAAGCTTGCCGACCTGCGGGAAAAGCTGGCGCTTGCGCAGGAACCGGCCGGAGAGGCGGGGGCCGCCAAGCGAGCCCGCAAAGGCATCCCGTCCGCCCGCGATCGCATCAACATGTTGATGGACCCGGGCACCTTCATCGAGATCGGCGCCCTCGTGCGCAACCCCACCGACAAGAACTCCCTCTACGGCGACGGTGTGGTCACCGGGCACGGCCTGGTCGACGGGCGTCCGGTCGCCGTGTTCTCCCACGACCAGACCGTCTACGGCGGCACCATCGGTGAGATGTTCGGCCGCAAGGTCGCCGCGATCATGGACCTCGCGGGCAAGATGGGCTGTCCACTGGTCGGCATCAACGACTCCGGCGGCGCGCGCGTGCAGGAGGCCGTGTCGTCGCTGCGCTGGTACGGCGAGCTGGCGACCATGATGGAGCCGCTCTCGGGTGCGGTGCCGATGGTCTCGCTCATCCTGGGCAACTGCGCGGCGGGTGCGGTGTACCAGCCGATCTGCACCGATGTCGTGGTGGCCACCGAGAGCGCGCACATGTTCGTCACCGGTCCCAAGATCATCGAGGACGCCATCGGTGAGAAGGTCGACATGGAGGAACTGGGTGGCGTCTACAACCAGGCCGCCTACGGCAACATCCACCATGTCGCCAAGGACGAGCCCGCCGCCTTCGACTGGGTGCGCACCTACCTGAGCTACCTGCCGTCGAGCTCCACCGAACTCCCGCCGATCGTGAATCCCGGCCTGGAGCCGGAGGTCACCGAGTCCGACCTCACGCTGAACAAGCTGGTCCCCGACTCCGACAACATGGTCTACGACATGCACGACGTGCTGCTGCGGATCTTCGACGACGGCGAGTTCCACGAGATCGGCGCTGCCGCCACCGAGAACATCATCACCGGCTTCGCCCGGGTCGACGGCAGGCCCGTCGGTGTGGTCGCCAACCAGCCGACCGTACTGGCGGGCGCGCTCGACGCGAAGGCCAGCGACAAGGCCTCGCACTTCATCCACATCTGCAACGCCTTCGAGATCCCCCTGGTGCTCGTGGTCGACACCCCCGGCTTCCTGCCCGGCGTGGAACAGGAGAAGGCGGGCGTCATCAAGCGCGGCGGCCGGTTCCTGTTCGCCTACGTGGAGGCCACCGTCCCCAAGGTGACCGTCGTGATCCGCAAGGCCTACGGCGGCGGCTGGGCCGTCATGGGCGCCAAGGCGCTGGGCTGCGACGCCTACCTGGCCTGGCCGACCGCGCGCATCGCGGTCATGGGCGCCGAGAGCGCCGTCGGCCTGACCCAGCGCAAGATCCTCGACGCCACCCCCGAGGACCAGCGCGGCGCGATCCGCCAGCAGATGATCGACTTCTACAACGCGACCATCGCCACCCCGTGGATCGCCGCCGAGCGCGGCTACATCGACCGCGTCATCGAGCCGTCGACCACCCGTCTGGAAATCCGCCGCGCCCTGCACCTGCTGCGCGACAAGAAGGTCGTCCGCTACCCACGCAAGCACCACCTGCTGCCGCTGTGATCCGGTCGGGGGGGGGGGGGGTCACCCCCCACCCCCCCCCCCATGAAGGGCCGCAGTTGGGCGCCCCCGGGACGCCGGGTGGGGCCCCCCGCCCGCCGGGGCGCAAGCAGAGAGCCCGCGGCGCCCG
>NZ_JBSGVD010000005.1:0-237344 GCF_053608285.1 Nocardia sp. NPDC055053 | reverse complement strand
TCCCCGTGGGGCGCCAATAGTCGGTGGCCCCCACCCCCCCCCCCCCCCCCGGGGGGCGGGTGTGCGCCGGGGGGGGCTGGTCCCACCCCCCCCCCGCCCCCGACTGTTTCGCGGTCAGCTGTGCGGCGCAGACTGGACGCTGTGTGCGCCCGCGCGGCGGCCGGAGAAGACGCAGTCGGCCAGGGACAGGCCGCTGACGTAGGAGTTCGAGCAGATACCGACCGCGGCGCGCCCCGCCGCGAACAAGCCGGGGATGATGTCGCCGGATTCGGCGCGAACCGCGCCGGTGTCCTCGTCGACCAGCAGACCACCGAGGGTGAGCATGGGCATCGGGTAGGTGAGCCGTGCGGTGAACGAGATGTCCAGCAGCGCGAAGGGCCCAGTGCGAATCGGGCGCCGGATATCGTCGGGCTTGCCCAGCGGATCGGGCCGATTGTTCTCGATCGCCTGGTTGTGCGCGTCCACGGTGGCGCGCAGGGCGACCGGGTCGATATCGGCGCGGGTGGCGACCTCCTCGACGGTGCGGCCGGAGACTCGCCCGATCCGCCACAACCGCTCGGTCTGCATACGCTGGAACCACACCGACTGCGGGCCGATCTGGGTGCGGGCTTCGGCTTCCAGTTCGGCGTCGATCAGCAGCCAGGCCCGGTTGCCGGGACTGGTCGCGACGGCCGCGCCCAGTGCGGCGCCGTAGCGGGATTCGTCGATCATGCGCTGCCCCAGGCGATTCACGGCGATCGAGCCGAACAGCGCACTGGGCGGCGCGATGAAGCGCCACGTCGACAGCGCGTCCATCTTGCCGCTCGCCGCGCCGATGTCCTGCGCCATGGTGATACCGCTGCCGTCGTCACCGGCCGTGCCGAGCGGCAGCCCCTGCGACCACGGGTACGCGGGGGCATGCCGGGCCACCATCGCCTGGTTGGCGATGAACCCACCCGTCGTGAGCACCACGCCGGATTTCGCCTGGATCCGCACCGGCCGTCCGTGCTTGCGCTCGATCCGGGCCAGTAGCGCCTCCACCGCCCGGCGCAGACCCGGGTGGTACACACCGGGTTTCGCCGAAATGCGGGCCAGCACGGCGAACCGGCGCCGTACCGCCGCGGGCGCACCGTCGATCGTGACGGCCTCGACGCCCGTCACCCGTCCGTCCTCGACGACGAGACGGGTTGCCCTCGACCCGGTTCGGACGCGGACACCCCGCGCGGCCGCCGACTCGGCCAGCGGTCCGAACAACGCCTTGCCGGATACACCGGGGCCGTGCACGCGGTGGCCGCGCTGCCGCGGCTTCGCGAGTTCCCGGTAGCCGCCGGAGTTCTCGCTGCCCGAGTAGTAGAGGTAGTAGTCGTCGGTCGGATACGACGTCTTGTACGGGCACACCGACGGCTCGAACGGTACGCCGTGCGCGGACAACCAGTCGATCAACGCCGGGGATTCTTCGCAGAACCGGCGCAGCGTCGGCGCGCTCACCGCGTCACCGACCTCGGCCTCCAGATAGGCGAGCATGTTCTCGACGTCGTCGTCGATCCCCGCGGCGCGCTGCACCCAGGTGCCGCCACCCGCGTACACGATGCCGCCGGACAGCGTCGTCGCCCCGCCGCCCAGATAGCGGTCGATCGCGAGGACATCGGCGCCCGCTGCACGCGCGGCCAGCGCCGCCACCACACCAGCGCCGCCGTATCCGACGACAACGACGTCGGCTGACAAATCCCAGGTCCGCACCTGTACCACCTTCCGGGCGGACGCGCCGTCGACATGGTCGCCGCCTGGGCAAACTATAACGTGTTCTAGAAATGCGTCCAGGGCCGCGTCGGTGCCGGGGACTCGGCCCGTCCGGGGCGACACTGGGAGCCGTGGACAACGATTCCCCGGCGAAACCGCGGCCGCGCACGCGCACCGGGATGCCGCCGTGGCTCCCGCGGGCGATGGCGCTGGCCCTGGTCTTCTTCGGGCTGTTCCTGCTCGCCGACTGGGCGTTCCACCGGCTGCTCGGCCTGCTGATCATCCTGCTGGTCGCCTTCTTCATCGCCCTGGCGATGGAGCCTGCCGTCGCGGTGCTGGTGCGGCGAGGCGTGCCACGCGGACTCGCCACCGGTCTGGTGTTCATCGGCACCTTCGCCTGCGTGCTGGCCTTCCTCGCCGCACTGGTGACGCTGCTGGTGGAGACCACCACGAACCTGGCCCGCGAGACGCCGCGACTGCTCGACGAGGGCATCGGCTGGGTCAATCGCGCCTTCGGCCAGCACTTCACGATGCACGACCTGAGTCAGCGGCTGCTGCGCGAGTCCGATCTACTCGAGGGTTACGCCCGCACCGCCGCCGACAATGTCTGGGGCGTGTCGACGACCGTGCTTGGCGGGCTGGCCCAGGTCCTGACCATCGCGTTGTTCAGCGTCTACCTCACCGCGGGCGGTCCGAAGGTGCGGCGCACCGTCTGCTCGATGCTGCCACCCGCCCATCAGCAGACCTTCCTGCACGCGTGGGATCTCGCCATCGACAAGACCGGCGGCTACCTGTACTCACGGCTGCTGCTCGCCATCGTCTCCGCGATCGCGCACGGCGCGTTCCTGGCGATCCTCGGCCTGCCCAATCCCATCGCGCTGGGCGTGTGGTTCGGTGTGATCTCCGCGTTCATCCCGACCATCGGCACCTACATCGCCGCGATCCTGCCGGTGTTGGTCGCCTTGTCGGTCGATCCGCTCGACGCGGTCTGGGTCATCGCGTTCGCGGTGGTGTACCAGTGGGTCCAGGACTATCTGCTCCAGCCGCGCATCACCGCGCGCACCGTCGATGTGAATGCCGCGATCGCGCTGCTGGCGGTGCTGGCGGGCGGCGCGCTGCTCGGCGCGGTCGGCGCGCTGCTGGCCATCCCGGCCACGGCGACCGTCCAGGCGTTCCTCTCCGAATACGTGAAACACTATGCGGTGACCGAGGATCCGCGCATCGACCAGACCACAGCGCGCCGGAAACGGTCAGCGGAAGCACCCGCCGACGACTGACCCGTTCCGGCGCGCGGAGCGGGCTATGCCTTGCCCGACCCGAGCCCGGCGCGGACGGCCTCGGCGAATTCTGTTGCCGCCGAACGCGCTTGCGGATCGACGAGCGTGCTGGCGAATCCGTGCGGGAGGTTGTCGAACTGGCGCAGCCGGACCGGGACGCCTGCGGCGCGGAGCCGATCCGCCAGGGCGGTTCCCTGGTCGCGCAGGACATCCATCCCGGCGGTGGCCACATAGGTCGGCGGCAGCGCGCTGACATCGTCGGCGGACAGCACGGAGAAGCGTGGATCCACGCGATGCTGCTCGGTGCCCGCGTACCAGTTGATGGCCCGTTCGACGCAGCCCTTGTCGAGCGGAGTGGTGAACAGGTCGCTCGAGACGTGACGGTCGAGGTCACCGTCCACGGCGGGATAGAGCAGCGAAAGGTGCGCGGGGCGATACCGGGCAGGCAGATGCAAGGCCACCGCGGCGGCCAGATTCCCACCCGCGCTGTCGCCACCGATGCCGATCCGGGCGGGGTCGGCACCGAGCGACTCGGCATTGTCGACCACGTAGCGGAACACCGCGGCGACATCGTCGTAGGCGGCCGGGAACGGGTGTTCCGGGGCGAGCCGGTAGTCGGCCGTCAGCACCGTGACACCGGCCCGGTCGGCCAGGAAACGGGCCAGCCCGTCGTAGCCGTCGATGCTGCCCACGTGCCATCCACCACCGTGGATGAACACCAGCAGCGCGCCGTCCGCGCTGTGCGGCGTGTAGATCCGCGCGCGCAGGGCACCGGGGACGGCGATCTCGGCGGTCTCGACCGGGCCGGTCGCCACGGTGGTCGCCAGGCTCATGAACCAGTCCAGCCTTCGGCGCCGCGCAGCGGTAGGCGGCGTGAGCGCCAGCAGGTCGCGCTTGCCGATGGCGGAGAACATCTGCATCCTGCCGCTCAGACGTTGCCCGTCGACGACGGGACGCCGAATCGGCAGCAGGTCGAAGACCGCGCCGGGCGCGGACAACGCCTTCCCCGCGGCGCCACGAACAAGGTTTTCCAGCAACGACACAACTCCACCATGGCTTTCGTCGGGCCCGCCGATCGTTCCAGCGAGTTCGGACCTGATTCTGTCCCACCGAACCGACCGGCACCGATGATTCCGGTCGCCCGGGTAGCGAACCGCGCAGATCGGGCGCAAGATGAAGTATTCGCCGACTCACCACTACGGGGATCTCCGATGAGTCGCGCGCCACCGACGCCGCGTGTCAGGCGAGACTGCCGATACCGCAAAGGAGTCCGCCGGTGAGCCACGCATTCTTTCGCGCGATATCCGAGTCGCGCGCACACGCCGAGGTGCTGATCCCGGAGCCGCACGCGGGCAGCGGCTGGGACGGCGGCCAGCTGCGGGGTATGGCAGTCGGCGCCGCCCTGGCACGAGCGGTCGAACGTGAGGTCACGGCCAGGGGCCGCTCCGACCTGCGCCCGGTCCGATGGACGCTCGACCTGTTCCGTCCGGTGTTCATGCGCCCCTGCCGGACTCGCCTCACCGTGGTTCGCGACGGGCGGCGGCTGGCGCTGTTCGACGTAGTCCTGATCCAGGACGACAGACCGGTCGCCCGCGCCGGTGCGCTGTACCTGCGCCCAGGAACCGCACCGGACGGCATCTGCTGGTCACCCGGCACGACCGCCGATCCCCCGCCGACCGATCGTCTTCCCGCGCCGGGCCAGGATCGGGTGTACTTCAGCGAGGACGCGGGCTGGGGCCCGGATCCACGCACCCACCACAACACCGGGCGCACCGGAATCTGGCACCATCCGGTCGCGGTCGTGGCCGGTGAGCAACCGACGCCGTTCCAGTTCGTCGCGGGCCTGGCCGACGTGACCAACGTGATCGCCAATCTCGGCAGCAACGGCCTCGAATACATCAATGCCGACGCGACGCTCACCCTGACCCGGCTGCCGGAGGGCGGCGAGGCCGGGCTGATCGGCCTCGACCGGATCGCGCAGGACGGCATCGTGATCGGCACGGCGGCGGTGTACGACCGCAAGGGTGTGTTCGGCACGGCGACGGTCAGTTCACTCGCCAATGCGCGGGGCCCTGCCGATCTGACCGTCATCGGGGCCGTGCCGAATGCGGGGTTGTAGCCGGGGATCGGCGACCACTGCCACTGAGGAGGGCAGGCTCCAGCCAGTCACGAACCGCCCCTGTTTGGAGTCAACACGGCAGGGTATCGCCGATCTGGATCACCCACAGACCGCCGCCGGGGACGGGATGGCCGATCTCCTGGACCGGCAGGCAGGCGGTTGCCGCGCACCAGCGCGCCCACCCGGGCGCTGCCCCTACCGGGCCGGCAACCGCCACCTCCACTTCGCGACCCGCTACCACCGGATATCGGCGGTGGACTCGAGCGGTTCGCGCGCCCCGGTCAGCTCGGTGGTCGCGAGGGTGTCGGCGTCGTGCAGGGCAGTCGGGAAGCGGAGCCGAGTCCGCTCTTCGATCTCGGTCAGCGCGACCTGGAACACCCGGAACTCGTCGAGTTCGAGCGCTTCGCGCAGATCGAGTTGCTGAGTCAGCAGAAACGCGCGGCAGGTAAGCCTGCCCGCCTCGACGAAGCAGATCACCTTCCAGTACTCCTTCGGCAAGGCCACCCCGCGGTGGACGCGGTCATCGGCGCGGAAGACAGGTCCCCCGAACACCGTCACCTTCAGGTCGTCGACGTCGACATCGTCGAACACCGCGTCTTCGAGCTGCCCCCACACCCCACGGCGGCTGCTCTGATTGAAGTCGTCCATCTGCGGGGTGATGTTGGTGTAGAAGAACGAGTCGATATTCGCCTTCTCCGCTTCGCTCTCACTGCCCCACAGCAGGTCGGCCCGCCGCGCCAGGTGCCCACGATCGAGCCGATTACCCTGGTAGAGCTCATTACCCACCTGCACATCGGCCGGGATCCGCGAGTCTTTGACGAAATCGATACCGCGCCTCCCGATCCTTTTCATCGCGCCACCATCGATATTCCAGCCCACCCAGAAGGCAAAGCGCCGCGTGGCACTCAGTGCCAACGAGAAATGCGTGTACCCGATGACTTCGGAACCGTCGAGGCGCACCGCGTCCCCGCGCACCGCGGCATCGAGCTCCGGAACCCCGATACTCGGCCCGAGGAAGCCACGGTCATACCCGGTCGACACCGCTTCGTCCACCACGACGGAGTCGCCGATCCGGTTGGTATTCATGTCGGCAGTCATCGTCAGCCCTTTCCGCAGTGACGGGATGCTGTCTGCGCGCTCACCGAGCGGGCACACCCATCGTCATCGTCCCGATCGACAACCTCACGAGTAGTCGACTACCCGCATTCCGTCGTGGACGCGCACTCGTCCGCACGGTGGCGGGGAGATTCGCCGCGTCGAACGGCGTGCGCGCGTACTGTCGCAGGCATGGCCTGCCGGATCACCGAATTCGTCATCGACTGTGCCGACCCGCGACTGCTGGCGGACTTCTGGTGTGAAGTCCTCGGCTACGTCGAAATCGACCAGGAGGACGGCGATGTGGAGATCGGCCCGCCAGGATCTGTACCCGGCGGACCTCAATTCACCCTGCTGTTCAGTCCCAGTGCCGAGCGGAAACGCGAGAAGCTGCGGTTGCATCTGGATGTGAATCCCACCGACCGCGATCAGGACGCGGAGTTGGCGCGGCTGCTCGACGCGGGTGCGCGCAAGATCGACATCGGACAGACGGGCGCCGAATCCTGGCACGTGCTGGCCGATCCGGAGGGCAACGAGTTCTGCCTGCTGCGGCGCCGGGTCGAGGAAGTGCAGAGCGACTAGCTGATACTCAGCGTTGACGCCAGCTCAGCGGGCCGGGAAGGTCGACGCTATTCTTCCTGGTGCGGGAGTTCCAGGTCCACGGACCGATCTTGATACTCCACGAAGACAGTCCGGACTGCGTGAAATTGAGCTTCAGCGGGCCGAAGGACTTGCGCTGACGAAATCTGATGGGCATGAGAAGCCTTCCTGAATCGCCCCCAGGATAGCCGATCAGGTTGAGCCCCCATGGCTTTCACCGCGCAGGACCTGTTCGCAATCAGATGGCAAAACAACTGTCCGTACGAATGACGTTTGCCCACTGGCCATCCGGGCATGCCATAGCTATGACCAACTCACGTAGTCGGAATCCGAGTACGACGAGCATGGATCTGCCCAGCATCGCCATTGTGCTGGCCACCTGCGTGTTCTTCCTTTTCGGACTGTCCGTCCTCACCGAATCCCTCCTGTTCGCCGCCGCCGGAAGTCTCGGCCTCGCGGCCGCCATGGTCATCGCGACCCGGGTGACGATCTGAGGCGCCGAACCGGCACCGGGTCTGTTTAGGACCTGGATTCTGCGGTACCGCCACCATGTGGCCGCTCTCCGACGGCCACCATCGATGGTCATGCCGGTAGCAAAGGAGAACGCCGTGGTATCTCGGGACATCGTCGCTCAACTGCGACAGGACATCACCACCGCCGGCGACGCCGGCGACCAAGAAGCGGTTCAACGATTGCGCCGCGAACTGGCGGAGGCCATGGAAGACACCGGCGCCCCCGGGTCGGGCGGCCACGTCACCGAAGCCACCCTGCGCCGATTGCTCGACGACGACGCGCCCGACGCACGCCTGGTGCTCTCGGAAGGCCACGTCGGTATCCGGTCCGGCGCCGGCGACGACGACGGCGGCCTGCTCGTCATCTCGCGCGCCGACCTCGTCGACCGCGTCGGCGACGCGCCGGAGGTACGCGTCCTCGTCGAACAGGCGGCGGTGCTCGACACCGATATCGGTCTCCTCGGCGCGTAATCAACGATCAATCCATACCTTCAGGTAGGTCTGGCCGTACTATGGTGTACGGCCAACTGCCCCTTCCCCGGTCACAGCTCCGCCGGGCGCTAGGCTGGCGCGGTGCCGACACGGAAGGCGACCATGACCGAAGGTGCCAGCAACCCGCGACCGACCGCGCCGGTGTCCAAGCGCAAAGCAGCGGCGGCCGGACGCGCTGCCCGCAGGCTCGGTGTCGAGGACTGGACCACCGCGGCCCTCACCGTGCTCCTGCGCGACGGCGTCGCCGCGATCACCATCGCCAAGCTGTGCGAGGAACTCGGGGTGACCAAAGGCAGCTTCTACTGGCATTTCGACGGCATCGATCAACTCCTGGAAACCACGGCGCAGTTCTGGTGCGCCGATCAGAACGACGCGGCCCGCGGCTTCCAAGGCCTCGACGAGCTCCCCCCGCAGCAGCGCCTGGCCCGCATGGGCGAGTTGCTCACCGCGGAGCGGGTATGGCAGGTCGAACTCGCGGTCCGGGACTGGGCCCGCACGAACGCCAAGGTGGCCGAGGCCGTGAAGGCGCTGGATCAGCGGATCTTCCACGCGCTGTCCGACACCCTCGTCGACATGGGGTTCTCCGCGGAACAAGCGGAGATGCGGGCGGGCCTGATGTGCTTCGCCGGGATCGGCTTCGTCCACGGGAACCAGAACCTGCCCGTGCCGACCGAGGATCACCGTCGCGAGTTCTTCCGGTTCATCACCAGCAAGGAAACGCCCCACTGATCCAGCGGTTCACGTCAGCGCGACCAGTTCGTGCAGGGTCGAACCGGTCCGTCGCTCGGTTCCCGCCTCGGTGCGCACCGTCAGATCGAAGGTGGATTCGAACCGGAAGTAGCCAGGGTGCCCGACCAGACGGTGCACCAGTGGCTTGATCAGGCCCGACCGCACCACGGGAAGATCGTCGAGCAGGTCGTGGGCATGGATGACCCGCACCACGTCCAGGCGCAGCTCGAGCCGGTCCGGCACGTGCAACTCGACCCACTCGGGATAGGTCCGTCCCGCGGTGGTGTCGAAGCGCGCTGGTCCCTCGGTGAGCCTGGTCTCGCCGGTGGACAGCACGATCTCGTCGTGGTGCGCGAGCATCAGCGGGCTGATCTCGTGCCCGCCCCGGCGCTGCTGGGTCAGTACCGAGGCGAACAGCAGGGAGTAGTCCTCGACGTACAGCCGTCCCCAGTGCCAGCGCTCGATGATCTTCTTCATGTCGCCGACGCCCCAGTTGTGGTCGTGATACCCACGCCCGGTGACCTCGTGCCGCACACCGTCGAGTTCGATCGCGCCGGTCACCCGTGCCCGCGGGGCGCCGACCATCCAGCCGAAGGAATCCTTGGCGCCGAATCGGGTTTCGCCCTTGCCCGGCATCCAGCTGGGCACTTCGTTGTGGAACCGCAGGTCGAAGACGATGCCGTCCTCGGCCATGTGCAGATGGTGGGTCGGGAGTCCGTCGGCCCCGAACTCGGTGCGCGCGGTGTTGTGACCGACGCGCACGTCGCAGCCATCGGTGGCGAACGAGGTGGCCGAGCGGGGATAGCGTTGCGACATCTGACGACGGGTGCCGTCGGGCGCGTAGACCAGCATCTCCACCCAGGGCCGCGCGAGGGGCAGATCCTCGGGGCGGCGTTTGGTCAGGAAGCCGATCACCACGTGGCCGGTGTCGAGGTGCGCGTCGAAATACCAGTGTTCGAAGGCCAGCTTGCTCGGCGACGGATGTAATCCGTTGTGCCGGGGCCGCACCGGTGTCAGCACACTGTCCTGGCGTCCTGGCCCGTTCCATACTTCGACGATGTCCGCGGTACTCATGGCTGCTTTCGGTGGGTTCATCGGCGCAGCGCGCCACTGGCGTCGAAGGCCGCTTCGCGACCCTGCATCTGGGCCCGGTACCAGTTCTCGCGATGCGCGAGCATGAGCCGCTCGTGCACCCGCGCGAACGGCGGGCAGGCTCGGCGCACGATCTCCATCGCGGTGATCAGCGGAAAGCGCAGGATCGGAATGGCGATCCACGGAAACGCGGGCGGCATGGTGTAGCGACGGCGGGTGCCGGGCGCCATGTACATGGCGGAGTAGACGGAATTGATCCGGTAGTTGTACATCTCGCGCCACCGGGTCAGGCCACGGTGACCGTCGCGAGGCGCGAACGCCGCCGGATAGGACTCGATCAGTTCCGTTCCGTGCTGCCCGGCGTCGTAGGACCGCGACGCGATCGTCATGGCCAGCACCCGCAGCGCGTCGAGGACCGTCTCCGGGTACCAGCGCAGCCGCACGCCGAGCAGATGGCCCATGTACTTCTGAAAGTGCAGCAGCGCACGGATTTCCGACGGTGTCGTCTGGTATCCCAGCGCCCACAAGCCGAGGCCGGGAGTCACGCTGCCGCCCAGCAGGGTCAGCATCTGGTAGGTCTGGCTGATCGGCAGACCCCAGCGTTCGATGTCCCACTCCGGATGATCGGCGACCTTGGCCCGCACCGACACGTGCATGACCCGCACCTTCAGTGCGGTGGCCCGGCCCGCCGAGCCGGGGGTGAGCAGCGCGTCGCGGGCGGAGACGTCCATCCAGAAGCGGGTGGTCTCCAGGAACCGGCGCAGCGCGCTGTCCCCGGCGTACCCGCCCGCCAGCGACAGCGGGGTCGCGACCGCGGCTTCGGTGTACATCTCGAGGGTTTCGGCACCGGCGAAGCTGAACAGCATGGTGCCCCAGCGCCGCCAGATCGCCGCGCCCTGTTCCACCAGTTCGGGCACCACCCAGTCGGGGACCGTCTCGAACTCGGCGAACAGCGCGCGCATGGATTCCGGTGCGTCGGGCACCGCGTCGATACCCTCGGCGAGGGCCGTGTCCAGCATCCGGCGACCGGCTTTCGAGCCGATCTCGCCGTGCATCACCTCGGCGACGAAACGCTCGGCCACCGGGTCACCGGTGAACAGGTCCTCGCACAGGGCGGCGGCCTGCTCGTCACTGGGAAACAAGGGCTGCCTGGTCACGGCCGCGAAGATGCGTTCGATCCGGCGCACCGTCGGCGTGCCGCGCGCCTCCCGATAGCGAAAAGCCGTGGGGCATTTCACCGGCTGGACATGATCTTCGACGATATCGGCCACTGTCGGCCTCCTGACGTTCAATTCGCTCATCGACTGCGATCGGCGTCGCGTTGCACCGACCATACTATGAAGCACATATTTCCGTACCCGAAAGTATGGAATGCTCTCGCTCCTACGGCACGATGCGGTATTTCAGCATCATGTCGTGGTCCTCGTGGTCGAGCAGGTGACAGTGCCAGACGTAACCCCGCAGGTCGTCGGGGTGATGGCCCGCGTGGTCGGCGACGCGGTGCCCGCCATGGCCGTCCGCCCCCGCGAGTTCGGTCGCGACCCGGCGCGGGAAGGCCGCATCCGGATCGAAGCCGAGTTCCGTCGCGGTCGGGAACCGGACGATGATGCTGGTGACCGTCCCGCCGTCGACCCGCACGATGTCTTTGCGACCCGCTTCCCATGGCCGCGGCGGCTGCATGGGACCAGCCAGGAACCCTTGCGCCGACGGCACCCATTTCTGCCCGACCGGCGGCTGCGGATGGGCCAGCTGGTAGTCGACCGTCCGCAGTGGCGTCCGGCCGAGAATGCGAAAAGTGACCAGGTGCAGGTGGATCGGGTGCGGATCGGGCGTGATGTTGACGAGGTCCCACTGCTCGACGGTGCCCTGGCGTGGCATTTCGATGTCGGGGCTGGCGAAGGTGAGGTTGTTCAGCGACATGATCGCGGGCGGCACCCGCAGCTCGTAGGGCTGACTCACCGTGACGGTGCGCACCACGGTCGGCGTCTCGATCGCCGGCAGCACCGGCGGCCCGAATGTGCCGCCGCGCAACCGTTCCGGCACACCACCGGCGAAACCCGGCCGATCCTGCACCCGGAATTGGCAGAACATCGGCATCGCGACCTCGCCGAGGATCGCGGCCTGGAACACCGGCGCCTCGTCGTTGCGCAGTTCGACCGTCTCGCCCGGGTCCAGCTCGGTGAAATCGACCAGCAGGTCTACGCGTTCGCCCGGTGACAACCGCAGCTCGTGCACCACGACGGGCGCGTCGAGCAGGCCGTGATCGTTGCCGATCACCCAGAACCGCATCCGGTTGCCGAAGAACAGATTCCACACACTGAACGACGCGGCGTTGAGCACCCGGAAGCGGTAGAGGCCGCGCGCGACCGGCAGATACGGCCAGATCTTGCCGTTGACCATGCCGATGTCCCCGACGGCCCCGCCTTCCCAGCCACCTTCCGGCACCACCGGCGTCGACCGGACCGATTGACGCCCGTCGGCGGTGAACAGTTTCTCCTGCAACACCAAGGGAATCTCGAACTCCCCGGCGGGCAGCCCCAGCGGATTACCGGGTTCGCCGGTGTCGAATTCGTCTCGGAGCAGCAGCATTCCGGCCAGTCCGGCGTAGACGTTCACGCGGGTGATGCCCATCGCGTGGTCGTGGTACCACAGATGACCGGCGTCCTGAGCCAGGGGGAAATCGTGGTCGATGCCGCCGCCAGGGTAGACCAGTTGCTCGGGATGCCCGTCGCTGTCCGGCGGTGTCACACCACCGTGCAGATGCAGCGAGGACGGCGGAGCGGCGCGGAAACTCTCGGCGACACCGTGCAGGCTCGTATCCATGTCGGCGGCGAGCGGGTGCGTGGTCATCCGGTTCTCGAAACGCAGCCGCAGCGGCGATCCCACCGGATGCTCGATCGTCGGTCCCAGATAACTCATCCCGTTGTAGCCCAGCGCCGGTGAATCCGGCAGGTCACGGTGGAAGCGGTGGGTGGTGGTCGAGGCGACGAGGTCGAGCTTGGCGCCGCGCACCACGGGCAGCTGGGGCAGTTCGTCGACGAACGGTTCGACAGCCGGGGAATGGAACAGCAGTGGACTGCGTCTCCCGGGCGCTGCGACGGGGGCCGCGGAGGCAGGCGCCTCGATCAGCACCGTACCGAGCAGACCCGCGCCGGCCACTCGCAGAAACCGGCGGCGTTCAATCGGATGTTCCATGGTCGAGCCCTTCCGTGCTGCACCGTTGCATGCACGATGGGCGACCATACCACTGGGTACAGTGGACAG
This sequence comes from Nocardia sp. NPDC055053, assembly GCF_053608285.1. NCBI lineage: Bacteria > Bacillati > Actinomycetota > Actinomycetes > Mycobacteriales > Nocardiaceae > Nocardia > Nocardia sp. NPDC055053. The sequence continues at coordinate 224,445 of NZ_JBSGVD010000005.1, read as the reverse complement.
TACCTCTTTGGATGTAGCGTTCCGCGATCAAGGGTTCTGGCTACTGTGGAGTCATGGGCATCGAGTGTTCCGACATCGTTGCAACACCCAGGGCCGAGGTTTTCGCCTGGTTTGCTCGTCGCGGCGCGTTCACGCGCCTGGCACCACCGTGGCAGCCGGTGACCCTGCTCGCCGAAGCGGATTCCCTGGCCACCGGCCGGGCAGTTCTCGGCTTCCCCGGCGGACTGCGCTGGATCGCCCAGCACGACCCCGGCGAGTATCGACCGCCCGAGCGGTTCGCCGACGCCGTCGCAGCCCAAGGCCCTGCCTCACTCCCCCTCGCCCGGCTGCTGCCGTGGCGCCACATTCACGAGTTCGCCGAAGTCGACGACGAGCACACCCGCGTCATCGATCGGGTGCGGACACCGGTTCCGGAGTCGGTATTGCGGCCGATCTTCGACTACCGCTACCGTCAGCTGGCGAACGACCTCGCCGCCCACCACCGCGCGAGCGAGTCCGGTTACCGGCCGGCCACGATCGCGGTCACCGGCGCGTCCGGCCTGGTCGGCACAGCACTGTGCGCCTTTCTCAGCACCGGGGGTCACCGCGTGGTGCGCCTGGTCCGGCATCCCGCACGTCATCCCGACGAACGGCGGTGGGACCCCGACGATCCCGCCGCCGACCTCCTCGACGACATCGATGCCGTAGTCCACCTGGCCGGCGCCTCGATCGCGGGCCGGTTCACCGCCGAACACAAGCGCGCGGTGGCCGACAGCCGCATCGAGCCGACCCGGCGACTCGCCGAACTCGCCGCCGCGTCGGGGGCCGGCACCTTCGTCAGCGCGTCCGCCATCGGCTACTACGGCTACGACCGGGGCGAGGAAGCACTGACCGAGCAGGCCGAGCGCGGTGACGGATTCCTGGCCGATCTGGTCGAACGGTGGGAGGCCGCCTGCGCGCCCGCCGCCGGGGCGGAAGTTCGCGCTGTTCAGGTGCGAACCGGCATCGTCCAGTCACCGCTGGGCGGCACGCTGCGCCTGTTGCGTCCGTTGTTCGCCGCCGGACTCGGCGGGCGGATCGGGGACGGCAGACAGTGGTTGTCCTGGATCGGCATCGACGATCTCGTCGACGTGTATCACCGCGTGCTCTGGGATAGCGGCTTGACCGGCCCGGTCAATGCTGTTGCACCACAGGCAGTTCGAAACACCGAGTACACCCGGGTGCTGGCGAAGGTGCTGCGTCGACCCGCGTTGCTGCCTGTCCCCGGTTTCGGACCGGCACTCCTGCTCGGTAGGCAAGGTGCGCGCGAACTCGCCGAGGCGAATCAGCGAGTGATTCCGTCACGGCTGGCCGGCGCCGGGCACACCTTCCGCACAGCGGAACTGGAGGAGACCCTGCGCCATCTTCTCGGCCGGACCACTACACCCACCGGACTAGGCTGAATCCCACTGCCGGACATCCCGATAGCGCGCCGAGCCCCCTCCGGAATCCACCGGTGCACTCCTGTTCCCACGCGCAAGCAGCTCCTGAATGCATCGAATGTGCATCGTTTACTGACTACACCGCAGCGGCGATCCGCCATCCCGGGGTCTAGCTGAGGGCTTCCACCGCGTCGGCCAGGCAACCGATCCGCTCGACCGCGTCGGGCAGCATCACGACATCCCAGCCCGGCCCGCCGACGAGCACCCGCGCCCCGGCCGCCGCGCAGGCCAGCACCGCCGAGGTCAGCGCGGTCGACTCGCGCTGGGACCACAGCAGCACCGCGGGCGCGCTCGCCTGCCGGGCCAGCGCGCCGGACAGCGCGTCGGTGGGGACGTCGGCGCCGAGCATGCGCGCGCCGATCCCGGCCTGCGCCAACGCGGCACGCGCTACATCCAGTGGCAGCGAATGTGTTTCGCCGCTGGTGCACGCCAGCAGTACCGGTGCACCACCCGGCGCTGGTGTCACCCGCTGCATGACCGCCGCGATCGACCACGACAGGAGGTGCTCGACATCGATACAGGCCTCGCCGCCACCCTGGCGCGCGACGATATCGGCGAAGGCGGGGCGGCACAACGCTTCCCAGGTCCGCACGACACCGTAGGCCCGCACGTGCGCGTCCAGATGAGCGCAGGCGGCGGTGGTGTCCAACGCGAACACCGCCTCGAGCAGGGCCGCGCGGTCTCCGAGCACCAGCGCGGAGCCACGCGCCGCCGCCGCGGCGCCCGCCGGACTCGCACCGCCGCCGATCAGGTCGAGCATGCGCTCGAGGACCGCGATGTCGGCGTCGGTGTAGAGCCGGTGGCGGCCCGGACGGTCTTGCGCGGGCCCGATCCCGTAGCGACGGTTCCAGCTCCGGAGGGTGGCGGTCGGGATGCCGAGGCGTTCGGCCACCGCGCGCACCGTATATCCGGCCATGGCGGTGGCGGGCGCGGAACCGGCGGGCATCGCTTCATTCTGCCCCGCACGCCCCGGTCTGTACGCCGCGGCCGGGTCCGAGCGCGGCGGCGTTGCCCCGCCGGTACGCCGGTCCGACATCGTGGCGTCCTGCCGGATCCGCCGAATCATGAATCAATTATGCATCGTTTGCTGATAGAATGGCCACACCATCGATCTCGAGGAGTTTCCGTGCGTACTCGACGTAATCCATGGATGACTGCCCTGTTGCTCGCCGCGACCGCGAGCCTCACGGGCGCCGGCGCCGCGGTCGCCGCACCGCCAGCGCCCGTCCCGCGGCTCGATCTCGATCGCTATCTCGGCGAATGGCGTCAGCTCGCGGCGATTCCGCAGGTGTTCAACCTCAATTGCGCGCGCGACACCACCGCTGTCTACACCCTGGACGCCAGGGGCGACATCGGCGTCCACAACCGCTGCCACACCTGGACCGGCGGCGTCGACGAGATCCGCGGCACCGCCACGGTGAACGACCCGGTCACGAACGCGCAACTGCACGTGAGCTTCCCCAGCGTTCCCGGCCAGGGTGAGCGCGAGGGGGACACCAACTACGTCGTGACCGCGCTCGGCCCTGACTACTCGTGGGCACTGGTCACCTCCCCGAGCAGGCTCTCCGGTTTCGTGCTCTCGCGCACCCCGGCGCTGGACGACCCCACCTGGCGCGAGGTCGACGACGCGATCCGGGCGGCGGGCCAGGACCCGTGCGTGTATCTCACCTCGCCGGCGACCGGCGGACGTGACGATGTGCGCCCCCTGTGCGCGCGATGAGCGTCGCCATCGCACTGTTCACCCGCGACCTGCGGGTGCACGACAACCCGGTCCTCACGGCAGCGGCCCGTGTCGCCGACCAGGTGGTACCGCTGTTCGTCGTCGACGAGGCACTGGTGCCCGGCCGCTGCCCACCCAATCGCACGCACTTCCTCGCGGCGGCACTGGCCGAGCTGGACGGAGAACTGCGCGCGCGCGGCGGTGCGCTCGCCGTACGACGCGGTGCGGTGGTCGACGAGGTGGAGCGCGTGGTCGAGGAGACCGGTGCCGCGAGCGTGCACATGGCCGAGGACGTGAGCCGCTACAGCAGGGCGCGTGAACAGTCGCTGCGCGACAGGCTGACCGCAACCGTGCACTGCCACTCCGGTTCCGTCACCACCACTTTCGCGGAGCTCGTCCCGTCGACCGGACGCGATCATTTCGCCGTCTTCACCCCGTACTTCCGGCGCTGGAGCCAGGCTCACCGCCGCACCCCGCTGCCGGCGCCCCGATCACTGTCCCTCCCACCGATCCGCAGCGGCGCACTGCCCGTCGCGAAGGATCTCAGTGATGGCGGGCCGTCGCCACGGTTGACGGTCGGCGGGGAAACGACCGCCCGTACGCTCCTGCGTGATTGGCTCGACGGCCCGATCGACAGCTACGCCCGCGACAACGACTATCTCGCCGCCGACGCGACCTCCCGATTGTCGGCGCACCTGCATTTCGGATGCCTGTCCCCCACCGAGGTGGTGCGCCGCGTCGACACGACGACCGACAGCGAACTCGCCTTCGCCCGGCAACTTGCCTGGCGGGACTTCCACCACCAAGTGCTCGCCGCCCGCCCCGATGCCGCCTGGTCGGATTATCGTCGGCGCACGGCAGCGGGCCCTGTAGACGAAAAGTCCGTCGCCGCATGGCAAGACGGGCGCACCGGCTATCCGATCGTCGACGCGGGGATGCGGCAACTCCGCGCCGAAGGCTGGATGCCGGGTCGAGCGCGCCTGATCACCGCGAGCTTCCTCGCCAAGTCGCTGCGCCAGGACCGGCGGATCGGCGCGGCACACTTCCTGCACTGGCTCGTCGACGCCGATCTCGCGAACAACCAGCTCAACTGGCAGTGGGTCGCGGGCACCGGCACCGACACCCGCCCCAACCGGGTCCTCAATCCCCTGCGCCAGGCCGACCGCTACGACCCCGACGGCACCTACGTGCGGCGGTGGCTACCCGAGCTGGCACACCTGCCTGGCGCGCGAATTCATCGTCCCTGGCGCGAGAACGTCGATCCGGCAACCTATCCCGCGCCGATCATCGATTGTGCCGGGCGGTGAGGCCGGCCTGGCAATTCTTCGAGTGGAAAAGAGACAGCCATCCGAGCGGCCGGGCCAGCCGAACTCCGTGGCATCCACACCGTGCGGCATTGTGCCGCACGCCGACGGAAGTGACGGAAAGATCATGCGATACCTGCGCAGAACTCTCGTAGCGGCCATGCTCCTCGGCTCGACGCTCGGCGTCGCGGCCTGCACCGACGACGACGCGAGCACCACCACGGCGACCACCTCCGCACCGATGCCCACGGCACCGAACACCACCGGCGCGGACGCCGCGTCCGGCCTGGTCGGGCCGGGGTGCGCGGAGTACGCCGCCCAGGTTCCGACCGGTCCCGGCTCGGTCAGCGGAATGGCCGAGGAGCCGGTGGCGGTCGCCGCGTCCAACAACCCGATGCTCACCACTCTCGTGTCGGCGGTCTCGGGCGAGCTCAATCCCGACGTCAACCTGGTCGATACCCTCAACGGCGGCCAGTTCACCGTGTTCGCACCCGTCGACTCGGCCTTCGCGAAGATCGATCCGGCGACCGTCGAGACGTTGAAGACCGACTCGGCCGCCCTCACCGAGATCCTCACCTACCACGTGGTCCCCGGCCAGATCGCGCCACCGAGCATCGCGGGCACCCACGAGACCGTGGAGGGCGCCGATGTCACGGTCACCGGGTCCGGTGACACACTGAAGGTCGGCGATGCGAACGTGATCTGCGGTGGTGTGCGCACCGCGAACGCCACCGTGTACATGATCGACAGCGTGCTCATGCCGCCCGCGGCGTGATGTCGACGATGGTCGCGCCGCCGCGGACCGTAGAGTCGGGCGAGAAACATCCCGGCGGCGCCCATCCGGACCTGCGGGCTGGCCGAAATCCCTCTCATGCCGATGCAAGCAGGGACCACACGATGACGAACCGGCCGGGCTCCTCGCCGATCCGCCTGAGATCGGTCGCCGATCCGGCGGCCGCTTGTCCGGCGGGCGCCAAGCCCGACCATGCCGTCCAAGCCCGCCTGGTCACACTGCTGGCCGATGTCGCGACCGGCGATCGCGGCGCGTTCGCCGAGTTCTACCGCGCGACCAGCCCCCGGGTGTTCGGTCTGGCGTTGCGCGTGGTGCGCAATCACGGCGCCGCCGAGGACATCGCCCAGGAGGTCTTCCTCCAGGTCTGGGCCCTGGCAGCCGAATACGACGCCACCAAGGCGAGCCCGATCGGCTGGTTGATGATGCTGACCCACCGGCGCGCGGTCGACCGGGTGCGGGCCGAGCAGTCGGCCACCAGCCGCGACCTCGTGTTCGGCCACGCCCACCTCGGCCGCGATCACGACACTGTCGCCGAGGAAGTCACCCAGCGACTCGACGAGCAGTCGGTGCTGGACTGCCTCGGCACCATGACCGACCTCCAGCGCGAGGCGGTGGCGCTGGCCTACTACAGCGGGCGCACCTACGTCGAGGTCTCCGAGACCTTGGACGTGCCGTTGCCGACGGTGAAGAGCCGGATCAGAGACGGCTTGAAAAGACTCGAGAACTGTTTGACCGGAGGTAATTCCCGATGAGCGAGACAGATCGGCGGACCCCCTGGTCGTGGCTCGACGAGGCCTACCCGTACGCCCTGGACGCCCTGGATCCCCAGCAGCGACAAGCCGTCGACCATTGGCTCGACGCCGCGGGACCCGACCGCACGGCGGAGTTCCGCGGCATCGTCCGGCGAATCCAGGAGACGATGGCTGCGGTGACCGTGGTCGACTCGGTGCCGCCGCCCGCGCGACTCGAAACCGCGCTGTTGCGGGCCTTGGACCAGCGCCATCCGCGTCGCGCCGACCTGGGCAGGCGCTGGCATGTCCGGTGGTTGACCGTCGCCGCCGCGGCGATCGTTGCCGTCGGTGCCGGTGTCGGCATCGCGGTGCTCGACCGGGCGAACGACGGTCCTGGAGCGATCACCGCGCAACAGGTGGTCGAGCAGCCCGACAGCCGAGAGTCCTCGGTCGCCGTCTCCGGCGGTGGCGCGATGACGGTGTATCAGTCGAAGGCACTCGGCGCCGCCGCCGTGTCGTTCCGGGACCTGCCCGCGCTGCCCGCCGACCGCATTTACCAGCTGTGGCTGGTGCCGTCCGCAGGCACACCGCAGTCGGTGGCGGTGATGGATGGTCCGGCCTCGGTCGTCACCGCCGTCGAGCCCGCCGACACTCTCGCGGTAACCGTCGAGCCTGTCGGTGGCTCCGTCGGGCCGACCACACCGGTGATCGTCAGCATGACTGTCGGCTGACCCGCCTGAAGCGGGTCAGGCCGGCACTCGATACTTCAGGAGTGACAGCATGATTCGCCGTACCGCGGCCGTGGCCGCCACGACGGCCGCGGCCGCGGTCGTCCTCGGGGTCGGACATCTCGTGGCCGTCGTCGTCGATCCGGGTTCCTCCCCGTTCTTCGTGCTCGGGGCGACCGTGGTCGATCACACGCCGATGTGGTTGAAGGACAGCGCTATCCGCTGGTTCGGCACGAACGACAAACTGGCACTGGCTGTCACGATGGGTCTGGTCATGATGGTGGCCGCCGCGATGATCGGGCTCGTGGCCCGCCGCAGCCTTGCGCTGGGAGCAGCCGTGCTGGGAGGTCTCGGCGTCGTCGTGGCGGGGCTCGCGCTGCTCAGGCCGACTGCCACGCCGCTGTGCGCATTCCCCGCGGTGGCCGGTACGGGTGCGGGGATCGCGGCGCTGTGCGCACTGTTCCTCGTGCCGTCCGACGACGGCCATCGGGTCGGTCCGACCCGGCGTGGTTTCTTGCTCGCCTTGGCTGCGGTAGCCGCCGGAGCGGCATCGGCAGGTGCGGCAGGGCAGTTCCTCGGTAGCCGATTGCGCGACGTCGGCGCCGACCGAGCGGCCTTCCGCCTTCCGCGCGTCGCCGAATCGATCCCGCCGGTGACACCCGAGATGGACCTCGCGGTTCCCGGATTGACCCGATTCATCACTCCCGCACAGGATTTCTATCGCATCGATACCGTCCTGCAGCTTCCGTCGCTGACCCGCGCGCAATGGCGTCTGCGCATCCACGGGATGGTGGACCGCGACATCCATCTGGACTACGACGAGTTGAGCGCCAGGACCGCCGTCGAGTCACTCCTCACGCTCACCTGTGTGTCGAACGAGGTCGGTGGTGGCCTCGCCGGAACCGCCACCTGGACCGGCTACCGCCTCGCCGACCTGCTGACCGAAGCCGGCCCGGCCCCCGACGCCGACATGATCTTGTCGCGCAGCGTCGACGGATTCACCGCCGGAACCCCACTCGCCGCCGTGCTCGGCAACCCGGACGCGCTGCTCGCCGTCGCGATGAACGGCGCCGCACTGCCCGTCGCCAACGGCTACCCGGTCCGGATGATCGTGCCCGGCCTCTACGGCTACGTGTCCGCCACCAAATGGGTGGTCGACCTCGAAGTCACCCGCTTCGACCGCGCAGAGGCGTACTGGACCGAACGTGGCTGGGCAGCACAGGCACCCGTCAAGACCGCGTCCCGGATCGATGTCCCGGCCGCGTTCGCCACCCTCTCCGCCGGACCCGTCACCGTGGCGGGAGTCGCGTGGGCACAGGGCCGTGGCATCAGCGCCGTCGAAATCCAGGTCGACGACGGCCCCTGGCAACCGGCCACGCTAGCCGCGGCGTACAGCCTCGACACCTGGCGCCAATGGACCTGGGCATGGAACGCCACACCGGGAACCCATGCCCTGCGCGTACGCGCCGTCGACGCCACCGGAGCCCTACAGACCGACACCCGGACAACACCGTTCCCCGACGGGGCGACCGGCAGGCACTCGCGCGTGGTGACGGTCCGTTGACCGTCGGTCTCAGCCCTGGCGCCGGCTCAGCGGACCCGTGGCTTGCGAGCCACGATGAGAAAGCGCGACGAGTGGGCGATGAACGGGCCGTCGGTGACGATCTGTTCGTGGAGTTCGCGGAGACGGTCGTGATGGGCCTCGACGGAGAAGCCGGGAACGATCCAGATGACCTTGCGCAGGAAGTAGATCACCGCGCCGATGTCGCGGAATTCCATGCGCAGTCGCTCCGCTCGGATGTCGACGACGTCGAGGCCTGCTGCTTCGGCGGCCGCGCGGGCGGTGTCGGGGTGACGGCGGCTGCGCACGGCCCGCGGTTGCGGGCCGAGAAAAGAACTCGCAGAGTTCGAACACGCTCGCCGGGCCTACGTGCTGGGCGAGGTAGGTGCCTCCCGGTTCGAGCATGCGGGCGATCTCGGTCCAGTGCACCGTGACCGGGTGGCGGCTGATCACCAGATCGAAGGCCGCGTCGGCGAACGGGAGTGGTGGTTCGTCGTCGTCGGCCACGACCACGACACCGCGCGGCCGCAGCAGGGCCGTCGCCTTGGCGGCATTCGGCGGCCATGCCTCGGTCGCCGCGGTAACCGCGGGGAGCCGCGGGACGCCGGCCAGCACTTCACCCCCACCGGTCTGGATGTCCAGCGCCGCCGCGGCCAGGGCGAGGCGCTCCCCGATCAGCCGCTGATAGCCCCACGACGGCCGTTCCTCGGTGGCCCGCCCTCCAGTCGGCGGGCGCCAACGGAGCCTCGGGACCGCCGAGGGCCGCGGCGACAATCGGGCAGCCCGCGGTGAAATCGCTCGACGTCAGCGTGTCTTTCCACATCTGGATGAAGGCGGCGAGGCTGTCGACGGGACTGTCGGTGGCGGTGTATCCGGCGATCACCGAACTCATCATCTGCCCGGCCACCCGGGTCGACTCCTCGACGAGTTCCGCCTTCCCGCGGGGGAAGTTCTGATAGATCGAGCGCCGCGCGGTGTCGCTACGAGCCAGCAGGTCGGTGATTCCGGTGCCGGCCACGCCGCGTTCCCGCACGAGCGCGATCATGCCGGCGATGAGCCGTTCACGTGGACTCGGCGTCACGGCATTCCTCCTCTGATCGAACGACCGATGCTTGATGAACATCGCGCATCTGGACATCTTCCGGCTGATGGATCGGTCACATCCCCTGTGGCAACTGCATGTCATCGAGGGCCTCGACGACGGCCGCGTGGCTCTGTATGTCAAGGGCCACCACGCCCTGCTCGACGGAGTGGCCACCGTGCGGCTCGCGCGCAAGGTGATGTCGAACGATCCCGACGAACGCGGTAGGCCGGCGATCTGGGCGTATCGAGAATCCGGCAAGCGGCGGCCCCGCACTGCCCCGGACTCGGAAGGTACAGGCGGGCCCGGGCTCCCCTCACTACTGCGACTGATGAACGCTCCGATCCGAGGGGTCGCGGATCAGCTCACCGGGGTGCAGGCGATCTCACGGATGTACGGCGGGTTGTTCGGATCCGAGACGGCCTTGATCAAGCCGTACTCCGCGCCGGCCTCAATCCTCAACGGCCCGATCACCGCCGAACGCCGGATCGCCACCCAGTCGTTCGACCTGGACCGCGTCACCGCGCTGGCCCAGCGCTGCGGGGGAACGATCAACGACGTGATTCTCGCGATCTGCGCGGGCGGCCTGCGCCGCTACCTCGCCGAGATCGACGCGCTGCCCGCGGACCCGCTGATCGCGGGCATGCCGATGTCGTTCCGCCCCAAAGACAGCGACGACGCCGAAGGCAACGCGACCACCATGGCGCTGGCCACTCTCGCGACCGATATCGACGATGTGCGGGACCGTGTTTCGGCGATCGTCGCGTCGACGGTCGCCGCCAAACAGCACATGAGCCGGATGTCGGGCGCCGCGGTGATGGCGTACACGGCGATGCTCATGGCGCCCTTCGGCGCGAGCTTGGTCCTCGGTGTGAGCAGCCGGATCACGCCGATGTTCAACGTCGTCATTTCCAACATGCCGGGGCCGAGCAAGCCGTTGCACTACAACGGCATGACCCTCGAAGAGTGGCACGCCGTGTCGATCCCGCTCGACGGTCAGGCACTCAACATTACGATCCTGTCGTACGCGAACCGCCTCAACTTGTGCGTCACCGCGTGCGCCACCTCGCTGCCCCATGTCCAACGCGTCGCACCGTACTGCGGTGCCGCACTGGCCGAACTGGAACGGGTCTACCTGCAGTAACACGACAACCCCACCGTCGAAAGGCACTCGTATGCAGTTTCTCCGCACCGACCGGCACGGTTCCGTGCAGACGATCTGGTTGGACAACCCGCCCTACAACTTCCTCACCGATGCCGTGATGGCCGAATTGCTCGAGCTACTTCGTGTCGTCGACCGCGACGACGACGTCCGTGCGGTCGTGCTCACCAGCGCCGTCGACGGTGTCTTCGTCAGCCACTACTCGGTGTCGGAGATATTGGACGGGGTCGAAGCCGCCCCGGTGACACTGAACCCGCGGACGGCGGGCGCCGCGCTGCGGATGAGCACCCTGGCCGACCATGTGCCCGGTGGGCAGGCGGGTTTGGCTCTGGCCGGAGCAGGCGGCGTCGCGAACCTGCGCCGCTACCATGAGGTCTGCCAGTTGATGCGCGAGTCCAGCACCGTGTTCATCGCAGCGCTCAACGGCCGCGCGCTGGGTGGGGGTTGCGAGTTGTCCCTGGCCTGCGACCTGCGCCTGATGGCCGATGGTCCGTTCGAAATCGGCCAGCCCGAGATCTTGGTCGGCATCATTCCCGGCGGCGGCGGTACCCAGATGCTGACCCGGGTGCTTGGTGCCGGTCGCGCCATGGAGTTGTGCCTCGAAGGCGCTCCGATCAGTCCGAGACGGGCGTTGGAGATCGGACTGGTGCACCGGGTGGTAGCTCCCGACGACCTGCTCGCCGAGGCGCAGTCGACCGCAGCCCGGCTGGCCAAGCGCTCCCCCACCGCCGTCCGCGGCATCAAACATGCCATTTACCACGGTGGTTCGACGTCTCTGGAGAAGGGCCTGCATATCGAACGCGCCCAGTTCCTGACCGCGGCGTCCACACCGTCGGCCAAGCGAGCCATGGCCGCCTACCTCGCCGACGTCGAGTCCACCATCGACGAAGGCCGCGACATGTCCGACTTCGTCGCGGACAATCTGCCGGGCTGGATCGACGGAACCAAGGTGGAGTTCACCGAGTAGGTTCCGGCAACGTTTTCGCGGCAAACCTGAGTAGTTCAAGTGTTGGTCATTCCGGCACCGGACTCTGGCGGTACGGTTCTCGGCTCCGATGTCGTTATCCAGTAAGAGGAGTTCGAGCAGATGGATGGCCGGCACGAGGGCATCAGCCGACGTAGTGCGCTGTTCGCGGCCGGAGCCGCGATCGCGTACTCCGCGCTGGAACAGCCGGGGCGGGCGGGCACCATCACGCGGGGTTCGTACACCGGCCCCACGGACTCCGGACAGCGGGCTGACCTGGCCGAACAGGCGATCGTGCAGCGGCATGTGCGCCCGCTCTGGGGGCTGCCGCAGCGGAAGCTGGGTGCGCTGGTCTGGCCGGCTTCGGCGACGGAACAGTCGTTCGGGCGCTGGTGCTACTGGTGGCAGGCTCAGCTGCTCGACTGTGCGGTGGATGCCGCGTCCCGCGCCCGCACCCCGGAACGCGTCGACCGGGTCGTCGCACTCGCACGCGGTATCCGAACCCGCAATATCACCGGCTGGACCAACCGGTACTACGACGATATGGGGTGGCTGGCGCTGGCGCTCGACCGCGCCGACCGGCTGCTCGACATCCGGTTCGGCAACGCCGTCGAGGAGTTGCGGGCGGAGTTGATCGACGGCTGGAACCCGGCCGTCGGTGCGGTGCCATGGCGCTTCGGCGACGACTACTACAACACCCCCTCGATCGGCCCGACCGGTATCGCGTGGGCTCGGCTGGGCGAGCTTTCCCGCGCCGGGGACCTCGCCGACTTCCTGCACACCCGTCTGCGCGACCCGCACAGCGGCTTGATCCTCGACGGTGTCCACGAGCCCGGCGGGAGGGTGAACCGGACCGTCCACACCTACTGCCAGGGCGTGACCATCGGGCTGGAAGCCGAATTGGCGCTGCGCACAGGCGAATCGAGCCACCGCGACCGGGCGGCCGCGCTCGTCGCCGCGGTCGCGGAGGAGCTCACCGACGCCGGGGTGATCGCAGCGACCGCCGGGGGCGATTCCGGGCTGTTCATGGGTATCCTCGCGCGGTATCTCGCCGAAGCCGCACTGTCCCTGGGCGACACCACCGCCGCGGACATCGTGCACGCGTCCGCGCGGGCAGCCTGGGAACACCGCGCCGAGGTGGACGGGCTACCGCTGTTCGGTACCGACTGGACCCGTGCTGTCACGGTCCGGGAGTATCCGGGCACCTTTCTCCCGCTCGCGGACTCGTCCGCCGAGTCGTCGGTGAACCTGAGCCGCGATCTCTCGGTGCAGTTGAGCGGGTGGATGCTGCTCGAAGCGGACCACCGGCTCACCGCCGCGGGACGGTGAGCGCACGCGGCTACCTGTCAGATCCCCACTCGGCTCGCTGTCGGGCGCAGCCGCAGCACGATCAGGCCGGTCAGCAGCAGCACGGCCAGTGAGTCGAACACCGTGCTGAACACCGGTGCGTCCGGCCGGGTGGTCGAATCCGTCAGCGTCAGTACCAGATTCGTCGTCTTGGTGGTGATCGCGGCCAGCGCCACCGGCACCTGAACCGCGGGGACGAACGCCGCCCAGACCAGCGCGGCGCCAAGGACCAGTTGCATCACGCCGCGGTGCCGCAGCAGGGCCTCCTCCATCGGGGCCAGCTGCGTCAGTCCGTAGTACTCCAGGGCGGTCGGCGTAACGAGTGCCAGCACCGGCGTCATGGTGATCAGGCCAAGGACCACGAGGGCGACCTTGACGACTCTGGCATCGGGCATATCGAGCTCCAATCATCAGCAGTACTGACGATCAGCGTACGTGACTAAGATGGGCTGATGCGAGAGACGACGGCAGTGGAACAGATCACCCAGGCGCCGATCTTCATGCTGTTCCGGGTCGGCGATGCGGCCCGCGATGCCGTGGAGCGGTCGCTGGACCGTTACGGTCTGCGCGGCAAGGACTTCCGTGTGCTGTCCTACGCCAGTACGGGCGTGTTCTCCCAGCAGGATCTGGCCCGGGTCACCGGCCTCGACCGCACGACCATGGTCGCCGTGATCGACCGTTTGGAGCGCACGGGCATGGCGGCCCGCGAGCGTGGCGACGACCGGCGCACACACGTCGTGACGCCGACCCCGAAGGGCTTACGCACGCTGAAAGAGGCTTTCGCCGAACTGGAACAGGTCCAGGACGAATTCCTCGCCGCCTTGAGCCCGTCGGGCAAACGCGCCATGGAAACGGCGCTGACCCGGCTGTTCACCGCGCATGACCCCTCGTGCCACCCCAGCGACGAAACCTGATGCGCCAGGGGGACGTGAGAATCAGCGCACGGGCTGCAGAACGTTCAGGATCGGGTCGTAAGCCCAGTTCAGCATCCGCTCGGCGTCTTCTTTCGCTGTGACACTGCTGTGGGGTGAGCTGTGCAGCACCACACCGATCAGGGGAATTCCCGCCCGGACCGTCTCGAACAGCAGGCAGTGTCCCGCGGCGTCGGTGTTCCCGGTTTTGATGCCGAGGGTGCCGGGATATTCGAGCAGCAGCCGGTTCGTCGAATTCCAGTGGTGCTCACGGTTACCCGGTCCGGCGGGAACGTGAAAGGTCCGCGAACCGACGATGTCACGGAACACCGGCAGGCTCATCGCCCGCATGCCCAGCGCCACGAGATCCACCGGTGTGGAATAGGTGGAGTTGTCGGTCGGGTTCGGCAATCCGCTGGGGTCGGTGAAATGTGATCCCGCCAGGCCCATGAAACGCGCGGTGTCGTTCATCCTGGCGAGGAAACCATCCTGGCCGGGCCCGTAGGCCTCGGCCAGCGCATAGGCGGCGTCGCAGCCGGAAGGCAGCAGCAGCGCGTACAGGAGCTGCCGTGCGGTGAGCACCTCGCCGGGCGCCAGCCCCGCCGTGCTCCCGTTGTGCCTGCCGCAGTAGCCCACGACTTCCTGCGGCACGGTCACCGCCCGCTCGAGATCACCGGCGACGATCACGACCAGCGCCGTCATCACCTTCGTGATGCTGGCGATCGGAACCGGAGTGTGCGCCTCCCGCGACCACACCACCGTTCCGGTGATCCCGTCCGCCAGCGCCGCCCCCGTCGCCTGCACCCCCTCCGGCCCGTGCACAGGCCAGGGCAGCAGCTGCGCCTGGCCGGCACTTCCGGTGGGCACCGCGGCCGCGACACCGGGCCCTGCCGCGACAACCAGAACCCCGGCGACTACAGCGTGCAACATCCCGGCAAATGTCCGCATGGCGACATTCTGGCGCACAACTCGACCGACAAGTGGGATTTCACCGCCGCTATTTCGCCCCACGTTTCCGTCAGGACCAGGGCGACGCATTTCCATGAGTGGCGTTCATTCGGTGCCACCCAGGATCGCTCGCAAGCGCTCGGTGTCGGCCGGGGTCCAGCCTGCCGGTGACAGTATCGCGGCCCAGGCGTCGGCGATGTCGGCGTGGAAGGTGTGGCCGTGTCCGTCGGGCACATCGGTCGAGACCGCCATGTCGGCCGACACCTGCAGGAACGTCACCACCGGAATCCAGCGCGTGCTCGGCAGGACATCGCGACCGCGCTCCTCCCTGAGCCAGTCGGGTTTCTGGAACAGCAGCCGCGGTGTCCACCAGGTGATCGGGTCGGAGGCGTGCTGAAGGTAGACCACTTTGGGGGTTCCCCACGCACTGTCGGGGCGGGCGAGATCCGGTGCGCCGGCGATGAATCGCACGGTGTGCCCGTCACGGTAGATCGGCAGCCATTGCGGTGAGCCGGGGTCGCGGCGCGCGGTGGCGTCACGCCACACGGGGTTGGTCGCGGTGGGACCGACGAACAGGACGCCGTCGGTGCGGGCGGCCATGTCCTGGATCCCGGCGAACGCGGCCTCGCCGCCGAAGGAGCCGAGGCTCTCGCCGAAGACGACCAGTTTCGGCCGACGATCCTCGGGCAGGGTGTCCCACTCGGCGTGTACCGCCTCGAACAAGGCCTGACCGGCCTGCCTGGCCCGTTCCTGGTCGACGACGAACGACAGCCAACTCGGCAGGTAGGAGTACTGCATGCTCACCAGGGCGCTGTCACCGTTGGCCAGATACTCCAGTGCCGACGCGGTCGACTCGTTGATCCAGCCGGTTCCGGTCGTGGTCGCCACACCGAGCACAGCCCGGTCGAATCCGCCGGCTCGCCGCAACTCCGCCACCGCGAGATCGGCTTCGGCCCTGATGTTCTCGGCGGAATCGAGTCCGGTGTAGACGCGGATCGGTTCCCGCGCCGGCTTGCCGCTGAACACCGTCAGGTCGCGTGCGGTCGGTCCGTTGGCGACGAAGATCCGGCCCTGCCGACCGAGCGAGTCCCAGCTCACGAGTGATCCGGGACCGCCGGAGCGTTCCGGAATGACGGGTTCTTCGGTATCCGGCGAATCCTCTTGATTGACAGCCTTGAACGTCTCGTTGAGTACCGACATCCCCACATCGGCCACGACGCCGTTGATCACCGCGACAGCAACCACCGCCACGACAACACCGCCGAGCACAGCGGCGACGCGAGTGGGCAGCACCCGCCCCAGTAGCCCACCGACCCAGCGCGACAGCGCCCAGCACAGTCGCGACACCGCGAGCAACACCGCGAACACCACGGCGCTGATCGCCACGATGATCGGGTAGGCGTGCCAGGCAAGGCCACTCACCCCCATGAGCGAACGCAGATCGCTCTGCCAATCGGCGTACCAGGCCAGGACGGTCACCGTGCCGAGTGCCGCGACGATTCCCAATCCCCACCGGACCACCGTTGGCGTCGGCCCCGGCTCTCGTTGCACCATCCACCGCATCAGCGCGGCGACCGCGAGGCCGAGTCCGTAGCCGAAGGCCGCCGCCGCGCCGGTGACGACTCCCTGGAACAGCGGCCCCCGTGGCAGCAGCGATGGGGTGAGCGACAGCCACACCAGTACCAGCGCGCCGATCGCACCGCCCAGGTGGAAACCCCGGCGCCGGAACGCGGGCGCCGGGTCGCCGCCCTCTGGATCGAGCCCGCGCGTGGAATTCATCTGTCCCCCTGTGACTCGCAATTACGTGCCGAGGAAAATTCGCACCCATCCCGGGTGGTCGACGACGTCGACGTCGAACACCTGCACGGTGACCTCGACCGGCCGCCCGGTCGCCGGGTCGCGGAGTCGAATCGGCGACAACCCCGTCGAAAACGTCACCTCACCTTCGCGCCACAGCCCGCAGAACTCCGGGTACATCCCCAGCTCGCCGAGCAGGCGCTCCGGCCATCCGGCCTGACCGACTGCGCCGATTCGCCCGCGCAGTCCGCTCACCGACATCCGCGCGACGTCGTCCCAGTTCACGACAACCTGCCGGGCCAGCCGGTCACCGAACAACCAGTGCAGCCCGTTGCCACCTTCGCGTAGTCCCGGCAGCATCGTGCGTGCGGCCGTGTTGAGCGCCAGGATATTGCCGCGGGAGTCGAAGTATCCCGCCATCCCGCCACGGTGCGCGTCGAGACTGCGGAGCGCATCGTCGCCGATGCCCGCACGCAACTGGCCGATCGTCGGAGTCGCCGCGATCGGTATCCCCGCCAGGTCGAACAGATGCCTGCGCTCGGTCACCCGCAGCGTCCGGGCCCGATCCAGGCAGTCCGCCAATGCCTCGACGACCGCGCGCGCCGGATGATCCCGGTCGCCCCACTCCAGATGAGTCACGTAGCTCACGCTGACTCCCGCCGACATCGCCAGCCGCTCGCGCGACATTCGGCGATCATCGCGCAACCAGCGCAGGAAACTGCCGAATGTCGGGGGCGCCAACCGCACCGCATCGCCGGACCTGGTCAGCTGCTTCACCGCACTCACTTCCGTCAGGGCCTTGGCCGCACCCCTGCACGATAGCGATCGCAGCACGCCGCAAGCCGGGAAACACGCAGCGATGTGCTGCGCGCCTACACGAAACAAGCCATGCTCCGCGTTCTGGCCGGCGGCATTCTCCGCGGCGAGGGTGCGACATCACCGGATCGACGACAGCTCGCTTTCAGCAACAATGATGTCGCCCCGCCTTGACACCCGGCGGTCGGCGAGGTCGCCACGAGACCCGTCGCGATCACCGATGCGGACTTCCCCGCGGCGTGATCACACGGGGCTGTCGGCAGGAACCTTCGCTGCGGTGATCTGGGTCAGCAGGCATCGCCATCCGCCGTCGTCGTGGATGAAGGCGTCGGTGGTCCATTCGTCGGCGTCGAACCGCGTACCCCGGTAATGGGCGGTGTTGACGACACGGGTCGTCAGCAGCGCGACCCGGTCGTAGTGGCGGATTCGCGCAGCGCCGACGCGCGCCATCGCCGAGTGCGTGAGGTCGCCCGACCGGACGAATGCCAGGAACTGCGCCGCGGTGGTGACGCCGTTCTCGGACACCATCACCCACTCGTCGGTCATGAACGAGCCGATGCGGTCCGCGTCGTTGGCGACGATCGCGGCCTGCCACTCGTCGAGCACGGCGAGGAGTTGGTCGTCGACCGATTGTCCGGTGCCGGACTGTGTTGCTGTCATGGTCCGACGGTAGGCCGGGCAACCCCCGGTGGTCTTGGACGAATGGAACGATCGCCGGATGCTCACGCTCTGTCCGACTCTTTCGGCCGAAAAGGGTCAACAGTACGATCGATCTCGAGCCCCACCATCGCACGAGTTCGGCATGCTGCGAGGAAAGGCCGAGGCCATGACGACAAAGACTTGCGATGTGTGCATTGTGGGGGCGGGAATCACCGGGCTGAATGCCTTGTGGGTCGCCGGCCGGTATCTCGCACGTAATCAAAAGGTCGTCTTGGTCGACAGCAGAAAACGGGTTGGGGGGATGTGGACCGACACCTATCCCTACGTGCGATTGCACCAGCCGCACGGCCTGTTCACCGCCGGCAATATCAGGTGGACCCTCGGCCGGGAACGCTCGTACCTGGCGACGAAACCCGAGGTGCTCGATCACCTCGAATATTGCCTCGACACGATCGAACAGCGCGTCCAGGTCGACAAACTCTTCGGATGGACCATGGTCGCGCACGACGAAACCGCGGGCATCGTCCGGATCACCTGCGAGTCCGCGGACGGCGCGACCGTGGTGGTCGAGGCCGAGCGGCTGATCAAAGCGTATGGGTTCCGCATCGCACCGAATGAGCCGTTCGATGTCTCCAGCACGCGGGTGCGGTCGGTATCGCCCGACTTCTGCGATCTCCACGGCGACGACCTGCGAGGCAGTGACGCGCCGGTATGGATTATCGGTGGTGGCAAGACTGCCATGGACACCGCGCTCGAACTCATCACGCGGTACCCCGGCCGCGAGGTGAATCTCGTAGCCGGGGTCGGGACGTTCTTCCAGAGCCGCGATCGGTTGTTTCCTCCCGGTGCCCGAAGGTGGTGGGCTGGTGAACTTTCCAGCAGTCTCCTCAGAGAAACCAGCCGCCGTTTCGACGGAACCAACGAGGCCGACGTGTGGGACTGGCACCGCACGACATACGGCACCTGGGTTACCCCGGAGACGGGCAGCTTCCTGCTGGGAATTCTCTCGGAATCGGAGAATGCGACGATCGCCGCGGGATTGCGCCGGGTGGTGATGGACTACCTCGTCGATGCCGTCGACGACAACGATGTGACACGACTGGTCTTTCGCAGCGGTGCGACGACCACCATCCCGCCGGGCAGCTGGATGGTGAACTGCACCGGTTACGTCTTGCGGCACGACTACCCCTACGAGCCCTACGTCTCCGGCAGCGGAGCGGTCCTGTCGATACAGCCCCGGTCTGCCACCTTGTACCTGACCTCGATGATCGGCTACTTCCTGACCCACCTGATGTTCCTGGACCGGCTCAGCGACACCCCACTCTACGAACTCGACGTGCCGGAACTGCTGAGCAAGTCCAGAACCGTTGTCCCGTATACGCTGTTCGCACTCACCCTGTACAACGCCGGCATCATCTACGACAACGTTCCGCTCGCGGTATTTCGCGATTTCGGACTCGACTTCGATCGCTGGTATCCCTTGCCACGCCGCATGGCGGCCATGACGCGGTTCGCGCTCACGCACCGTCGCGACCGCGAACACCTGCGTCGCACCCTGGACACCGTTCGCGACCGGTTCGATGTCCGCTGCGGTCCCCTGGCACGGGAGGCCCGACACGGCGACACGACCGAGGTGGCGGACCAAGGGACCGGCAGCACCGTGTAAAACTGGACATATGCCGCATACCAGTCCCGTTACCGCTTGGAAGACACTCCGCGACGGAAACGATCGCTTCGTCGAAGGCAGACTGCAGCACCCCAATCAGGGCGCAGCCGACCGTGCCGAACTGACCGCTGGGCAGCATCCGTCGGCGATCCTGTTCGGCTGTGGTGACTCCCGGGTCGCCGCCGAGATCATCTTCGACCGCGGCCTCGGCGACATGTTCGTCGTCCGCACCGCCGGTCACGTCGTCGACGGTTCCGTGCTCGGATCGATCGAGTACGGCGTCGACGTGCTGGGCGTGTCGCTGATCGTCGTTCTCGGCCACGACAGCTGCGGCGCCGTCCGCGCGACGATCGACGCCCTGGATTCCGGCGCCGTGCCCGGCGGGTTCATCCGCAGCATCGTGGAGCGGGTCACCCCCTCGATCCTGCTCGGCCGCCGCGAGGGACTCAGCACCGTCGACGAGCTCGAGGCCCGGCACGTGGAGGAGACAGCGATGCTGCTCACCCAGCGGTCGAGCAGCATCGCCGAGAAGATCGAAGCGGGCGAGCTCGCCATCGCGTGCGTCACCTACAACCTGTCCGACGGACGCGCCCAGTTGCACCGCGTCATCGGGAACATCGGCGAACTCGAGTAGCCGGTACACCGCCGCGAGGGACCGACCTTCGCGGCGGTGATGTCCGGACCGGTCAGGCGCGGGTAAGCGCGCCCCCGTACTCCGACCGCGCGAATCTGACCGCGGGCTGGAACCGGGCCAGTACCTCGCCCGCGGGCAGCCCGGTGACCTCCTCGATATAGGCGCCCGCCTGCTCGACGGTCTCGATGCCGAGGAACGGCTGCGGATGGTGCAGCAACCCCACCAGCGCGCTCGCGAACCGCGGCTCCACCGCCCCGGCGGCGAAGAACTGCCCGCCGATGTCGGCGAACTCCGGATCGCCGAGGAACAGCCGGGTCACCTTCGCGGCGGCATCGCTGCGCGCGGCGAGGAATTCGGCATAGCGGGCGGCGATCCAGGTCTCGTCGAAGGCGCCGTCGTGCACCGCGGCCGCGGCGACCAGCCGCTGCGCCTGGACCAGCCCGCTCTGCGCGCCCTGCCCCGCGATCGGGTCGTAGGCGACGGAGGTGTCGCCCAGCGAAGCCACCGGATGACCGCTCGCGGTGGTGCCGACGCCCGCACGAACCACCGGCCGGACGGCACCCTTCAGCCACGAGTGCGGGTCGTCCTCGATCACCTGGGTGGCCAGGACTTCCGGCAGATCCCAGTCGATGTAGTCGCGGTACAGCTCGGTGACGATACGGTGCGCCGAGGCCGCCGAATCGGCCGCGCCGAAGCGCCGTTCCCAGTCGCTGCCCGGCCGGGCCCAGCCGAGGAATGCCCAGCTCGGACCCGCGTCCTTGTGCAGGTAGGGCCCCCACCAGCCCTCGCCCTGATCGGCGAAGATGGAGAATCCGCTGTGCGCGCCGCCCGCCGGACTGCGGTGGGCGAACACGCTCGGGTCGTGGCCGAGTCCCGTCACCGTGACGGTGAGCAGCGAGCGTTGCGGCGCGTCGTAGACAGTGCGGGCGGTGTCGATCGGGAACAGGTCGGACAGGCCACCGCGACCGGTCGCGACGAGGGTCAGATCGTGCCGGCCTGCGATGCCGTCGAGGGTTTCCGGGGTGACCTGCTCGACGGCGAAGCGGCCACCGCGCTCGCGGAAGGCGGTGAGCCGCTCGTCTGCCTTGAGCCTGGTGTCGACCGCGACGCCGACGTAGCCGTCGAACACGCCGTCGAAGGCGATGAGTTCGTTGCGGTCGGGGTCGGCGATGCGGACGCTGAGCCCGGTGTGGCGGGGTGCCCTCGCGGTGTAGGGGTCGAGGCCGAGGGCCAGCTCGGCCTGCTGTGCCACACCGAATTCCAGGGCGGTGCCGGTGGCGGGGACGTCGTTGCGCAGGGCAGGCTGATCGCGGTCGCTGTAGAGCGTGACCTCGAACCCGGCGTCGAGCAGACCTAGCGCCGCGGTGACGCCGGTCTGTCCGGCGCCGACGATCGCGGCCGAACGCGGGGAACGTGAAGCGGTATTGTGCGATGTCATATCGGAATGATGCTCGATTCCGCGCCGCCGCAGCAGGATTGCGATCAGCGGGAATCGATGGCCGCGACCGTACCCGGCCGGGACTCCGATTCCGGCAGGGCGGTCGAATTCCGGCCGCCCACGCGGTAACTCGCCCCGCGATGGCCGTCCGGGAGCCGGTCCCCCGCTCCGAACAGCGCGTGCCGCAGCGTGCCCCGCTCGTATTCGGTGGCATAGACACCGCGCGCGGTCAGCACCGGAACCACGTGCCGCACAATGTCTTCGAATGTGCCCGGCGTAATCGCGTAGGCCAGGTTGAACCCGTCCAGATCGGTCTCGTCCACCCATTCCTGGAGCTGGTCGGCGACGGTCTCCCCCGAGCCGACGAACACCGGGCCCATGCCGCCGATACCGGCCCAGCGGCCGATGTCGCGCACGGTCCATGCGCGACCGTCGTCGTCGAATTCCTGGAACGCGGCCACCGCCGATTGGATGGCGTTGCTGTGCACCTCGCCGATGGGGTCGTCGAGGTCGTAGCGCGACAGGTCGATGCCCATCCAGCCGGACATGAACACCAGCCCGCCCTCCACGCTCGCGTAGGACAGGTACTCCGCGTGTTTGGCGCGCGCGGCCTCGTCGGTGGCATCGGTGACGATGGTGGCCAGCGCGTAGATCCGGGCCGAGTAGCGGTCACGGCCTGCCTCCTCGAGCGCAGCCCTGATCCGCGAAACAGTCTGGGCGAGCACGCGTTTCGACGGCGCGGCCACGAAGATGGCCTCGGCGTTCTCGGCGGCGAAGCGGACACCGCGCGGGGAGGCGCCCGCCTGGTAGATCACCGGGGTGCGCTGGGGCGACGGTTCGGACAGGTGGATGCCGGGCACGGTGAAATGCCGGCCGCGATGGCCGATGTGGTGCACCTTCGCCGGATCGACGTAGACGCCGCGCTCGGCGTCGCGCACCACGGCGTCGTCCTCCCACGAGCCCTCCCACAGCTTGTAGAGCACTTCGAGGTACTCGTCGGCCTGGTCGTAGCGGTCGTCGTGGTCGAGCTGGTCGTCGGCGCCGAGATTGCGGGCGGCCGAGGGCAGGTAGCCGGTCACCACGTTCCAGCCGATCCGGCCGTCGGTGAGGTGGTCGAGGGTGGACAGGCGCCGGGCGAACGGGAACGGATGCTCGAAACCGGTGCCGGTGGTGATGCCGAAGCCGAGGTGCTCGGTGACCGCGGCCATCGCCGTCACCAGCAGCAGCGGATCGGCCACCGGGACCTGCGCGCCCTGGCGTAGCGCGGCGATGTCGTTGCCGCCGTAAGCGTCGTAGATGCCGAGGACGTCGGCGATGAAGAGGCCGTCGAAGCGACCGCGTTCGAGCAGCTGCGCCAGCTCGGTCCAGTAGCTCAGCTCCTTGTAGCGGTGTGACTGGTCCTCGGGGTGGCGCCACAGCCCGGGCGACTGGTGGGCCACACAGTTCATGTCGAAGGCGTTGAACCGGATCCGGCGGGTCATCGCGCCTGCTCGCCGGCCGGAACCCGTTCGCCCGCACTCCAGCCGAACGGCAGGTCGGTGCCGTTGAGCAGGTGATCGCCCACCGCCCTTGCCTTCTGGATGGCGGGATTGTGCACGGAGATGGTGCGCGCGTTGCGCCAGTGCCGGTCCAGGCGAAGCCCTTCGGACACGATGGACGCGCCGCCCACTTCGAACAGCAGGCTCGTCGCGGGCAGCACGGTGTCGATCACCGCGAGCTGGGCTTGCGCGGCCGCGAGTTCCACCGCGGTGAGCGCGGTGTCGTCCTTGGCTTCGGCGGCGAGCACCTCGTCGAGGAGATCGGCCACCGCGAGCACGTTCGCACGGGCGGAGAACGCGGCCGCCGACAGCTTGCCGATCACCTGCTGCACGAGCGGATCGTGGCGGGGCAGGTCGGCGGCGGAGTGGGTGTAGCCGCGCGTGCGTCGCGAGACCCAGTCCCGCACATCGCTTTCGGCGCGCTGGGCGATACCGGCGAGCACCGCCAGCTGGACCAGCTGCAGATACGCGGTCGCGTAGGTGGGGCCGGATACGCCGTAGCCGGGGCCGAGGATCTGCTCCTCGGTGACCCGCACTGCGGTGAATTCCGTGGTGCCGCTGGCGGTGAGCCGCTGTCCGAAGCCGTCCCAGTCGTCGTGTTGCCGCACGCCCTCGGCGCGGGCGCCGACCAGGACGCCCACCCGCTCGCCGTCCCGGTCGGCGGCCACGAGGATGTGGTCGGCGTACAGGGAGCCGGTGCTGTAGACCT
Source organism: Nocardia sp. NPDC055053 (assembly GCF_053608285.1). NCBI lineage: Bacteria > Bacillati > Actinomycetota > Actinomycetes > Mycobacteriales > Nocardiaceae > Nocardia > Nocardia sp. NPDC055053. The sequence goes on along the minus strand of NZ_JBSGVD010000005.1, from coordinate 200,477 downwards.
TGGTGCCGTCGAGCCGCCAGTGCTCGCCGTCGCGGGTGAGCCGGGTGCGGTACCGGTCGACCGCGCCGACGCCGGGTTCGGTGATGGCATTGCCCACCAGGGTCCCCCCGGTCACCGCGCGCAGCCACTGTTCCCGCGCCGGGCCCGGTGCGGCGAGCAGCTGGTCCTCGACGAAGGAGAAGTGCACGCGCAGGGCCTGCGGCAGGTTCGATTCGGCGGCGGCGAGGTCGATGAGCAGCCCGAACAGCTGGCGCACCGTCGCACCGTAGCCGCCGAACTCCACCGGAACGCGCAGCGCGCCGAACCGGGCAGCGCGCAGGGCGGCGATCTCGGTGTGGGCGAGTTCCCGGTCGGTTTCGCGGGCGACGGCGCCGGAGGCGATGCGGTCGAAGATCGGGCGGAAGGCGTCATCCAGTTCGGAATCGGCCGCGCGTTTCGTCTCGGTGGATGTCATGAACCCACGATGACGCCGTCGGCCTGCGCGTTCACTGGTTGCGCGCAGCGGGATCACAAAGGGTGCGGTGCGGGGGCGCTCTGCGACGATGTCCCCATGAGCACCGCCACCCGACCGGGTGTGATCACGACAAGCACGCTGGTTCTGCTGTCGGCCCTGTACTTCGCCCAGGGCCTGCCCTTCGGCTTCTTCACCCAGGCGTTGCCGGTGGTGCTGCGCGAATCGGGCTACTCGCTGGTCGCGATCAGCGCCTCGGGTGTGCTGTTCCTGCCGTGGGCGCTGAAGTTCCTGTGGGCGCCCTACGTCGACCGCTACGGCACCCGTCGTACATGGCTGCTGGTGCTGCAATTGTCCGCGGCCGCGGTCGCGATGGTCCTCGCCTGCCTAGATCTGTCGTCGTCGTTGCGCTGGCTGTTCGTCGGCATCGTGGTGGTGAACCTGCTCTCGGCGACGCAGGACGTGGCCACCGACGGTCTCGCCGTGCGCCTGCTCGGTCCGCGCCAGCGCGGGCTTGGCAACGGCATTCAGGTCGGCGCCTACCGCATCGGCATGATCGTCGGCGGTGGCGCCCTGCTGTGGATGTTCGCCGTGTCCGGGTGGCGAATGCTGTTCCTCGCCATGGCATTACTGATCGTGCTGACCACGGTGCCGGTGTGGCTGCTGCGCGAACCGGTCGCCGACCGCCCGCCGCGCCCGCATCCGGCGCAACTGCTCGGCGCCTGGTGGATCCGGCTGCGCCGCCCCGGCGTCCTCGTCTTCATCGCGCTGATCGGCGCGTTCAAGTTCGGCGATTCGATGGCGTCGGCGCTCACCGGCCCGTTCCTGTCCGACGCCGGTCTCGATCTCGGCCAGATCGCGCTGATCAAGGGCGTCCTCTCCTCGGCGGGCGCCCTGGCCGGCGCGGCCTTCGGCGGCTGGCTGGCCTACCGCTACGGCCGCCGCAGCGCGCTGCTGATCGGCGGTGTCACCCAGACCGCGAGCATCGCGCTGTATCTGTTCGCCGCCCTCGGACTCGGCGGTTTCGAACTCCTCGTCACCGCCAGCCTGGCCGAACACGTCTTCGGCGGCGCGGCCACCGTCGCCGTGTTCGCTCTCATGATGGACGCCTCCGAGCCCGACCACGCGGGCAGCGACTACACCCTGCTCGCCTGCGCCATCGTCGTCGTCCAAGGTGTGGCAGGCATGGCCGCGGGCATCGTCGGCGAGCTGGCCGGCTTTCCCGCCCTGTTCACCACCAGCCTCGTCCTGTCCGGAATCGGCTGCGCCGCACTGGTTCTCGGCTTGTCCCGGGGCCTTGGTCCCGACAGCCTGCGCCAGGCGCTCGGCGACACCCAGGGTCGGCGCACGGCGCGTTGGCAGGTGGATCTGCAAGACTGAGCAGGTGAGCGATGCTGATGCGGGAAGCTACGTCGAGGCCGGTGAGTTCCGCCGCGACACCAACTACATCACGACGCGGATCACCGCCGACGGCCGCGACGGCTACCCCGTCGAACCCGGCCGCTACCGGCTCGTCGCGGCCAGGGCCTGCCCGTGGGCCAACCGCACCTTGATCGTGCGCAGGTTGCTCGGGCTCGAACCGGTGCTGTCACTCGGCCTGTGCGGGCCCACCCACGACAAGCTCAGCTGGACCTTCGATCTGGACCCGGGCGAGGTCGACCCGGTGCTGGGCATCCACCGGCTCCGCGACGCCTACCTGGCCCGGTTCCCGGACTATCCGCGCGGCATCACCGTGCCCGCGGTGGTCGACATCCCGACCGGACAGGTCGTCACCAACGACTACGCCCAGATCACTCTCGACTTCTCCACCGAATGGGCCGCCTACCACCGGCCCGGCGCACCGCAGCTGTATCCCGAACCGCTGCGCGCCCAGATCGACGAGATCAACGCCGAGGTCTTCCGCGAGGTCAACAACGGCGTCTACCGCTGCGGTTTCGCCGGCGCGCAGGACGCCTACGACGACGCCTACACCCGGCTCTTCGCCGCCCTCGACCGGCTCACCGAGCGGCTGAGCACCCAGCGCTACCTGGTCGGCGACACCATCACCGAGGCCGACGTGCGCCTGTTCACCACACTGGCCCGCTTCGACCCCGTCTATCACGGCCATTTCAAGACCAACCGCAGCAAACTCAGCGAGATGCCGGTGCTGTGGGCCTACGCCCGCGACCTGTTCCAGACCCCCGGCTTCGGCGACACCATCGACTTCGGGCAGATCAAGGAGCACTACTACGTGGTGCACCGCGACATCAACCCCACCGGAATCGTCCCCGCCGGACCGGATCTGTCGAACTGGCTGACCCCCCATCACCGCGAGGAACTCGGCGGACGCCCCTTCGGCGACGGCACCCCGCCGTCGCCGCCCCTGCCCGCCGAGCGGGTACCCGCAATCCGCTGAACCGCCCTCGTCTTCAGTTCACTCGGCAGCCCCGGTGATGTTGCGGGCCATCCCGCCGAAGATGACCGCGTGGAAGGGGCTGAGCGCTTTCCAGTAGAGGTGCCCGGCCAATCCGTGTGGTTCGAACAGGGCGCGCTGCCGGTAGTGGGCGCCGCCGTCGGCGGACGGGGTGACCGACAGTTCGAGCCAGCCACGCCCTGGCACCCGCATCTCCGCGCGCAACCGCAGCAGCCGTCCACGCTCGAGGTGTTCGACGCGCCACCAGTCCAGCGCTTCGCCTACGCGCAGGCGGTGCGGGTCGCGCCTACCGCGGCGCAGGCCGACACCGCCGAGCAGCCGGTCGATCCACCCGCGCAGCGCCCAGGCCAGGGGAAAGGAGTACCACCCGTGTTCGCCGCCGACGGCTTCGAGAACCGCCCACAGGGTAGCCGGGTCGGCGGTCGTATCCCGTTCCCGCACATCGCTGTACAGCGATCCGCCGGACCAGTCGGGGTCGGTGGGCAAAGGGTCCGACGGGGCGTCGGGCAGGCCTGCGTCCGACCAGCGGGTGGGGACGTCCAGATCGCGAATGCGGTGCAGCGCCAGCCGCACCGCGCCGGAATAGGAGGTGAGCCCGTCCGATGGGTCCGGGATGTAGTCGGCGATGCGGTGGTCCGCGCACACGACATCGTTGATGAGCGATTCCATCAGCGGTACGGCGATGGCACGCGGTACCGGGGTGACCAGGTTGACCCATTGGGACGACAGCCACGGGGTCAGCACCGGGACGGGCACGATCACCCGGCGTGGCAGCTCCGCCGCGACGGCGTAACCCCGCATCATGCCCTCGTAGGTGAGTACGTCGGGGCCACCGATGTCGAAGGCGTCGTTCACCCGGCCTGGCAGGCCGGCCGCGCGCACCAGATAGTGCAGCACGTCACGCACCGCGATGGGCTGGATCCGGCTGCGCACCCAGCGCGGCGTCACCATGACGGGCAGCCGTTCGGTCAGGTACCGCAACATCTCGAAACTGGCTGATCCGGAACCGATGATCACCGCCGCGCGCAACACCACGGCGGGGGTCGGCGCGCGGAGCAGGATCTCCCCTACCTCGGCACGCGAGGCGAGGTGTCGTGACAGTTTCTGACCGGTGGGCGTGATGCCGCCCAGATACACCAGCCTGGTCAGTCCCGCGCGGTCGGATTCGGTCGCGACCAGGTTCGCCGCCTCGCGATCCACGTTCTCGAAATCCGCGCGGGCCAGGGAGTGGACGAGATAGTAGAGCACTTCCTGACCGTCCAGCGCGGCGCGCACGTCCTCGACGCGGGTGACATCGCCGCGCACCACCTCGACCCGGTCGCGCCATGCCGCCTCGGTGAGTTTGCCCGGGTCACGGGCGAGGACCCGGACAGTGTGCCCGGCGTCCAGCAAGTCCGGAACGAGTCGGCCACCGAGGTATCCGGTGGCGCCGAACACGACACAGCGCATCCGAGATCACCCCTGTCCGATCTTGAGCCGACCGAGATGTACCGTGCGATGCTTCGTCCTTCCCCCTTCTACTGTATACACGATTCCGGGCCCTCATGAGGCGCCGAATTGTGGTCCATAATCGCTCGCGAAAACTGAAACCACCAGGTCAGGAGTAGCGGGGATGGTCTATGTGCTGGATTTCGGTGAGGTCGACCGGGCGCAGGTAGCGATCGTCGGCGGCAAGGGCGCGAACCTCGGTGAGCTGTCGCGCATCGACGGTGTCGAGGTGCCGGACGGCTTCTGTGTGACGACGGATGCCTTCGTACGGGCCGTGGCGGGCCGGCCGTCGATCAGCGACAAGGTCGAGGAGCTCTCGCGCCTCGAAGCGGAGGACCGGGAAGCGATCCGCGAGCTGAGCGCGGAGATCCGGCGCGCCATCGAAGAGCTCGTCATTCCCGATGATGTGGCGGCCGAGATCATCGCCGCGCACGCCCGGCTCGGTGCGGACGGCGCCTACGCTGTCCGATCCAGCGCGACGGCCGAGGATCTACCTACCGCGTCCTTCGCCGGCCAGCAGGACACCTTTCTGAACGTCGTGGGGCCGGAGGCGACCCTCGAGCACGTCAGCCGGTGCTGGGGTTCACTGTTCACCGAGCGGGCCGTCACCTATCGCCTGCGACATGGTTTCGGCCACAAGCTGATTCGAATGGCGGTAGTCGTGCAGCGGATGGTTTTCCCGCGCGCCGCGGGCATCCTGGTCACGGCCGACCCCGTCACCTCCGATCGGACGGTCGTTTCCATCGACGCGGGCTTCGGTCTCGGTGAGGCTCTCGTTTCCGGCCTCGTGAACGCCGATGTCTACCGGGTCCGCCACGGCGACGTCATCAGCGCAACGATCGCCACCAAGAAGCTCGCCGTCGAGCCCGTGCCGACGGGCGGAACGCAAGTGCGCGAGATCGCGCAGGAGCGCAGGAACGAGCCGGTGCTGTCCGATGCCGAGGTGCTCGAGCTCGCGCGGCTGGGCCGCCGCATCGAAGCACATTTCGGCAACCCCCAGGACATCGAATGGTGCCTGGACGGCAAGGGTTTTCGCATCGTGCAAAGCAGGCCGATCACCACGGTGTTCCCGATTCCCGTGGCCGCCGACGACGAGAACCGCGTCTACGTGTCGGTCGGCCATCAGCAGATGATGACCGATGCGATGAAGCCGTTGGGGATCTCGTTGTGGCAGCTGACGAGCCGGGCGCCCATGCGTACCGCGGGTGGACGGTTGTTCGTCGATGTCACCGCGTTGCTGTCGTCGCCGGCGAAGGGCGCGCGCCTGATCGAAGGGCTCGGCAAGTCCGATCCGCTGATCGGGGACGCGCTGCGGACCGTGATCGATCGCGGTGACTTCCTTCGTCAGGTCCCGGACGAGGATGCCGCCGCGGTATCGGCCGGTGCCGCGCCTTCGCCGATCGAGGCCGATCCCGACCTCGTCGCCGAGCTGATCGCGACCAGCGAGTCCTCCCTCACGACCCTGAAACGCGACATCCGGACCCAGTCCGGACCCGCGCTGGTCGACTTCATCCTGGCCGATATCCAGGAGCTGCGGCGGGTCCTGTTCACCCCGCGCGGTCTGCAGGTGATCACTGCCGCCATGGACGCCACGTTGTGGCTCAACGATCGGCTGCGGGAATGGCTGGGCGAGAAGAACGCGGCCGACGCGCTCACCCAGTCGGTTCCAGGGAACGTGACCTCGGAGATGGGCTTCGCACTGCTGGACGTCGCCGATGCGATCCGCCCGCATCCGGAGGTGGTCGCCTATCTGCAGCAGGTCGACAAGGAAGGGCTGGCAGAGGGCGACTTCCTGGACGAACTGGCCGAACACACAGGCGGTCCGCGGGCACGCGCCGCGATCGAGGACTTCCTCGGCACATACGGCATGCGCTGCGTCGGCGAGATCGACATCACCAGGCCACGCTGGAGCGAAAGCCCCGCCACACTCGTGCCGACAATCCTCGGCAATATCAGGAACTTCGGGCCCGGCGCGGGCAGGCAGCGTTTCGCGGACGGACTGCGCGACGCCGAGCAGACGAAACAACAACTCCTGCAACGACTCCGCGTCCTGCCGGACGGCGACCGGAAGGCCGAAGAGACCGAACGGATGATCGATCGGGTCCGCACGTTCTCCGGCTATCGGGAGTATCCGAAGTACAGCATGGTCAGCCGCTATTTCGTCTACAAGCAAGCCCTGCTCGGCGAGGCCGCGCGGCTCGTCGAGGCCGGAGTGCTCCGCGAGCCAGAGGACATCTTCTCCCTGACATTCGACGAGCTCAGCGAGGTGACCCGCACCCAGCGGGCGAGTGCGGAGCTCATCGACGAACGCAAAGACGCGTTCCGCGTGTTTCAGGCGCTCACCCCGCCGCGCGTACTCACCTCCGACGGGGAGACCTTGTCCGGGGCGTATCGGCGCGCCGACCTGCCACCGGGTGCCCTGCCCGGAATGGCGGTGTCCGCCGGGACCATCGAGGGTCGCGCCCGCGTCGTGGCGGATATCGCACAGGCCGACGTCGAATCAGGCGACATCCTGGTCACCGCCTACACCGATCCGAGCTGGACGACGCTGTTCGTCGCGATCGCGGGACTGGTGACCGAAGCCGGCGGCCTGATGACCCACGGTGCGGTGATCGCCCGTGAGTATGGCCTGCCCGCCGTCGTCGGCGTGGAGCACGCCACCGAACTGATCCGCGACGGGCAGCGCATCCGGGTGAACGGCACGGACGGATACGTCGAGATCCTGCCCCACTCCGCCGCACCCGGGGTCGGTACCGCAGGCTGATCCGAGTCTGGCTCCCCAGTCCGATATCCTGCCGTACCGCAGTCCGATGTGCTTGCGGGACACTGGTTTCTACCGTCGGAGCATGCGTCTACGAAGCTTCGTTCTCCCGGTCTGCACAGCGGTGGTGCTCGTGACCGCCTGCACGACCAGCGCGGCCGAGCCCGCCTCCGCGCCTGCGGTCACTGTCGCCCGCGCGGACGCGGTGCGCGCCGATCTCGACGCGCTGATCCGCTCCGGCGCTGTGGGGGCTCTTGCGACACTCACCGACAACGGCGGCAGCACCGTCGTGGCCGCCGGTCTCGCCGATATCGCCGCGCAGACCCCGATCCCGACCGATCGACCCGAACATGTCCGGGTCGGCAGCATCACGAAATCCTTCACCGCCGCGATCGCGCTGCAATTGGTGGCCGAACACCGGATCGGCCTCGACCAGCCGATCGGGAGGTATCTGCCCGGTCTGCTCGCCGGTGCGGGCGTGGACGGGAAGGCCATCACCGTCCGCCAGGTCCTTGGTCATCGCAGCGGACTGCCCGAGCCGACCCTGTCCCGGGAAACGAACGAACACGCGGCAGCTCTGGACGGCCGCACCTTCACCCCCGCGCAGGAGATCGCGCTCGCGCTGCGGCATCCCGCGCAGTTCGCCCCCGGCACCCGATTCAGCTACACCAACATCAATTACATCGTCGCCGGAATGCTGATCGAGGCGGTGACCGGGCGCAGTTATGCCGATGAGCTGCGCGATCGCATTCTCACTCCGCTGGGTCTGGCGGACACCTACCTGCCCGCCACCGGCGAAACCGGTCTGCGCGATCCGCATCTGACCGGTTACACCGCCGAAGACGGCACCGTCGCCGAGGCGACGCTCATGGAGCCGTCGCTGCCGTGGACATCGGGCGCGCTGGTCAGTACGGGCGCCGACCTGAACCGGTTCTATACCGCGCTGCTGGCCGGGCAGGTGGTGCCGCTGACCCAGTTGCAGCAGATGCTCGACGGGTCCGACATGGGCAACGGTGACGGCATCTCCTACGGGCTCGGCATCGCGTACACGCAACTACCGTGTGGCGCGAAGTTTGTGGGCCATGTGGGCGGCGTCCACGGCTTCTCCGCCCTCTCCGGTGCGGGCACCGCCGGGCGCGCGGTCACCATCTCCTTCACCGGAACACCCACCACCGTGGATATCCACGCCCTGCTCACCCACGCACTGTGCGGGTGAGCATCCCAGCCGGCGGCTATCTTCCCAGCTCGGTGGTGGTCGAGCGGCGTTAGGATTGGAGAGGGGTGCGAGGAGAAGAAGGATGAGCACCACCAGTGTGATCGTGATCATCGTCGTCGTGGCAGTAGTCGTTGTGCTCGTCGGCGCGTGGCTGTTGATGCGCAAGCAGCGTGAACACCAGCGGGCCGAAGCCACCAGCATCCGTGACCGGGCGGCGGAACAGGAAGCCGAAATCGGTCAGCGCGAGGCGCGGGCGGAGGAGATCGCCGCCAAGAGCCGCGCTGCCGAGGCCGAAGCCGACGCCAAAGCCGCGCAGGCCGAGCAACTTGCCCAGCAGGCGAACGTGCGTCGCAACGACGCGGCCGAGTCGCGAGCCGACCTGGACAAGGAGTGGGAACGCGCGGACAAGGTCGACCCGGACACGAAGTCGGGCCAGTCGCCGGATTCAACCTGAACCGCCGACACACATAGCCATAGCGGGCGGCCTCGGGCACCTCCCGGGCGGGTTGACGCCCTACTTCGGAACCAGCACTCCGGACAGATCCGCTTCCCGGATCGGCGTATCCGGATTCGCCTGGGCGCTGCACATGAGGTTGATGGCCGCGACCGCCAGATCGACGGTGTTCTGGTCGATCGACGCGTCGTCCCCGCGTTCCTCTTCGAGGAACTTGGTCACCGTCGTGTGCTTCTTGGCCGAGTCCTGCGCGGTGTACTCACTGCACCGGGTGTCACCGCCCTTGTTGACCGCCTTCTCCACCTCGGCGCAGCCCGCAGACCCACCGAGCACGGCCACAATCAACCCCGTCGTCACGACTGTTCTTCGCACAAGCATGGTCACTCTCGTCCCTGTAGTCGATCGCGCCCGTGAGGGCCCGTTACACCGGACATAACCACTCTGACCGAGGGTAACCAGCGGGCCGGATCGCGGAAGTCCCGATTCAGCCGGCGTATGCCGCCAGGAAACGTTCGCCTGCCTCCCAGATCTCGGCTTCGCGCTGCCGGTCATAGGATTCCGCGGACGACCGGGCCACCTGGTTGCGGTCGACATACGACCCGGTGGGCGCCGCGATATCACCGAGCACGACGTCCGCGAGGTATCGCCCCGCCGCCCTGCGGCTGGTAGCCAGCGGGGTCAGCGTCATGATCGGCAGGATGTGCCGCATCGCGAACCGGGAAGCGGGGTCCGCGTCGCGGGCGAGGTCGGTGCCGGGGACGAATCCCGGGTTGTACGCGACGGCATCGATCCCGGCGGGCAGCCGACGGGCGTACTCGTGCACCAGATAGATCGCGGCGAGTTTGCTTGTCGAATACGCGGTGCGCCCGGCGGCTGTGGTGTGCGGCTCCCGGAAGGCGCCGATGCGGGCCAGCACATCCGGAGATTGCCAGGCCGGGCCTGGAACCATGCCCATGTTGTGCCGGAAATCGCCGAAATGGGTGTCGCTCACAGTGATGACGATGCGACCGGGCACGGTGCAGCGGTCCCCCAGCAGCCGGACGAAAAGGTGGTTGGCCACCACGTTGACGGTGAACGTCGACTCGAACCCTTCGGGGCCCGTGGTCTGCGCGTTCGTGTACTGAGTACCCGCGTTGCCGACGAAGGCGTACAGCGGCGGAAGATCGCCGGCGGCGAGCCGATCACCGATCTCGATCGCCGCGGTTCGGACACTCGCGAGCGAAGCGAGATCCGCCGAGACGCAGGAAACCTCATGCCCGTCCGCACGCAGCGCTGTCGACAACTCCGTCCCCGAGGAACCTCGGGCGACGACAACGAGGTGCACATCGGGCGAACGTCGCAGGATGCGCTCGGCGGCGATCCGTCCGATGCCGCGACTCGCGCCGGTCATGACGATGGTGCGCATGAAATCTCCTCGACTGGATTACCACTCATGTCATCACCGACATTCGCCGCTCGCGATCGGTCGAACCAGTGCCGTGCCCGACACCAGGACCAGCAGTGCCCAGGCTCATCGGGTGCCGAGCGGCGAGAATGTCCCCATGGTTTCCGCCCGTCCCGCCTTCGGCGAACTTCTGCGCACCTGGCGCGACCGTCTGTCACCGCTCGACGCGGGCTTCGCCGTCACCGGGAGCCGTCGCGCCCCGGGGCTGCGGCGCGAGGAGCTCGCCCAGTTGGCTTCGCTGTCGGTCGACTACCTGCTGCGTCTGGAGCAGGGTCGCGCCGTCAACCCCTCACCTCAGGTCGTCGCGGCACTCGCCCGGGCTCTGCAGCTGTCCCGAACCGAGCGCGATCAGCTGTATCGCAGTGCGGGACAGCTACCGCCGCAGGACGGGACCATCAGCGACCACGTTCCCGCCGGCATTCAACGACTCACCACTCGCCTCGGTGACATCCCGATCGGCGTGTTCACCGCCGACTGGTCTCTCGTGTGGTGGAACAGCATGTGGACAGCTCTGCACGGCGATCCCGCCGTGATCCCGGCACCGGAACGAAATCTCGCGCTCGCGCTCTTCGGCGACGGCGCCGCGCGTGCGGCGATGCGGCCGATTCGTTCCGAGCGCGGCGACGAGGCGTTCGCGGCGTCGATCGTCGCGGACCTGAAAGACGCGCTGACCCGCTATCCCACCGACGCCCGCCTCAACCGGCTGGTCCAAGACCTGCGACAAGGTTCGCCAGGCTTCGCGCACCTCTGGGCGACGGCGACCACTGCACAGCACGTGACCGATCGGAAGACGATCATCCACCCCGAAGTCGGCGAACTCCTGCTCGACTGCGACGTGCTCCTGGTTCCGGGCGCCGACCTCTACATGGTGACCTACACCGCCGCCGCCACCACCCCCGACGCGGGCAAACTCGAACTGCTCCGGGTGACAGGCGGCCGAGCTGTGCGGACCGGGCCTGTGGGCACAGCATGATGGTGGGATGGTGAGTGTATGCGCACAGTGCTGATACTGATCGTCGTGTCGGTGATCGCGCTGATCGTCGGCGATCGGGTCGCAGTCGTGGTGGTGCAGAACGAGATCGGCCGCAAGGTGGCGGCCGAGTACAACCTTCCGCACCGGCCGGACGTCGATATCCGCGGGTTTCCGTTTCTGACCCAGGCCGTCGACGGCACCTATCCGGAGATCGATATCCGGGTCGGCGACTGGAGTGGGGAGAACATCTCCGTCCACCACCTCGATGTCGTGCTGACCGACGTGTCGGCGCCGCTGAGCGACGTGCTCGGCAACCGCACCTCGAACCTTGTCGCGGCCACGGCGACGGCAACGGCCGTTGTTCCCTACGACGTCGTTCGGGGTTTCGCGCCGTCGGGCGTGGAATCGATCTCCGACAGCCCGGACGGGCTGCGCGTCACCGGAACATTCCCGGTGGCGGGGATGTCGGTGCCCGCGACAGTCTTCGTCACGGTCGCGCCGACCGACGAGGGCATCGAGGTCACGCCGGTCGCGGTCCAGTCCGCGGTCGGCGGACCGGCACTCTCGCTGACGATGCTGCGCCGGACCCTGACCTTCGTCGTGCCGCTGCAGCGGCTGCCGCTCGGTGCGCGCTTGACGGCCATCCAGCCGGGCGCCGACGGCCTCCATGCGACCGCCGTGGCCGACGACGTGCGCTTCGCCGACCTGCCGTGACGACCGGGTGGTGAGGTCGGGCACCATCGCTTGCCGCCCGGTAGCCGGCGTGCCACAGTGGCATCGAGCCCCGGAAGAGGGCTTCCGGACGAGGGGTGCCGTACCCGGAGTGCGACAAGACGGCCCGAGGAGGGCTGGTCATGTCGTGGATTCTGCTCGTCGTCTCCGGATTCCTGGAAGCCGTGTGGGCCACCGCCCTGGGCAAGACCGAAGGCTTCACCCGGCTGGGGCCCTCGGTGGTGTTCTTCACCGCCCTGGCCGCCAGCATGGCCGGCCTGGCCTTCGCGATGCGTGAACTCCCCGTCGGCACCGCCTACGCGGTCTGGGTCGGGATCGGCGCGGTCCTCACCGTGGCATACGCCATGGCCACCGGCGACGAGCCGGTCGCGGTGCTGAAGATTGTGTTCCTGACCATGATCGTCTCCGGCGTCGTCGGACTCAAACTCGCTCACTGACCTACGGACACGGGTCGGAAGTCGGTAGCGTTCGGGTGGGAACCACGACCGAGCGACAGGGAGAGCTGATGGGACTCGAGAACGAGGAGTTCGATTGTGACACTGCGCCACTGGCGATCTCCCCCGATGACGCCCGCCGGTACCGGCTCGACCACAGCCACCACGAGTGCCGTCTCGGCGCCGCCGCGCAGGAGGTCCTGAACGGATCCAGGGCCGAGCCGTGGCCGGAGGCATCCCAGCTGCGGACCGCCGAGGACTGGCTGCATGCCTACCGGCACCGAGGACTACCTACCGAGATCACCGCCGACGGAGCCGGTGTCGAACTGGTATGCGACGACACGGTCACCGCGCTGCTCATCCCGGCCGGACTCGCCGCCGCCACCTACGACCGCAATTCGCTGGCTGTGCCGACACTCGCCACCGCGCCACCCTATGTCCCGCTGCACCGGTGGGCGATGCTCACCCGGGCCGCGTCCCTGACCGACGACGCCACCGGTGTCCTCGCCGATCTCCATGTCACAGCTCTCATGACCGGAGATCGGATCCAGCTGCCCACCGGACCCGGCACCCGCCTGCACCCACCGCGCTACTGGCATGAGTGGCCCCGTCAATCCCGGTCGGGCAAGCCCTACCTTGTGCAACTGCTCCAGGTAGCCAATCCGATGCTGGCCGGTGTCAGGTCCCAGCGCTACCTGGCATCTACCGAAGGCAGGCTCGACGCCGTGACCCGCCGCTGACCATCGGCCGCGGCTGGTTACCGAATGCCGGGGTGGCGGATCAGGAAATAGCTGTGAATGCGACCGGCATGGTCGCGGGGCCGCGAAGCGTGATGTGGTCTCGGTAGACCGGCGGGTCGACGACGAGGCGTGGGTTGTGGACGCGGCGGGCGAATCGGGTGATGGCGACGGAGGCTTCCAGACGGGCCAAGGGTGCGCCCAGGCAGAAGTGCTGGCCGAGGCCGAAGGCGAGGTGGCGATCGGCGCGGGCAGGGTCGAACCGGGTGGGGTTCGTGAAGACCTCGGGGTCGTGGTTGGCCGCGGCGATGAGCATGATCGCGAGATCACCTGCCGCCAGCTCGATTCCGGGCAGTTCGATGGGTTCGCGTGCGATCCGGGGTACCAGTTGCACCGGCGGGTCGTAGCGCAGGCTCTCTTCGATCACCGCGGTGGCGAACGGTGCGGCGACGCCGAGGATGGCGAGGTAGTGGCGATGGCGCAGCAGGGCCAGGGTGGTGTTGGCGATGAGGTTGACTGTTGTTTCGTGCCCGGCGATGAGCAGCAGTACGCAGGTCGAGATGAGTTCGTCGTGGGTGAGCGCGTCGCCGGATTCCTCCGCCGCGAGCAGCGCGGACACAAGATCCTCGCCTGTCCGGGTGCGTCGGCGGACGAGTTGTTCGAAGTAGTCGTGGATTTCGTTGCTCGCGCCGACAAGTCGCGCGGGATCGGGGCGGCCCGCGGTGACGGTCGCCGAGATCGGATCGAGGCTGCGCGCCAGCAGCATCGACCACTGCCGCAACTGTGGTTCGTCGTCGAGTGGGACGCCGAGCAGTTCGCAGATGACCGTGATCGGCAGTGGGTAGGCGAGATCGGCGACGATGTCGAGCTGTCCGCGTTCGGCCGCGCGGTCGAGGGCCGCGTCGGCGATCTCGGTGATGCGCGGTTCGAGGGTGCGCACCACGGCGGGGGTGAACGCCTTGGCGACCAGGCGACGTAGCCGGGTGTGGTCGGGCGCGTCCCGGAACAGCATCGAGGCGGTGCCGGCCAGGGTATCCGCGTGCTCCCCGGCGAGGTCGTGAACGGGAGTGGGCCCCAGCGGAATCGAGGCGTGGTGACGTTCCACGCTCGCCGCCCTGTGCCGGAGCACGGTCGTGCAGTCTCGGTAGGACGACAGCACCACGACCGGCGTCCGGCCGAGTCTGGTCGGCCCGTGCGCACGCATGTCGGCGTAGAGCGGATACGGGTCGCTGCGCTGCGCCGGATCGAGAAGTCGGGCGAAGAAGCCGGAGCCTGCCGTGGTGGTCATGGAGTCCGCCCTTGGTCAATCGTGCCGGATCGCACGGTGGCTGAATGTGGGTGCCGTGCCGGGATTGAGCAGCGCACCGGTCAGTTCACTGGAAGGGAAGAACTGCAGGAACCGCGAGTCCTGCTGCGACACATCCACAATGGTCTTCTCGATGACCATCGAGTTGTATTGCTCGTAGGTGGTCTCGATGGTGTTCGCGTTGAGCACGACCTCGTGTCCCCAGGACTTCGCCGTCCGCGCCAGGCCTGGGATGCGGGAGTTCTCCGGGGTCAGGCATTCGGTGGCGATCGCGTTCTCGCTGATCGCCCAGATCCCGGTGTCGGTATTGAGCACCAGCGACTGATTGCCCATCGCGTGTCCGGGCGTGGACAGCAGCGCGACGCCGGGCCCGAGCAGTACGCTGCCGTCCAGCGGCACGATCGCCTCCGGCGGCAGGTCGACGAAGGTGGTGGGCTGATACCAGGGCCGCTGGTAGGGGTGCAGATCCGCCATCGCTTCCAGTTCGTCCCGCTGCGCGAGGAGCTTGGCGTTCGGGAATGCCGCCACCACCGGCGCGTTCGGGCTGATGTCGGGCTGGGGACGGGTGGTGCCCAGCCATCGCCGGACGTCCTGGGTGTGCAGGTGGTCGAAGGCGAGGTAGTCGACCTCGGCCGGGTCGATGCCGGCGCGGTGGCAGGCGGTGTGCACATCGGAGTGCTCGGTGACGAACAGGTTGCGCACCGGCCCGGGCGTGTAGCGCTGCAGTTCGGCGAAATAGGGTGTGTAGGAATCGAGTTCGTGATCACTGGGTTCGAACAGCAGGGTGCGGCGGGTGCCGTCGGTGTCGGTCCAGCGCACGATCAGCATGCGGTTGCTGATGGTGAGGAACGGCGCCGGGCTCACGGCAGCCCGGAAGAGTCCGTAGCGGGTGGGATAGGGCAGGGAGATCAGGTCACAGGTACGTACCGAGCCGGGGCGGCCGGTGGTCGCGAACTCCCGGCGGAAATCCACCGCGGCGGTGCGGGCCGCGCGCAGTCGTGGCCCGAAACCGCCGGGCGCGACCAGCGCCTTGTCGAAGGTATCGATACGGGTGAACGGCGCGGTGGTGGCCGGCCGTGGAATGGCGAGGGGCTCGGTGGCGAGCCGGTCGGCGATGCTCATGTCAGGCTCCTGGCGGCAGCGGTCGGCGGCGCGGCGATCACAGGGTCCGCGGCCGCAGACGGCCGGCCGCGAACAGCGGGGTGAGTGGCCGGATCGGAATCGGGGGTACCCAGACTCCCAGCAGGTCGACCCGGTGCAGTCTGGCCTCGAGCACGCGGCCGATGCCCATCTGGTCCAGCGGATCACGTTCTGAGCCGTGGACTGTCAGCTGGAAATCTTCGATCCGGCGGACCTCGACAACACGCTCGCGCGGAGTGAAACCCACCAGCCAGGACGGGAAGACACCGGCGAGGCCGACCACGTTGCGGTGCGGGCGGGCCAGGATAGGCGGTGGATCGGTCAGGATCGCGCCGAGCCTGCCGCTCATGCTGAGCAGCTTGTGCCCACGGCGGGTGGCCTCGGCGCGGATCTCGGTATCGGTGACGGTCCAGTCGATCTCGCCCAGTTTCTTCGGGTAGCCGAGCAGTTCCCGGCCGATGATCAAGGCCACGTCGTCGTCGAGAATCATCCAGGGGCAGTGGATTCCGGTGCCCTGTACTGTTCTGACGTGCACGAACAGCCCCGCCTCGTGGTAGCCCTGCGAGTCGAAGTTGTTGTCGGGGAAGAACGCGGTGAACAGGTCCGCGCGCGCGGGTTCGGTCAACCGGACCCCGGCGGGCAGCCATTGCCGCAGCCGATCCGGATCGATCTCGACGGTCGCGCTGAAGTAGTGGGCGTCCTGGTAGAGGCTCCGGCGCGGGTCACCTATCGTGAGCACGCGACGCAGGTCGGCGCTCAGGGAGCGTCCGACGGTGCGGATGTCAGGTTCCCACCCCATGGCTACTTGACCTTTCGGTAGACGGCGCGCAGCAACGGTCCGACGAGCGCGCGAGGGGTGTACTGGCCGCCGACGGTCTGCACTTTGGCGAACAGACCGGGCACCACCCGCCGCCGACCCGCATCCATACCCGCGATCGCCTGCGCCGCAGCCTGTTCCGCGCTCACCCACAGCGGACCGGGGACCAGACGGTCGAGCTCGGGAACTTCGGCCACCTCGGCGTACTCGGTGCGCACCGGCCCGGGCGCGAGCAGCGTGCACTGCACCCCGGAACCGGCCAGCTCACCGTGCAGGGACTCGGCCAACG
Source organism: Nocardia sp. NPDC055053 (assembly GCF_053608285.1). Lineage (NCBI taxonomy): Bacteria > Bacillati > Actinomycetota > Actinomycetes > Mycobacteriales > Nocardiaceae > Nocardia > Nocardia sp. NPDC055053. The sequence goes on along the minus strand of NZ_JBSGVD010000005.1, from coordinate 183,822 downwards.
TGTTGGCGAACGCCTTGGAGGCGGCATAGGTGGCGTTGTTGGGGCCCGGCTGATTGCCCGCTGTCGAGCCGGTGATCAGGATCGCGCCCGCGAGGCGCGCCACCATGCCGGGCAATACAGCGAGCGTGAGGTCGTGCACCGCAACGGTATTCAGTTCCACCTGCCCGCGTTCGCGCGCCGGATCCGCGGCGGCGAGTTCCCCGTAGGTGGCGAAGCCCGCGTTGTTGCAGAGCACGGCGATGTCACGCCCGGCCAGCTCGTCGCACAGTTTCGCGCGTTCGCCGCGGTCGGCCAGGTCGACGGCGCGGATCTCGGATTCGATGCCGTAGCGGGTGGCGAGCCGGTCGGCCAGCTCGCGCAGCCGGTCCTCGCGGCGCGCCACCAGGATCAGCGAATATCCGCGCCGGGCAAGGCCTTCGGCGAGCGCGGCACCGATACCGGACGACGCTCCGGTGACGACTGCTCTGGTACTCGACGTGGGAGTGGGTAGCGACATGGGTTCTCCTCGGAAGTCAGAACTGAGTGAGTGCGCGCGCGGTCACGGTGGTGCCCGCGGCGGCCAGGGTGCGCACCGCCCCTGGGCCGGTCACCTGTTTGTCCCCCGCCGCGATGCGCCGGAAATTCGCCGCGTGCCAGGCGAGCTGGAGGTAGGAATTGACCGGAGTGGCGGCAGCGAGGGGGATGCGCGGTGCGGTGGGCAGGCTCTGCGGTTCCCCGGCCCCGACCAGCAGTTCCGCCGCGATGCCGGGCCGCACGGCGAACGGGCGGCCCATCCCGATCACGTCGACCGCGCCGTCGGAGAGCACCTCGTCGACGAAGGCACGGGTGCGAACGCCGCCGGTGAGCATGAGCGGCATCGCCGAGCGGGCCCGCAGTTCTCGCGCGTAGCGCAGGAAGTACGCTTCGCGCTCCCTGGCGCTGTCCTGCACGACGCCGGTCATGGCGGGAGCTTCGTAGTTGCCGCCGGAGATCTCCAGCAGGTCGATGCCTGCCTGTTCGAGCGCGAGGGCGACATCGAGGGATTCGGCTTCGGCCAGTCCCCCGCGCTGGAAGTCGGCCGAGTTGAGCTTCACCGAGACGATGGCGCCGGGACCGATCGCCTGTCGCACGTCGGCCACGACCTCCAGCAGCAGTCGGCGACGGTTCTCGGGACTACCGCCGTATCGATCGGATCGCTGGTTGGCGACAGGCGAGAGGAACTGCGACAGCAGATAGCCGTGGGCGGCGTGCACCTGCACGCCGGAAAAGCCCGCTGCCACTGCCAGTTCGGCGGTGCGCGCGTAGCGGCGGCGCAGATCGGCGATGTCGTCGAGGCTCAGCGCCCGCGGCTTGCGCAGGTTGAAGCCGAGCGCCTGCGGCCGCAGCGCCGACGGGCCGACCGGGCGCCGATGCAAAGGTCCGACCGCGACACGTCCGGGGTGGTTGATCTGCATGACCATGACCGAACCTTCGCGGGATCCCGCGCGCGCCCAGTTGCCGACGGCCTCGAGATGCCGCTCGTCCTCGAGCGTCACATTGCGCGGCTCGACGTAGGCGCGGCGGTCGATCATGACATTGCCGGTGATGAGCAGACCCGCCCCGCCACGTCCCCAGGCGCTGTAGAGCCGGGTCAACGTCTGGCTGGGGGCGCCGGTGATCTCACCGAGCTGTTCGCTCATGGCGGCCTTGGCGATCCGGTTGGGCAGGGTCACCCCGCACGGCAGCGTCAATGGACTGCCGACGGCGACGACGCGGGGCGAACGATTCTTGGGTGGCATGGCGAACTCCTGTTGTGGCGGAGAGGTTTCGGGGTCAGGCGATGAGACGAGCGGCAGCACGGATCGGGCGCAGCAGGCGACGCCCTTGCGCGATCTCGGAGGGCGCGGTCGGCCGCGGCGCGGTCTGGGTGAGCTCGGCGGAACCCGGCAGCAGGGCCCGCACCGTCAACAGCTGGGCCAGCGCGCGCACCAGCCATCGGCCGCGCAACACCTCCCAGCGCAATTCCGGTCCACCCGCGAGGATCTCGGCGGACGGCTCGCTGACGCGCGCGTAGAGATCGCCCACCGACGTGTGCGTCCGCTGCTGGAGCAGTGCGGCTTCGGCGAGCAGCCGCGAACTGTTCATCAGCAGCATGCCCGCGCCCGAGCGCGGTGCGACCAGTCCGGCGAAGTACAGGTTCGCCAGGCCTGGCGCGAAGGTGTGCGACACCAGTCGTGGCTGCCCGTTCTGCCATTCGAGCAGGCCGTCGCGCAGGAACGGGAAGGTGGTCTTGAACCCGGTCGCCCAGACGATGGTGTCGTAGGTGCCGCTGGTGCCGTCGGTGAAATGCACGGTGCGACCGTCGAAGCGCGCGATTTCCGGCCGGACGGCGATCCGGCCGTGCTTGAGGAAATACGGGAGCTGCTGGTTGACCACGAGATCCTGATCGAAGATCCGGTGCTCGGGCTTGGTCAGTCCGAAGCTCTCGTACCTGCCCATCCCGACGGCGACGACCAACCGGAAGATGGCCTCTTGCACCAGCCGCGGCACCGGCACCGAACCGACATCGAAGTTTCCGCTCGGAATCCCCAGGACGTATTTCGGGATGAACCAGTAGCTGCGGCGCAGCGAGATCTCGGCTTTGCCGAAGGTCACCGCCGCCTCGACGGTCAGGTCGCAGCCGGAGTTGCCAGCGCCGACGACGAGCACGCGCGGGCCTTCGAGGTCGGCGGGGCGCTTGTAGTCCTTGGAATGAATCTGAGTGCCGGTGAATTCGCCCGGATAGGAGGGGATGTTGACATCCCAGTAATGGCCGTTGGCGACCACGACACCGTCGTACTCGCGCACCGCGCCGTCGGCGAATTCGACCCGCCAGCCGGCCAGGCCGACATCGTCGAGCGGCGCGACATCGGTCACGAGGGTGTCGAACGCGATGCGGTGGTCCAAGCCGAACTCGGCCGCGAAGCCGCGCAGGTAGTCGCGCATCTGCGCCGCGCTGGGGAAGTCCGGGTAGTGCTCCGGCATCGGGTAGTCCGGGTATTCGGTAACGCCCTTGGAGCTGATCAGGTACGTGGAGTCGTACACCCCGTGCGACCAGTTACCACCGATCGCCGCCGTGGCCTCGACATGGTCGTAGTCCAAACCCAGATCCGTGTAGGCCTTCGCCACCGCCAACCCGGTGTAGCCGGCCCCGATGATGCAGTACCGCGCCATTGTCACCTCCCAAGAAAGCTACACTTACTGTAGCTACAGTGTGTGTAGTATTTGTGACGGCACTGCCGGATGTCAAGCAGGCCTCCGACACGGAAAGGTGGTCCGCGACCATGGCCGAACGGCGAAACCGCGCCTACGCACCGCGAATGGCACCCGAACAGCGGCGCGAACAACTACTCGACGCGGTCCTGCGCGTCATCGTCGAGCAGGGCGTGCACAAGGTGTCCATCGACACCGTCGCCAAGGAGGCCGACGTCAGCCGCCCCGTCGTCTACGGATTGTTCGACGATTCCGACCAGTTGCTCCGCGCCTCACTCGATCGGGAGGAAACCGCGGCGCTGGCACAGATGTCCAAGGCAGTGCCGCTCGCCGGCACCGGCGACCCGGCCGGGGCGACATCGGAGAGTCTCGAACACTTCCTCACCGCCGTGCAGGCCGCACCCGATCGCTGGCGGGCCATCTTCCTGATCGCCGACGCCAGCACCCCGGCCTTCCGCGGCCGACTCGAGCGGGGACGGCAGGCCTTCATCGCCGCACTCGCCACCTTCGTCCGGGAATCGTGCCCACCCGAACGGCTCCCGACCCTCGATGTCGAACTCACCGCCCGCACCCTGTACGCGCTGTTCTGGGAAGCGGGCCGCCTGGTCCTGGCCTATCCCGAAGCCTTCCCACCACAACGGATTCGCGACTACGCCAGCACTCTCATCCCCGCCCTGCCCGCCTTCCACGACCCGAAAGCACCCCGATGAGCGACGTATCCCGGCAGGTGTGGACGGTCGTTACCCGCGCCGCTCGTAAGCCACGGAGATTGCCTCCGCGCCCTGCCGGATGGTGTCGACATACCGCGCACGCTCGGCGTGGCTGACCGCGGAGCACAGCGGACCGATCTGGACCTCATAGGGCGCCCCGGAGCTGTGGAACACCGGTGCCGACAGGTAACTGACGGGCAGTGACTCCTCGCCGGTGAGGTCGGCTTCGCGGTAGGGGCGCGCGGTCAGACGCGCCAGCTGGCGCAGTACCCGGGCGCGTAGTTCCGGCTGGACCACCTCGGCCCCTACCGCACCGAGCAGCTCCGCGAGCACGTCCACCAGACCGGCGTCGTCGGAGTCCGGGCGGAATACCGCGCAGCCGTTGGTGGTGACGAACCGCAGCAGCGCGGGAGCGCTCCGCCGCGTCGGACCGGTCGCTGTCGCCAGCCACGCGCGGCGTTCGGGCTCGCCCCGCCACGGCATCACCGCCGCGCCCGCCGGATAGGCCAGTGGAATGGACTGTCCCACAGCGAGTCCAGGGACGATGCGCGCACCCAGCGCATATTCCTTGGCCACCACGGTGAGGCGGCCGTCGGCGATTCGGCTCAGTGTCACGCCGCACCCCGCCGCCACAGCCAGTGCCTTCAGCTCGGCGCTCACCGTCGCATTCGGGATCTCGGGGCCGACCGGGGACAGCGCGGCGAGGGCGGGGCCGGGGCCGAAACGGCGATCGCGGTCGCGGTGCACCCAGCCCGCGTCGGTGAGCTCGGTGAGTACGGCGGTGATGGTCGCGCGGGCGAGCGAGAGCGCAGCCGCGATTTCCGACGCGGTCAGCGCTCGGTCGCTCCGGGTCAGCAACTCCATCACCTCGATGACCCGGCGCGTCGGTGGCGACGCGGATTCCCGCATGACACCCCCTTGTCCGCTGGTGCGGCCCGCCCTACACTGCTTCGACTATTCGCCACATATTAGTCGAATATTCGACACAAGGGGTGATCATGATTCTCGACCACTTCCGGCTGGACGGCCGGGTAGCTGTCGTCACCGGGGCGGGACGCGGCCTCGGCGCCGCGATCGCGACCGGTTTCGCCGAGGCGGGTGCCGACGTGGTGATCGCCGCGCGCACCGAAGCCGATCTGCGGCGGGTCGCCGAGCAGGTGGAAACGACCGGTCGGCAGGCGCTCGTCGTGGTGGCCGACCTCGCCGATCAGGACGCGGTCACCGCGCTGGCCGGGGCCGCGGTCGAGCGGTTCGGCCGCCTGGACATCGTCGTCAACAACGTGGGTGGGGCGCTGCCGAGGCCGTTGCTCGACACCTCCCCCGACGACCTCGCCGAGGCATTCGCCTTCAACGTCGGGACTGCGCACGCCCTGGTGCGGGCAGCGGTGCCGAAGATGCTCGCGACGGCGGACGGCGGCTCGATCATCAACATCACCTCGACGATGGGCAGGCTGCCGGGGCGCGCTTTCGCCGCGTACGCCACCGCCAAGGCAGCCCTGGCGCACTACACCCGCAGTGCCGCGATGGATCTGAGCCCACGGATCCGGGTCAATGCCATCGCGCCTGGCTCGATCCTGACCTCGGCGCTCGACATCGTCGCGGGCAATGAGCAGATGCGCGCCGAGATGGAGCGGGCGACCCCACTCCAGCGCCTCGGCGAGCCGAGCGATATCGCCGCGGCGGCACTGTTTCTCGCCTCCCCCGCGGGTGCTTTCCTCACCGGGAAGGTGCTCGAGGTCGACGGTGGGCTCATCGCGCCCAATCTCGCCATCCCCCTTCCCGATCTGTGAGGACGACACCATGGTTCACCGCATAGTGCATTGGGGCACAGGCAATGTCGGGCGGCACGCACTGGCGGGTGTGCTGGCCGATCCTCGGTTCGACCTGGTCGGCGTGCACGTCTCCGGGCCCGCCAAAGCCGGCCGCGACGCTGCCGAACTCGCCGGAACATCCACGCCGACCGGCGTGCACGCCACCACCGACACCGCGCAGGTCCTGGCGCTGCGGCCGGACTGCGTTGTCTACACCGCCATGACCGACAACCGGCTGATGGAGGCACTGGAAGACCTGCGCATGCTGCTCGCCGCCGGTATCAATGTGGTGGCCAGCGCACCGGTGTTCCTTCAGTACCCGTGGGATGTCCTTCCCTCGAATCTTCTCGAACCAGTGGAACAAGCCGCAGCGCAGGGCAATTCATCGCTGTTCGTCAACGGCATCGATCCCGGTTTCGCCAATGATCTGCTGCCGCTGGCACTGCTGGGCACCTGCCGCTACGTCGAGCAAGTGCGCTGCCTCGAGATCGTCGACTACTCGACCTACGACAATCCGGCGGTCATGTTCGACATCATGGGCTTCGGCAGGCCGATGCACGAGACTCCCCTGCTGTTGCAACCCGGGGTGTTGTCGCTGGCGTGGGGCAGCGTGGTGCGCCAGCTCGCGGCCGGACTCGACCTCGAACTCGACAGTGTCACGCAGAGTTTCGAGCGGCTGCCCGCGCCGGAGACATTCGACATCGAGTCGGGCACCATCGCCGCAGGCACCGCGGCTGCCCTGCGTTTCGAAGTGCGGGGCATGGTAGGCGATCGCGCCGTGACCGTGCTCGAGCACGTCACCCGCCTGCGTGCCGACCTCGCCCCCGACTGGCCGCAGCCCGCCCGCACCGGCGGGTCCTATCGCGTCGAGATCACCGGCGAACCGCACTACACCCTGGACCTGGCCATGTTCAGCGACCACGGCGACCACAACCACGCCAGCCTCGTCGGCACCGCCATGCGTCTGGTCAACGCCATCCCCGCCGTCGTCGCCGCCCCGCCAGGCATCCGGACGACACTCGACCTTCCCCTCGTCACCGGCGCCGGCCTGGCGGACCCGACCAGATCTCGCGGAGGAGATTCTCCCGTTACACATCCCTGATACCTTCGGAAAGCAGCTGAGTCCCGACAGGAGCGATCCCCAACGGAGGCGTCGTGAGCGTGCTGTCCAGCGATCTGCAAACTCTGAGCTACGAAGCGTATGTCTACCTGTACTCGCTGGTGACGATGGACGTCACCCGTCAGCAGCAGACGAACTCACCGGTCGGCTCCACCCCGGGTTTCGGGCCTCCGAACCAGTTCCACCACATCCGCGAGTTCCCGGATGCCGACTTTCGCGCGGTCGTGCGGCCGAATTTCGACACGCTGTATTCCTCGGCGTGGCTGGATTTGACGCGCGGTCCCGTCCGCATCCACGTTCCCGACAGCGGCGACCGGTATTTCATGCTCCCGATCCTGGACGCATGGACCGACGTGTTCGCCAACCCCGGCAAACGGACTACCGGCACCGCCGAACAAGACTTCATCATCGTGGGGCCGGGATACAGCGGCGACCTGCCTGCCGGAGTCCCGGTGATTCACGCCCCGACCCCCCATGCCTGGATGATCGGCCGAACCCAAACCAACGGACCCGCCGACTACGCGGCGGTCAACACGTTCCAGGACGGACTGCGGATCACCGAACTGGCCGACACGGCGCCGTTTCAGCCGGACCCCGCCCTGGTCACCGAGACCGAACCACTGCGGCAGGTCAACGCGATGTCGGCGACGGAGTTCTTCGGCCGCGCCGCGGCGGCGTTGACGGTCGACCCGCCGCACAGGACCGACTTCTCCCAGCTCGCGCGCATCGCGCTGCTCGGCATCACGCCCGGCCAGGACTTCGACGAGACCCGCTTCTCCCCCACGGACCTCGAAGCGATCGAAGCAGGCGTCGCGGCGGCGCGGGCCGCGGTGGCCGCGACACCGACCACACTGGCCGCACCGGTCAACGGGTGGGTCAGCGTGCTCGGCACCATCGGTGTCTACGGCAACGACTACTTCAAGCGGTCCGCCATCACGCTGGCGGGCCTGGGCGCCAACCCGCCCGAAGACGCGATCTATCCGCTGCTGGTCGCCGACGCCGACGGCGACCAGCTCGTCGGCGACACCGACTACGTGATCCACTTCGACGCGGGGAAACTACCACCGGCAGCGGCATTCTGGTCGATCACCATGTATGACGCCGAGGGGTTCCAGATCCCCAACGAACTCGACCGATTCGCTCTCGGCGACCGAGATCCCTTGCAGCACAATCCGGACGGATCGCTCGAGATCTACTTCTCCCGCAAGAACCCGGGGCCTGACCACGAATCGAACTGGCTACCGGCGCCCAGCGGCCCGGTCGGTATCACCATGCGCCTGTACGCTCCGCGCGCCGAAGCTCTCGACGGAACCTGGACCCCGCCCCCGGTTCGCAAGGCACGCTGACGCGGGCACCCACCGCACGGAGCCTCACCCCACGGTCTGATCCCATGCCATACCAAGGGATTACGAGCAACGAGATTTTCGTCGTTAGCTTCGGATTCATGACGACATCTGCTCTGGTCCCCGAGTCATCTCCACCGTCACCGCGACGCGGGGCCGATGGTGATTACGCCCGTCTGTTGCGCCGGATTTCCGATGCGGGGCTGATGAACCGGCGGCCCGGCTATTACGCCGTCCGGCTCGGTCTCGTCGGGGTCGCGTTCGTGGCGGGCTGGGCGGCGTTCGTGCTTGTCGGCGATTCGTGGTGGACGCTGCTGGTCGCCGGGTTCATGGCCGTGACGTTCGCCCAGATCGCACTCGTCATGCATGATGTCGCGCACCGCCAGGTCTTCCGGCTACGGCAGCCGACGGAGCTCGTGGGGCGAATCGTCGGCAACGCGGGCATCGGCCTCGGCTACGGCTGGTGGCAGGACAAGCACACCCGGCATCACGCCAACCCGAACCACGAGGAACTCGACCCCGATGTCGCGCCCGACATTCTGGTCTGGTCACAGCAGCAGGCGCGGTCGAGCCGCGGTCTGCCTCGCCTCATCGGGAGGGCACAGGCGTTCCTGTTCTTCCCCCTCCTCTTGCTGGAGGGCCTGAACCTCCATGTGGCCGGCGTGCGAGCGCTCGGAAACCGGTCGGTCAAACACCGCGGCTGGGAAGGCGCGCTGCTGTTCGGCCACTTCGCCGTCTACCTGGCCGCACTGTTCGCGGTACTGCCCGCCGACAAAGCCCTCGCGTTCTTCGCTGTCCACCAGGGCCTGTTCGGCCTGTACATGGGCTGCATTTTCGCCCCGAACCACAAGGGCATGCCGACCTTGACCGGCGACGACCGCCCCGACTACCTCCGTCGCCAGGTCCTGACCTCCCGCAACGTCCGGGGCGGCGGGTTGATCGATCTCGCCCTCGGTGGGCTCAACTACCAGATCGAACACCATCTGTTCCCGAGCATGCCCACACCGAACCTGCGCCGCGCCCAGCCGATCGTCCGCGACTACTGCGCCGAAATCGGCGTGCCCTACCACGAAACCGGACTGATCGCCTCGTACCGCGAGGCGCTGAAACACCTGCATCACGTCGGCGCTCCCCTGCGCACTCCTGACGCGCTTCGTCGCGGGCTCAGGTGAGGTTGCGCTCGGTCACCCTGTCGTCGAGCCACCTCAGGCGGCGGTCGATCAGTTCGGTGCGGTCGGGATCAGCGCGGTCGCGTACCCGCCGCAGCATGTCTCGCAGTGACAACCATCGGCGAGTTCACGGCGAACACGATGTCGTCGACACCCGTGCGAAGGAACTCCTCCCATCCCGGCAGATCAATGATCAGCCTGTCGACACCGCTGTGGTCGGTCCTGGTCGAAAGTCCGTTCGTTGCCGACGATCAGGCCCTGCAACACACTGGCCTCGGGCAGCTTCCCGCCGTGGATCTCGGCGACGCGACTGCCGCGATGCAATGTGGCGCCGGGACACTGCCGCACGACGATGACCACGTCAGCCGCTGTCGCCGCGTCGATCAAGAGGACGGCCACAGCTGACCTCGGGGCCGCTACTCGCGCGACAGCATCGCGACGGCTTCGCGTTCGAGATCGACGAACGGTTCACCGCTCACGTCGACGGCCACCCGATGCAGGGTTCCGCCCGTGAACGACCACGGTCGCGTTCCGGGATAGTCCTGGGTGACGGCTTCGCCGCTGTCGCGTCCCGCGTTGAGACCCTCCCCGGTGAGGCTGAATTTGCCGGGCTGGGTGCGGATTCGACCCTCACCGACCTTTCGGTCACCGTAGTAGAGGCTCAGGAGCCCGTTGGCGGTGCCGGGCGGGTCCTCGCCCTGCTTGTCGAAGGACGCCGCCACGATCAGGTTCTCGCCGGTCGGCAGGTCCTCGGTCGCGTCGACGCGCTGTTCCTCGCTGCCGAGGAAGTTGTACACGTAGTGCAACCGGTTGTCCTTGACATACAGCGCGTGCCCGCCGAAACGGCCGCCGTGGGAGAACAGCACACCGGAGGCGCCCGGTTCGGGCAGATCGACGAGCGCGCCGATCGAGTACGAGCGGTTGCGGATGTTGACCGCCACCGCCTCGGGTACCTCCGCGCCGCCGGGACGGTAGACGTAGCGGTTGCGCGGTGGCGCGAGTTGCGGGCGCGGGGTGGTGAGGATTTCCACGGCGGAACGATCGTCGAGCGGGAACGCCTGATTGGTACCCGCCTCGTAGAACCACAGGCCGATGAGTTCGGCCAGTCTGCCGGGCTCCTCGGCGGCGAGGTCGTGCATCTCGGCGCGGTCCACCTCGGTGTGGTAGAGCTCCCAGGTGTCGTCGGGGAAGTGACTCCAGCCGCTGAGGGTGGGGTGCGTGGTGACCGCTTTCCAGCCGTCGTGCCAGATCCCGCGTCCGCCGAGCATGGAGTAGAACTGCGTGTGCTTGGCGGTCGGGATGTTGGGCGCGTCGAAGCTGTAGCGCATGCTCACCCCTTGGAGCGGCACTTGGGGATGCCCCTTCACCATGTCGGGAAGGTCGACATCGAGGCAGTCCAGGAGCGTCGGCACCAGGTCGACGGCATGGTGGTACTGATCACGGGTCTCCCCGTGGGCCGTGATCCCGGCCGGCCAGGAGATCACGCACGGGTCGCAGGTGCCGCCGTTGAACGAGTACCGCTTCCACATCTTGAACGGGGCGTTGAAGGCCATCGCCCACCCGTTCGGATAGTGGTTGTAGGTCGTCGGACTGCCCAGTTCGTCGAGCTTGGCCATGTTCTCGGCCAGATCGTCCGGGACGCCGTTGGCGATCTTGTTCTCGTTGACCGAGCCGTCCGACCCGCCTTCGCCGCTGGCCCCGTTGTCGGAGACGACGACGATGATGGTGTTGTCGAGTTCCCCGATCCGCTCCAGATAGTCGAGCAAGCGGCCGATCTGGTCGTCGCAGTGGGACAGGAAACCCGCGTACACCTCGGCCATGCGGGCGAACAGCCGCTGTTCGTCGCCGGAGAGCGTGTCCCAGGGGCGGGTGTAGTCCAGCGGCGGGAACGGCTCGCCATCGGGCCCGCTGCGGGTCTCGGGCGTGCCGATCGGGTTGAGCGGTGGCAGCTCGGTGTTCCGCGGGACCAGGCCCATCTGCTTCTGCCGCTCGAGGATCTCCGCGCGCATCACCTCGTAGCCAGCGTCGAACCTGCCCCGGTAGCGGTCGGCCCATTCGCGCGGCACGTGATGCGGGGCGTGCGCGCAGCCAGGGGCGTAGTAGAGGAAGACCGGACGCTCGGGAGCGATCGCTTTGACGTCGTCGATGTATTCGATGGCCCGGTCGGTGATGTCGACGCTGAAGTGGTAGCCGTCCTCGGGCATCGACGGCTGCTCGACCGGATGGTTGTCGTGGATCAGATCCGGATACCACTGATTGGTCTCGGCTCCTAGGAAGCCGTAGAAGCGCTCGAAACCGCGACCGATCGGCCAGTTACGTTTGGTGGACGCCAGGTTCATCTCGTCCTCGGCGCACAGATGCCATTTGCCGACCATCGCGGTGCTGTAGCCCTGCTCGACCAGAACCTCGGCAAGGGTGGCGCACTCCGGCGGGATGTGACCGTTCGCCCCCGGAAATCCCACCGCGCACTCGCTGATACAGGCCATTCCGTTGGTGGTGTGGTTGCGGCCGGTGAGCAGGCAGGAGCGGGTCGGCGAGCACAGTGCGGTGGTGTGCCACTGGCTGTAACGCAGACCTTTCGCGGCGATCCGGTCGATATTCGGTGTCTCGATCGGGCCGCCGTAGCAGCTCATCGCGCCGAACCCGACGTCATCGAGCACGATGTAGACGATGTTCGGTGAGCCCGCCGCCGCCTGCGGCTGCTGATAAGGGCCCCAGTCCGGGACCGAATCACGGATGTCGAGATTGACAACACCGCGGAATGGAATTGCCATGGGGCGACTCCTCACACGTGCACGGCTTCGGATAGTGACCGGTCCTGCGACACCGATCGACATTACACCGGGCGCTCGGTGGATACCGCGCTCCTCATCGAAATTTCACCCTTGCCGGGTGAGGGATTACAGCACCGCGACAGCGAAGCTCGGACTATCGTCCGCGATATCCGTCGGTCATCGGAAGGGCAACGATATGAACAGGATCGCCGGCGAGCCACCACTGACCGGTGATCGCCCTCGGCAGGAACACCTGGTATGGATCGAGGGCGGCATCTTCGCCATGGGCTCGGACAACCATTACCCCGAGGAAGCACCGGCACACCGGGTCTCGGTCCCCGGATTCTGGATCGATCCGCATCCGGTGACCAATGCCGAATTCGCCCGCTTCGTCTCCCATACCCGTTATGTCACAGTCGCCGAGCGCGCCCCGGCGGCAACGGACTACCCCGATGCCGACCCGGACCAACTGGTCGCGGGCTCGTCGGTGTTCATCAAGCCGGATCACCGTGTGCGCCTCGACCAGCCCTACCAATGGTGGCATTGGGTTCCCGGCGCGAATTGGCGACATCCACACGGCCCTGGCACGTCCATCAAAAAGCGACCCGACCATCCGGTGGTACATATCGCGTGGGACGACGTCGCGGCATACGCCGAGTGGGCCCGCAAGGACGTACCGACCGAAGCCGAATGGGAGTACGCCTGCCGCGGTGGTCTCGACGGCGCCGAATTCGCCTGGGGTGCCGAATTCGAACCCGGAAACACGCTGATGGCCAATACTTGGCACGGCGAATTCCCGCACCACAACACACGAATAGACCGTTACGAAGGGACCTCGCCCACCGGATCGTTCCCGCCCAACGGATTTGGCCTGTCGGACATGATCGGCAATGTCTGGGAATGGACCCAGGATTGGTACACCGCGCACAAGAGCCCGGCCCATTCCTGCTGTGTCCCCACAGATCCGCGCGGCGGCACCGAAGAGAACAGCCGCGATCGTGCTCACCCGAAAATCGGCCGCCGCGTCATCAAGGGCGGCTCACACCTGTGCGCTCCGAACTATTGCCGGCGGTACCGCCCCGCGGCCAGAATGGCCCAGGCTGTCGACACCTCGACCTCACATCTGGGCTTCCGGTTGATCATTCGACCGTGAGCGGGTCTTCGACGCCATGACCATTCACCACCCCCCGAGCGCGGCCAGAATCGCCACCGGCGACAGCAGGATCCACTGCGGAAGGCGCAACAACGGCGCGCGGCCTGGCAGGCGCGACGCGATCACCAGGAAAACGACCGTGTAGGCGGCATATCGAGCCGCGGTCAGCAGCGCGACCAGCTCGGTCCCCGCCGGCTGCCACCACGCCACCGCGAGCAGCGTCGCCGCGGTGGCGACGAGGTCGACGCTCACCATGTGCCACACCGCGTGCATGGTTCGCTTCGGGACATCGGCCAGCGAGCTGTCCAGCAGCGGCCGCACCGGATCGACGTGCCCGGCGACGATGTGGATCGCCGACACCACCGCCGCTATCAGGCCCGCGGCCAGCAGATACCCGTTCATCGCACTGACAATACGGGTCTACCCGGTCGGCGATTTCGAAGTGTGACACAGCTCGTACAGCGTTGGCGTGCAGTCGAATCCGCGCCGACGCGACAAGCGACTGCTGATGATTCAGCTATGGCGCCGACGCTCCCAGAGCAACCGGTCGATCGCTTTCGCGATCAGCGTTGGACGATCAACGCCGGGAAACATGCGACGCTCGTAGTCGATCAGCCGCTCGGCTGTGCCGCTACTGCCCATCACCAAGGTCAGCAGCGCGCGGTAGTCATGTGGCACAGGGGCTTCCACGGGCGGCACCGGCATGGGCCGCGCTGAGCTACTGGGCGTCGGCGCAGGCCGATCCTCTTCCCCAGCAGGCGACTTCATGGCCCGGTCGATCCTCGGATTCAGGTATCTGGCGACCATGATCACAGCGATGCTGCCGACGATCAACGCAGCACCGGTGACAACCGTGCCGATCCCGTCGTCATCGTCTTCTTGCAGCTCCCGCAACTTGTCCTGGTAGGTCTGCCTGAATGCCTTGCCGTTCTGGAACGTGATGCACAGGGTGTCCGTCGTCATGGGTTTGCCATCACACATCGGAACGGTGGGTTCGGGGGCGGCCGAGTCCTCCTGTGCCACGGAGCTGCACCCCGAGATCATTCATCGAGTCGGGCTCGTACGGCTCGAACTCGTTCACTTGTCACCTCGCGTATCGCCACAGAAGATTCGACCTCGATTGCGCCACATTTCGGCTACCGGAAGTACGGGTAGTCCTGCACCCAGTGGAATCCGCGGCTGCGCAGAGTAAACGTGCTGGGGTCCAGCCTGTCCAGTGTGATCGTGACCGAGCGGTCATGCAGTGTCCCGTGCAGTGACAGCCGGTCCGGGGTGAGTTGCTCGGTGGTCAGCGTCGCGATGGGGCGCCCGGCTTCTCCGTCGGTCATCGTGGTGAGTTCCAGCTGTCCGGAAGGGCGGAAGACGGCCCGCACCGGCACCAGTTCACCATTCATCCGCTGGTAGGTTGCCTGCCCGGGGTCGTCGAAAACCAGTCGCTGCCAACGATTCACGTCAGTCGTCAGTGGCGGCACCGACAGCCCGTCGAGGGTGAAGTCCCGCACTTCCCAGATTCCGTACAGCTCGGACTTGGGACTGGCCGCACCGTACTGTTCTTGCCAGACCACCCACCGGTCATAGCCACTACCCACCGCGATCCAGATGCCGAGGGCCACCTGAATCCACAGTGCGATGCGGTTTTTCCGGTCGTCGGTGAACAGCGGGGGCTGGGTCAGCGGTGCACACGCGCGGTCCAGCACGAACACATTCGTCAGTCGCCGCAGGTACGGGGCGAGCAGGACCAGGCTGATCAGCAGCAGGTGCGCGGCGAGCAGCTTCTCCGGGATGTCGAATGTCATGTTCAGCAACAGGATTTGCGCCGTGCTCGCCAGGCTCACTGCCGCACCGAGCACCGCGGTCCGCGGCACGAACAGCAGCAGCCCGGCCACGACCTCCACCGCTCCGAGCGTCATCTCGTACGGATAGGAGCTGCCGACCTGCAGCCACAGCACCGAGGCCGGACTCAGGTCGCCGTAGGGCTGCAACAGCTGCGCCGGCGTCGGGCCCGGCATCTGGGTGGGGATCAGCTTGGCGAACCCGAACCCCAGCATCTGCCCGCCCAGGCACACCCGCAGAAACAGGGTGAACCACGCCGACAGGCGGGGGTGGGAGGTGCGACGGTCGAACGCCGTCCACACGGCGGCGCCCACCGCCGCGACAATCAGGAGGCAGAACACCAGCACCCAGACAGCCGCTTGGTCACCGGCTCCGGAGTCCGCGTGCTGCACCGCGTCGACGCCGAAGACCGTCCTGCCCACCCACCCGGTGACGGGATCGGTCAGAGACATGTTCCACGGCCCGGTGTACCTGCGGGTCCACTGGCTGAGGATGCCGAACAGCGCGAACGGGATATAGCTGTTGAGCAAGCAGAACAGGCCGAAATACAGGACGCTGAATCGGAACGCGAGCTGCGTCGGTGCTGGGCCGCTAGGGTTCATACCTTCAGTCAAGGCAGCGAGCTGTTGCCGGCACGTATCCAGTTTTCGATACGCCGACGATATCGCCCGTCGGGGAGAGTCGAGAGTCTATGCGCGTACTGATCGTCGAGGACGAGCCCTTTCTGGCAGAAGCCATCCGCGATGGCCTTCGCCTGGCCGCGATCGCCGCCGACACCGCCGGTGACGGTGACACCGCCCTGGAACTGCTGGGCATCAACACCTACGACATCGCCGTTCTCGACCGCGACATCCCCGGCCCCTCCGGTGACGAGATCGCCGAACACATCGTCGCCTCCGGCAGCGGCATGCCGATCCTGATGCTCACCGCCGCCGACCGGCTCGACGACAAGGCGAGTGGGTTCGAGCTCGGCGCCGACGACTACCTCACCAAACCGTTCGATCTGCGGGAACTCGTTCTCCGGCTCAGAGCACTCGACCGCAGGCGCGCCCACAGCAGACCACCGGTGCGGGAGATCGCGGGCCTGCGGCTGGATCCGTTCCGCCGCGAGGTCTTCCGCGACGGCCGCTTCGTCGCGTTGACCCGCAAGCAGTTCGCGGTGCTCGAAGTCCTCGTCGCCGCCGAGGGTGGTGTCGTCAGCGCCGAAGAACTCCTGGAACGGGCGTGGGACGAGAACGCGGACCCGTTCACCAACGCCGTGCGGATCACCGTCTCGGCCCTGCGCAAACGTCTCGGCGAACCCTGGATCATCGCTACCGTCGCCGGAGTCGGATACCGCATCAGCACCCAACCGGGAGGCGACCGTGGATAGAGCACCTGGATTGAGTGTTCGCCTCAAACTCACCCTCAGCTACGCCGGTTTCATCATGCTCGTCGGCACCTTGCTGATCGCCGCCGTGTTCGTCTTCTACCTGTACTACCTCCCCGACGGCTGGATCCAGACCGCCACCGGTGACTTCTGGATCGACCGCGGCAGCCTGCTGCGCGCCTTCGCACCATTCGTGACCGTGGTACTGGCATTTCTGCTGGCGTTCGGTCTCGCCGGAGGGTGGATTCTCGCAGGCCGGATGCTCACGCCGCTGTCGCGCATCACCGCCGCCACCCGCATGGCCGCGAACGGCTCACTGTCCCACCGCATCCGGCTACCGGGCCGCCGGGACGAGTTCCGCGAACTCGCCGACGTCTTCGACACCATGCTGGCCCGGCTCGAGGCACACGTCGCCGAAGAACAGCGATTCGCCGCCAACGCCTCCCACGAACTGCGCACCCCGCTGGCGATCACGAAGACACTTCTCGATGTGGCCCGCAGCGATCGCAGCCGCGACACCGGCGAACTGGTCGACCGGCTGCACGCCGTCAACACCCGGGCGATCGACCTCACCGAAGCCTTGCTCCTGCTCAGCCGCGCCGATCAACGGTCCTTCACCCGCGAAGATATCGACCTGTCGCTCCTCGCGGAAGAAGCCACCGAAACGCTGCTTTCCCTCGCGGAGGAGCACGGCATCACCCTCGAGACCTCCGGTGACATGGCCCCCACCATCGGCTCCCACACCCTGCTCCTGCAGCTGACGACGAACCTCGTGCACAACGCGATCGTCCACAACCTGCCGGTTCGGGGCGCCGTGTGGGTCAGGACCGGAGGGTCCCCCGGGGCGGTGACGCTCACCGTCGAGAACACCGGTATCCCGCTCACCCCCGCAACTGGTGTCCACCCTGGTCGAACCATTTCAGCGCGGCACCGAACGCATCCGCGCCCACCACGCCGGGGTCGGGCTCGGCCTGGCGATCGTCGACAGCATCACCCGGGCACACGCCGGAACCCTCACCCTCATTCCCCGCCCCGCCGGCGGGCTGTGCGTCACGGTGCAACTATCCGCGCGGACATGAGGATTACCTATGCTCGCGAGTATGGAGATCCTTCCGGAGCGGCTGCGGTGACCCGCACGGCCAAGCACACCGTGGCGCGCGAGGCGATCCTCGACGCGACCGTGGCGACCCTGGAGGAATGCGGGTACGCGGGCACTTCCGTCCGCGCGGTCGCCCGCAGGGCCGGCGTGAGTCAAGGGGCACTACAGCATCATTTCCCCACCAAGACCGCGCTGGTGGAGGCCGCGCTGTTGCGGCTCGCGGTGGGGTTGTCGGAGCAGGCGCGGGAAAGAATGCGCGCGCTACCCGACGCCGGGCCGCAGCGGTGCGCAGAAGCGCTCGACATGCTGTGGGAGATCCACAATCTCCCTATCGCCCACGTCATCACCGAATTGCTCCTCGCCGCGCGCACCGATGCCGAATTGCGCGAGCACATCGCCACGGGAGTCGACACCGCGCACGCGCTGGCCATCGCGATGGCCGAGCAGGCGCTGCCCGACCTGGCTACCCGACCCGACTTCGCCGACTGGATCCTGACGTGCGTCGCCACGATGCGGGGCCTGGTCGTCATGGCGCCGCTGCCGATCGCCTCGGCCAGTGTCGTCGGCTGGCCGCAGGCGCGAACGCTACTGCTCGCCGCGATCTCGGCCGGCCCCGGCACTCACGGATAGGGCAGCACCTGACCGTCGCGGCGGGCCAGCAGTACCGACATCGCCGACAACTCGCCGCTCTGCTCGTTGGCCATCTGCCCGGCGACCTGGATCACCGCCATCGCAGAAGCATGCAGCGCGGCATAGTTGGCCATCTCGATCCCGCCGCGATGATGGCGAATCATCAACTGCAGCAAGCGAACCTCGGCGGCTCGTGGATCCGGCAATCTGCGCAGTTCGTCTACCTCGGCCCAGGTCGCCATCCCCGGCATCAGCGCATTCGGCCCATGCTGGTGACCGGCGCCCATCCACGCCATCGGCACCGTGGCAGCCTGCGGCTGGTCGAGCAGTTGCAGCCAGCCGCGCAGGACACCGATCTCGTTCAGCTGGGTGGTGCGGATCTGCGCGCAGAGCGCGGTGATGGACGGATCGACGCCGATGGTCACCGCGTCGCAGAGCACGATCGCTTGTTCATGGTGGGCGGCCATGTCCTGGGCGAAACCGATCTCCGCCGGCGTCAGCACCGTGGCCGCGGGCGTCTCCGAACGCGGCGACCACAGCGCGCCGACACCGACGCCGAGCAACATCGAAAGAACCAGGGCGACAGCCGATACCGTGGTGCGTGTCATCGCGGCGGATACACCGAGTCGTCCAGGTCGAGCACCATGAATCCGTTGTCCATGCAGCTGACCCACAGGTGCGAACCGTGGAACTCCGGCGGCGAGAAGCACCAGTCCGTCGACAGATCGGCGCCGATGAGTTTCGCCCGGTCACTGGTGAGGTCGCCCGCCGAGATGGCGCCTTCGAGGAGCGCACGACCGACGGCGATGGTTCCGGTCAGTGGTGGCGCCATCAGGATCGGATTGGTGTCGGCGTGCAGGGAATTGACCAGTTGCCGCTTCTTGCCGACCTGCCCTGGCGGGTTGTAGTAGGCGATCTCGCGGACCTCGCGCAGATCACGAATGTCGAAAACCCTGATGCCGGACTGAATCCAGCCGCACGCGAGCGTGGTGGGATCTTCGGCCCGATCCACCGAACAGTAGTGCGCGTCGTACCCGAACAGGCCCTCCCCCTGCGCCGACTGCGCCCATCGGTCGGCGTTCTCGGGCAGATTGATCTCTAGCTTGATGGTATCGACCAGGCGAATATTGCGTTCGTCGGCGATGTCCATGATCTTGACTCCGCCCGAGCCCGCCTCGTCGACGGTCAGGATGAACGGCTCGCCGTTCTTGGTGATCGGAATCGTGTGCTGGGTGAATTGGCCGTCGAGCCAGAACCGCTGGGAGATATGCGGCACAGCGGGATCGGGGTCGCGGCGTTGCACGGCGCTGATGTCGAGCACCGTGATACCGGCCAGCGTCGACACGTACATGCGGTTTCCGTCGGGGCTGATGCCGAACCCGTGATTGGACAGACCCGTCGATCCGGTCCAGATCACGCGTGGATTACCCGGATCGCTGACATCGATCGCGTGCAGCAAGCCGGGCGGCAGAGTGCCTGCCGCCCAATAGGTCCGGCCATCGGGCGAGAATCCGCCCTCGTGCGTGGTGATCGGCAGCGGCATCGTCAGCTGCGAACCGGGCCCACTGTTGAGCAGTCGCGGGTGCGCGCAGTCCTCGGAGATGTCGTAGATCGAGAAATAGCCTGCGCCGTAACCGATTCCGACACCGGTCGCGGCGAGCAACCCGCGTTCGTGGTTCACCTTCAACGATTCCCACGTGCCGCCCTGCATCGCCGGTTCGGTCAGCGTGGTCGACAGCCTCGGATTCGCCGGATCGGAGGCATCGAGCACTTGGACCCCCGGATGGTCGGAGAGGAAACCCATCGGCCAGTTGGACCCGGTGTAGGAGCAGTGCTCGTAGGTGGGGCTGACGATCCCCGCCCCCTGCCCCTGATACTGGCCGACCAGCGTCAGATTGCAGCGATACCCCTGCTGGCTGCGGCCGCTGTTGCGGTCGGCCAACGGAACTTCGCCCTGCACTCCGGTCTCCGGTAGCGAACCTTCCCCGCACTGCGCGCGGGCGACGGCGTCCCGCTCGATCTCCAGGAACTGCGCGACCGGATCCGCCGAAGCCGGCCTCGGCAACCCACCGGTGGCCATCACAACCAGCGCAACAACCCCACATCGGACCAGCCCCGCGCATTTCACGCACCGAGGCTACGACGTGGCGATATCCCGGCGGACCGAAACAGCCAAATTTCCAAGTCAGCGACTTGGCGCGGTCGGCTCAGCGCGATCGCGGAGGTTGCCCAGGCGGCGGATCGGCGGCCGGGCTGTTCGCCGCCGACGCTCGACGCTGCCGGATGACGTTCAGGCTGAACTCGGACCAGCGGATGTTCTCCTGCTCGAAGGAGATTCCGCGCAGCAGGGTCAAGTAGGAGCCGACCCGCTCGGCCTCGCTCAGATAGGCGTGTTCGCTGCGGCCGTCGAGCAGGCGCGCGCGCAGCCGTTCATAGCGAGCGAGTTTGGCCTGTGCCCAGCCAAGGCGCTCGATGAGGACAGCCTCGACGGCCGACTCGTCGCCGGCCTCCATACCCTGAATCTTCACCAGCATCTCGTCGCGGATGACCGTCGGCTTGGTCGGCTCGGCGACGAAGGCGTGCAACGCGCGTCGGCCGACGTCGGTGATGGAGTGCAGCCGCTTGTTCGGGCGCTTCTCCTGCTCGACCACCCGCGCTTCGATCAGGCCCTCCGCCGTCATGCGCTCGAGCTCTTTGTACAACTGTTGCGGGGTCGACATCCAGAAGTTCGCCACGGAGGCATCGAACTCCTTGGCCAGGTCGTAGCCGGAGGCTTCCCCTTCGAGAAGAGCGGCGAGCACCGCGTGTCGTAACGCCATCCGACCACCCTAGCAGGATCGAGACTATTCAAGTCGAGTAGTGACTACCCCTGGACACTCTGGGCGGTTCGGCGCTAGCCTCGACCGCAATTAGTCAATTATTTGCCCAGGAGGCACGGTGCATCCTTTCCGAACCGCGGTGGAGGCCAGGGACCCGGACGCTATGGAGGCGTTGCTGGCCGACAATGTGGTGTTCACCAGTCCCGTCGCCTTCGCGCCGTACCCGGGCAAGCCGGTGACGGCGGCGATCCTGCGGGCGGTGTTGCGGGTCTTCGAGAACTTCCGGTACGTGCGGGAGATCGCCGCCGCTGACGGTCGCGACCATGCGCTGGTGTTCGAGGCCACCGTGGACGGGTTACAGCTGTCCGGCTGCGATTTCCTGCACTTCGACGCCGACGGCAAGATCGATACGTTCACCGTGATGGTGCGACCGCTTTCGGCGGCCCAGGCGCTCGCCGCCCGGATGGCCGAGCAGTACCCGCGGATCCAGCAGGAGGCGCGGGAGGCTATCGAAGGCAAGACCTCGGCGTGAGCGATCCGCACAGCACGCCCGTCTTCGCGCGGTATGTCGCGCTGGGCGACAGCCAGAGTGAAGGTGTCGGCGACGGCGACGACCGAACCGGTGTGATCGGACTGGCCGACCGGCTCGCGGCGTCGATGGCGAGCGCGAACCCGTCGCTGCTCTACGCCAATCTGGCGGTACGCGGCAAGCTCGCGAGCCAGGTTCGCCAGGAACAGCTCGATGCCGCTGTGGCGCTGCGACCCGACGTCGCCACCGTGATCGCCGGCGTGAACGATCTGCTGCGACCAGGTTTCGACGCCGATGCGGTGGGCCGGCAGCTCGAGGCGATGTTCGAGGCTTTGACCGCCAACGGTGCGACGGTGGCGACGCTGACTTTTCCCGACATCACCCGCATCACGCCCCTGGCCCGGCCCATCGCCGCACGCACCGTCGCGCTCAACGCGGTGATCCGCGACGCCGCCGCGCGCCATGGTGTGGTCGTGGCGGAAACCGGCGATCACGAGGTAGTCACCGATCCGCGCCTGTGGTCCCCGGACCGGCTGCATGCCAGCCCAGTGGGGCACCAGCGCATCGCCGACGCACTGGCCGAGGCACTGCGGCTACCCGGATCCGACGACAGCTGGACCACACCGCTGTCCCCGCCACTGCCCCATCGGCATCCAGCAGCACTGGTCGGCACCGAGTTACGGTGGCTGGCAACCTTTCTCGGCCCGTGGCTGCTTCGCCGCCTGACCGGACGCTCCTCCGGCGACGGTCGTGTCGCCAAGCGCCCCCAACTGGCCCGTTTCGAGGAAAGGGCCGACTCCCCTGCGTCGGCCTCGCCACGGTAGGAAGCGTCGATCGTCCGGTTCGATCAGCTCCATCTCGCAGACGGCCTGATCGGTCACATGGGCGAAGGACGCCGCATCCCACAACGCGACCCATCCACTGCCGGTAGTGGCGACGACGTCGAAATCGATGACGGAAGTCGTGTCATACAACAGTTTCAGCACAGCTCACTGACAGCGGGCCCAAGCCGAGATCCCGCCCCGCACCGCGAAACTGCGCCGGGCGCACCGGGGGGTTGCCATGATTGCCCTCGCACGGGGAAGCGGACGTCGCCGAATGAGCTAATTCAGGATGACGTTGAGTACGACGACCGCCAGTCCGAGGGTGGTGTTGACGATGCCGACCCCGCAGGCGCCCCATCGGGAGTATCCGCCCACCCGTGCCGCCACCATGCCCCAGCCGAACAGGATCGCAGCATTGAGCCCCAGCGCCATCGTGGTGTAGCCGGGCGTCACCGAACCGTCGGAATGGAAAACATCATCGCTCCACCCCGCGAAATGCGCGAGCAACAGCACGATCAGCGTCGGTACGCACGCGATGACCATCGGTATACCCGTGAGCATGTTGCGACCGAGATCGACCCAGAACCCCGACCTCGATCCGGCCTGGTGCGTGGAGACATGCTGGCCGTAGCTGCGCGTGACCGCGGCGATGGCCACACTCGCCACGATCCACACTGCCGCATACATCGGCGTCTGATCCGTTGGAACGGCCGCCAGCATGACACTGGTGAGCACCGTACCCACCACTCCGCCGTAGACGTCGTTCACCTGTAGCCGCACTCGCCGATGATAGCCAAGCGGCATCGACGCAGCGGCCGTTCACCGTGGTCGGTGAACGGCCGGTCCGGTCACCAGGGCAGCGGCATCCAGCGGTCGAAGAACCAGAAGCCGTGCTGCTGTGGTCCTTGGTTCGGGCCGGGGTTGTGCTGCTGAGCGGGGCCAGGACGCTCCTGGTCGGGGCCGTCGTGCGGCTGGGCACTGGCGGCTCCGGCACCGAGTCCGATCAGTGCGGCGGCGACACCGCCGGCGATGGCCGCCTTCGCCGCTTTGGTCTTGACAACGTTCACGGAGTTCTCCTTGAATCCGGTCGACGGGCGTGTGTTGCTCGTCGGATGCTCAACTTTCGACACCGCCCATCGTTGTGCCAGTTCCTTCGGGCCCGCTCGGTCTCGGCTGGGAGTTGGCTGGCAATCGGTACGCGGAAACGCACCGGGCGCGCCGCTGTCCGCGCAGAGCCGAGCGGAAGGTACCCGGCAGCTTCGCCCAGCCAGGGGCAGCCGTCCAGCGGCGGGACAGCGATACGCTCGGTTGATGTCGTCATGATGCGTCAGGAGTCGATACGGGCGAGGACTTCGGCCGCCGCGCGGTGACCGGACCGGATCGCGCCGTCCATGTAGCCGTTCCACACCTCCGCCGTCTCCGCACCCGCCCAGTGGATCCGCCCGATCGGCGCGGACAGTGCCGCCCCGTACTGCGTCCACACCCCGGCGCCCAACCGGCCGCCGTAACAGCCGCGGGTGTATTCCTCTTCCATCCAGTTCAATTCGGCGTAGTCGATCGGATCGGCGGCTCCGGGACCGAACAGCTCGGTCAGGGTGTCCACCGCGGCGGCACGTCGTTCGTCGATGCTCCATCCCGCCGCCGTGCGCGCGTGCGCGCCCTCGAAGAAGGCGACGATCACCCCGCACGAGCCGTCCGGCGGGGAGTTGTCGAGGGTGACGCCGATGGCGCCGTCGAGGTCGAAGGCGAATCCGTTGAGGCCTGCGTCGCGCCAGAACGGTGTGGGATAGGCGATCTGGGCCTTGATGACCGACCCCATCGGAATCTGCTGGGTGAGACCGTCGCGTGCGGCGGGCAGCGCGGGCCGATAGGTCAATCGTCCGGCCAGAGTCGGTGGAATCGCCACGATGACCTGCCCGGCGGTGATCGTCCCACCGGAATAGGCGACCCGCACGCCGTTCTCGTCGTGGTCGATGGCCCACACGGGGGCGTCGAGCAGGACGATCTCGTCACCGAGTGCGGCGGCGAGCCGTTCGGAGATCTGATGCGTGCCGCCGACGACCCGCAACTCCTGTGCACCACCGGTGACGCCGACGAGGACATCGAGCATTCCCCCGGACTTGATGTAGAACAGGAAGTGCAGCAGCGACATCTCCGCGGGCTCGGCGGAGAACAGCGCGGGCACGACCGCGGCCCAGAATGCCAGTACCTCGTCGTTGCCGGTGTTCGCGCGCAACCACTCGTCGACGGTTCGGCGGTCCAGGTCGGCCGCGTCCGGCGCGGCCCAGGGCGAGGAGAGCGAGACGGTGGCGGCGATCGCCTCGAGTTCGGCCTGCAGGCGGCCCACCTCCACGGCGGCCTCGCCGGAGAGGCCGAAGGTTTCGTCGCCGTAGCGGGTGACAGTGCCCCGGTAGCGGGTCACCGACTCCCCCTCGTCGTAGGTCGGGAAGGTCTCGAGGCCGAGTTCGGCGACCAGTTTCAGGACCTCGGTCTGAGTCCGGCCGATCCATTGCCCGCCCATCTCGACCGGAACCCCGTTCGACAGGGTGCCGCCCGCGTTGCGCCCGGCCACCCGGTTTCGCGCCTCGAGCACCCGCACCGTGCGGCCTGCCGCAGTGAGCTCCTTGGCCGCGGTCAGGCCGGCGAGACCGGCACCTACCACCACAACATCGATATCGGTCATCGCCGGTTCCTTCGCTCAATTCTCGGTCGGTTGTCCGACTGCAATGTAGATCACCCGGGTGGCGTGTGCAAGAGTTGTGGCGATATTCGTCCGCCGTGGAGCGAGGAGAACCCGTGGTTTACGTCAAAGCGTCCGAGCGCGAGGAGCAGATCGTCACGGCGGCTGTCACCGTGCTCAGCGCGATCGGGGTGCCCGCGACCACGCTGCGCGCGGTCGCCGCCGAGGCGGGTGTCCCGCTCGGCACGCTGCACTACGTATTCCCCACCAAGGACAAACTGCTCCAGGCGGTCATCACCACCGTCATCAGCGACATCTCCGGGGCGCTGCGGGCCCAGCTCGAGCTCGACAAAGGCGTCGAACACGCGCTGCGCCACGGGGTCACCAGCTTCTGGGAACTCTTGGTCGCCGACCGGATCGGACTGCAGATCATGCAGTACGAGCTCATGACGTACTCGCTGCGCACCGAGCCCGGCGGCAGCCTGGCCCAGCTGCAGTACGAGCGCTACAGCTCGGTGGTCACCGAGTTCTGCGAACAGGCCGCCCAGGCGGCGGGCGAACGCTGCGCGGTCGGCTTCGACACGCTCGGCAGGCTGGCGCTGGCCCAGATCGACGGACTGATCCTGCAGTACGTATCCAAGCCCGACGCCGCCCGCGCGCGGCGCGACCTGAACCAAGCCCTCGACATGCTGATGCTGTTCGCCGATCCGCAGCCGGTCGCCCGGAGCAAGACCAGGCGATGAGCCCGCTCGGGGCCACCACGCCATAACCTCCGGGTTGTCACCCGTTGCGTCACAGGTCACCTTCGCTCTATCGTGATTCGTACGGCTGTCCGACTTATTTTGCGCGCTCTCGCATCGGAGCGGGTGCTGCGCGGGTCGGCCCTGACGCACATCTGGAGTGAGACGATGGCTCAGCAGACATTCCCCGACCTGCCCGACGGCGAGGATCTACCGCGCGCCGCGACTGTCGTCGTTGTCGGCGCGGGCATGGCCGGACTGATCGCGGCCCGCGCGTTGCACCGCCGGGGCATCGACGTCCTCGTGCTCGAGTCCGCCGCACGTCCGGGCGGGCGGGTACTGGCCGAGACCACCGTGCTCGGATCGCGGGTCGACCTCGGCGGCCAATGGATCGGACACGGGCACCACCGCTTCGCGGCGCTGGCCGCCGAACTCGGCACGACGGTCTTCGCGATGCGGACACCGGACCGGCCAACGGTCGTCGACGGCGACACGGTCGTCTCGAACTCGGGTGTGACCGCGATGGCGGCGAACGCGGTTCTGCTGGTGTGGGAGATGTCCACGCGGGTCGGCGCACCGCGCGCATGGAAGGCGCGGAGCCTGCGGTCGTGGCTGGGACACGTACCGAACCGGCGGGCGCGGCGGCTGCTGGAGGTCATCGCCTCGGTGTCCACCACCGCCGACCTCGACCGCTACTCGGTGCACGACTTTCTCGAGATGATCGGCTTCCAAGGCGGATTCCGGACCATGCTGTCCACCGCGGGCGGCGCCCAGGAGAGCCTGGTCGCCGACGGGGCCGGGACGCTGGCCGAACGACTCGCCGCCGACCTCGGCGACCGGGTGATCTTCGACAGCGCGGTCACCGCGATCCACCGCGACGACGACGGCGCCACGATCCACTCGGCCACCGGAACCTACCGCGCCGCGAAGGTGATCGTGACCGTCCCGCCCCCGACGGCCGCGCGCATCGAGCACAACCCCGCACTGCCCGCCGCGCGAATCCGGCTGCAGGACAACACCTATATGGGTTCGGTGTACAAGGCGATCGCGGTCTACGATCAACCGTTCTGGCGCGATCGCGGTCACGCCGAATTGCTGGCGCTCACCGAGCCCGGCCTGGCGAGCTTCGATACCTCGCCGCCCGGCGGTCCCGGCCATCTGTGCATCCTCGTCGCTGGTCCCGAAGCCCGGGCCCTCGACGGGCTCGACAACGATGCCCGCCGCGCGGCGATCCTCGGCCCGCTCGCCACCCACCTCGGCCCGCGGGTCCGCGAGCCGCGTGGCTGGCACGAGAAGTCATGGCACCAGGACCAGCACGTCGGCGGCGGCTACACGGCCCTGCCGGAAATCGGAATCGCCGACGGGTACCTACCTGTCGACACGACACCGCTGGGCCACCTCCACTGGGCAGGCTCCGAGACCGCCGGCGAGCACGCCGGATACATCGAGGGCGCCATCGAGTCCGGCGAGCGCGCCGCCGCCGAAGTCGCTGCCGCCCTGACGGATTCGCGGGCTGGTTGATCGCGAATCCGTCAGGGCTGCCATCTCACGCGTCCGGCGTTTCGCCGTCCTCGCCGAGGCAGCAGCGCCCCTAGGATGACCCCATGCCAGTCAGGATGAACAACGTCGGCATCGTCGTCGAAGACCTCACGGCTGCGATCGAGTTCTTCGGCGAACTCGGCCTCGAACTCGAGGGTCGCACCATGGTGGAGGGCGAATGGGCCGGACGCGTGACCGGGCTCGGCGACCAGCGCGTCGAGATCGCCATGATGCGCACACCGGACGGCCACGGCCGGCTCGAGCTCTCACGCTTCCTCACGCCGGAGGTGATCGCCGGCCCCGGGAACGCTCCGGTGAACACGCTGGGCTACCTGCGCGTCATGTTCACCGTGGACGACATCGATGAGACGCTCGCTCGCCTCGGCAGCCACGGCATGCAGCTCGTCAGCAGCGAAGTGGTTCAGTACGAGGACGTTTATCGACTCTGCTACATCCGCGGTCCCGAAGGCCTGCTCATCGGGCTCGCCGAAGAACTCGGATAAGCCGGTGGTTCCGCCGGGACGCACCTGGCGCTTCGCCGGTCAGGCGCGGTCGTGGAGCGTGATCTGGTAGCCGTCGGGGTCGGCGAAGGTGAATGTCCGGCCGAACGGGCCGTCGATCGGTGCGGAGACGATGGTGTGACCGTCGGCGACCAGAGCATCGTGAATGGCCTGGACGTCTGTGGCGTGCAGCCAGATCGCGGCACCGATGCCGGGCCGAGCAGCGGACGCGAGATCGGTGCCGGGAACGATGTCGCGGAGCGCGAACGCGATCGGCTTCGTCTCGAAGACGACGGCGTGCGGTGGTCCGGCCTGCGAGCGGACGAGGCCGAGGTACTGCTCGTAGAAGGCCCGTGAAGCGTCGAGGTCGCGCGCTTGGAGCGAGAGGAAGTCGGGGCCGGTGACGGGCATGACGATACTCCTTCTTTTGTGTCAGGTTTCTGACACGGATCAATGTATGTCAGAATACTGACATGAGTCAAGACGGCATCGGCGTCCACCTGGAGACGTCACTGGGCTACCTGCTGAAAGAGGCGTCGAGCGCCCTGCGCGCAGCGATGGAGGAGGTGCTACGGCCGCTCGGGATGAGCGTGACGCACTACTCCTGCCTCGAGCTGCTGGCTCAACGACCGGGCTTGTCGAACTCCGAGCTCGCACGGGGCGCGTTCGTGACCAGGCAGACGATGAATGTGCTACTCCAGACCCTGGAACGAGACGGCTACGTGACCAGGCCCGCGGCGGCACCCGTCGGGAAGGTGCTCCCCACGCGGCTCACGCCTCGCGGCCGGCGCAGCCTCGAGAAGGCGACCGTCGCGGTCCGGTCCGTCGAGGTCAGAATGCTGGCGGGCATGACAGAGGCCGAGCAGTCGGACGCGTTCCGGATCCTGCGGAGCATGATCCACTCCCTGCGCGAAGGCAACGACGGTACATAGTTCGTTCGCCGGCGCACTACCGGGGACAGCGAGTCACAGGGGCCTCTCACATCGCGAGCACCACTCCCACCGCGGCCGCGACGAAGAGGGCCACCAACAGCACCGCCACGACAATCGCGGCAACACCGGTCGGCGGAAAATGGCGGCTGGTGCGCGGCTCCGGAGCCGACAATCCCGATGTCTGGGCAGATTCCGGTGGGGTCGACCCGGGTGCAACGCCACCTCCTGGTTCCAGGTCGGGGGTTTTGTCTGGATCAGGATCCATGGAGTTCATCTCTACCTACCTCCTTGCCATAACCGTTTGCACTTACCGAAGCAATAGACGCTGCCATCGTCTTCAATCAGGTTGCGGTGGAGCCCGGCTTCACCGACACCGACATGACGGCGGCCCTGGGTGTGGGAGGTGGGCGACCTGTCGAGGAAAGCGCCAGAACCGTTGTGCGGCTGGTGACGATCGGCGCGGACGGACCCACCGGAACACTCCAGGACGAGGCCGGCGAACTTCGCTGGTAGGCGTCGGCCATCCGATGTCCAGGGGATTCCGGCGTGTGGTTCCGCGGCCGCATCGTCGCCTACGCCACGTTCCGCTCAGGCAGGCGGCTGTGACCCTTCGTCATCCCGACCGCGCCGACTTCCGGTGTAGGCGCTCTCGCGGATCCGGTTGACCACGCCAGGGACCATCGCGACCCCGGCGGGATGGTTGAGGACCGGATCGAAGAAATCAGTGCGGTGCTCACCCGGTTCGGCTCGCCGCAGGTCCAGCTCACCGATGATCTCGGCCGGACTGCCGAGCCCGTCAGCGGTCAGGGTGTAGCGAATCACCCGATCGTCGACGTAGTCACCGACTGCTTGCAAGGATGCCGTGTTCGGCAGCGTCTCGGCGTCGAGCGGCTCGGCGAACAGCCACGCCGGTGACGCCTCGCCGAACCGGTACGGCAGCAGCGAGCCGAAACAGGCGGTCGACCAGCCGAGTGCAGGGGTGAAGACGAAACGGCCGAGGGTGCCGCGACCGGTGGTCGCCAAAGCGAAGTCCCACGGGTGATCGTCGCGGTCGAGCACCCGAAAGGCCAACCCGAGCACATCGGGCACCCCGACCGGACTACCCAGTGCCTTCGACAGTCGCGCGATAACCGCCCGATCGCCCGCACCGAACCACGGCTCGTACTTCTGCGCGGGCCGGAACCGCCCGGCGAGGCGGATTCCCCGTGGATGAAACACCCGCGCGTGGCGCACGCGCGCCGCGGCCTGAAAGGCCGCCGAGACGGCGGCGTTCGGCAGGTCGGTAAGCCTGCGTATATCGATCAGCGGTGCCGCCCTGCGATCATCGCCGTCGCCCATCGCCTGCGCACCCGGACGAGACTGCGAGGCAGCGGGGTCGGGAAACGCGCGTTTGCCGAAGTCGGATCGGACGTAGGTCTCGTCGTCGTCGGACAGCGGCTCCGGCTCTCGCCAGGCCTCGCCACCGCCCGCACCCCTGAGGGCCCTGTCCAGCTCGTCGGCCAGCTCCTCGTCGTGGGCGGGTCCATGTTTGGTATTGCCTCGTTCGATATCCAATTCGACCTCCTCGTACGGCTGTCAGCGATGCCGCCCGAGCACGGCGGCACCACCTCGCGCATACCCGGCGCCGCGCTCCCGAATCGGATCGCTGACAACCCGGCACACCTCGTGGTGGACTTTCTCCAGGTCGGGCGGCGCAATCTACGGAAAGACCGGCCGGAAGCCGCCGATCTCCCGCTCGAGTAGTTCGGCCAGCCGTAGTACGGTGCGGTCCTCGAGCATCGGTCCGATGAGCTGCACTCCCACCGGAAGGCCCTCGGGAGACCGGCCGGCGGGGATGGCGGTGGCGGGCAGGCCGGGCATGGTCGCCAGCCCGGCCCAGACGAGCTGATCGAAGTACGGGTACGTGACGCCGTCGATGTCGATCCGGCGTTCCAGCAGATCGGGGTTGTGGTCGTGGGGGAACGCGGGAGTCGGCGTGATCGGACACACGACGGCATCGAACTCGGCGAAGAGCTGACGCCAGCCGTCGCGGTGGAGCTCGCGACGGGTATTCGCCTCGATCCAGTCGCGGTGGCTGATCACCATGCCGCGCAGCCGCGCGGCGTCGAGACTCGGGTCGTCTGCGTTCAGTGCGGCGGCGCGGGTCTGCAGCTGCTCGTAGGCTTCGACGGGAAAACGCGCAACGGTGCTCGAGAACAGCAACCGCGTGTAGAGCGTCGCGGCTTCGGTCAGATCGGGCAGCAGCAGACTGTGACGTTCGACGCGGGCACCCCCGTCGACGAGCGCGTCGGCCACCCGGTTCACCCCGGCCCGCACAGCGGACCCGGTGGGGAGAAGCGGATGCTCGTCGAGGACCAGGACGCGGAAGTCGGCGAGCCGCTCGTGACGCGCAGGCGGCAGCGTCACGTCGTATGCCATGCCGTGCGTCAGCGGGTCCGGTCCGGCCATGACGTCGAGCAGGAGGGTGAGGTCGCGCGCGGTGCGTGCCATCGGACCGACGACGGCGAGGTCGAGGTCGGTCGGCAGTGCCGGGGCAGGCGGCGCGACCATGCCTCGGGTCGCCGCCAGGCCGAGTGTCGGCTTGTGTGCGTAGATGCCGCAGAAATGCGCGGGGGTGCGCAGCGATCCGGCGAGGTCGGAGCCGATGGACAGCGCGCCGAATCCGCATGCCAGGGCCGCCGCGGATCCGCCGGAGGATCCGCCCGGCGTGCGATCGTGATCCCATGGGTTGTTGGTGGTGCCGTAGATCTCGTTGAAGCTCTGGATATCTTGCAGCCCCAACGGCACATTGGTCTTGCCGAGCACCACCGCGCCGGCGGCCTTCAGCCGCGATACCTGTACCGCGTCCTCGGCCGGTACGTAGTTCCGCTGCGGTGGCATGCCCCAGGTCGTGGGTAGCCCGGCGATGTCGTAGGACTCTTTGACCGTCACCGGAATGCCGAGCAGCGGCCGGTCCTCGCCGCGGGCGCGCGCCTGGTCGGCCCGCTGTGCGGCGGCCCGCGCACGGTCGAAGTCCGGCACACAGATCGCGTTGATCACCTTGTCGTCCCGCTCGATGTGGGCGATCGCCTCGTCGGTGAGTTCCACCGAGGTCACCTCACCGGCACGCAGGGCAGCTGAAAGATCTTCGGCAGATCGAAAATTCCACTCCATGAATCCGAAGCTATCGGCCTGCCGCGGAGGACATAAAATGCCGCCTCGCACAACGGGAAAGCCGAACGGCCACCTCCACCGGCAATGTCATGCACGCGATCCGTCATCGCAGGTGGCCCGCCCCAGGTCATATCTCAGTACTCGTCATATTCCGCTTGGGCTGAGTCCGCTGTCTGCTGCGCCGAACGCGCGAGTCGGCGCACGGATTCACTGCTTGCGGTGGTGGTGACCAGGGCGTGGCTGCTGCGGCTGCTGTAGGTGATCGAGACGACCGCGGCGGCGATGAAGACGAGGATGATCACGACACCGCGGGAGGACCGACAAGCGACCGAAACGCCGACCCTCTGGATTCACCCGATTCGGGTGAGGCGCGCGGACTGGAGGCGGTGCACGATTCGCCTATGGGATCAACTCCAGTTCTGGGCCCGGTGCTGTCGATCGACGCAGCGGGCGCAATGGCGACGACGATCTCTCGACAAGATGAGACCGACCGGCTTGACCGCACGGCAGCGGTGTCGTCGTTCCAGGACACCTGAGCCAAGGCGACTTTTCGGCCGCCACGTATGCGGCCAATGGTGCAGTGGCCCTGCATATTCCGTTGCCACGCGACGCAGTCGCCGCTGAGGTCGCCGCAGCGACGATCTACGGGAGAAGTGCGTACGACCCGCTGTCAGACATTCACAGACCAGGAGATTCCAGTGAAGCTCGAGAGCAGTGTCTATGGGATAGCGTCGATCGCGGCAGTTGTGCTGATGACCGCGGCGTGTAACTCCGACGACACCACATCCACGCCGACGACCACTCCGACCGCCCAGGTCGACACCCTGCAGAGCAGCATCGTCGCAACGGCGTCCGCGGCGGTGAGCTCCGTACGCGAGAACGTGCAGCAATCGGTTCAGGATGCGATCAACAAGATCTTGGTTGCCGCCCCGATCTCCTTCGACCCGGGCAGTTCCGACCTCGGCACGATCGACACCGTCACCCTCACCGCGGTTGCGGCCGCCTTGCAGGGAAACGACACCAAGATAGAAATCACGACCTACGCCAAGGATTCGAACGTGGCCACAGCCAAATCTCTGGCCGAATCCCGCGGTGACAACATCGCGGCCGCGCTCGAGGCCGACGGCATCGACAAGTCACGCATCACGGTGAAGGCCGATGCGAATCCCTCAGACCCGCAGGTCGATCCCGATCAGGCCAAGATCACGGTCGTCGACGGATAGAACAGGA
The DNA here is from genome assembly GCF_053608285.1 of Nocardia sp. NPDC055053. Taxonomy (NCBI): domain Bacteria; kingdom Bacillati; phylum Actinomycetota; class Actinomycetes; order Mycobacteriales; family Nocardiaceae; genus Nocardia; species Nocardia sp. NPDC055053. Next base: position 150,655 of record NZ_JBSGVD010000005.1, on the reverse strand, counting down.
CGTCACCGACGGCCGGCGCCAACCCGGATCGCACGCCGAGCCCGACTCCCGCAGCAAGGATCCGGCGCGGGGACGCCACGCACCGGTAGCCTGGCGCCGGTTCGACCGGGTTCATCGGGCGGCGGCGTTCTCGCCTGCCTCGACATGCTGCGGGTGGATCTCATTCGGACCGGATCCGGATGCGTGGGCTCGGTCACGGCTTCGCAATCTTGCGTTCTGATTCGCCTACGCCCGTAGTGCCCGAGACGTACGGTAATCACCGACACGGTCGTCGAATCCGGCGGCGGTGGCGATCGGTGTCGGAGTCGAAAGTCGGTGAGTCCTAGTGGTATCCGAGTTGGAGTTCGAGGATCTGTCCCGTCGAGCCGAGAGCGACGGTACCGCACCACGGGTCGGTGCGATCATCGATCGCGGTGGACAGGTGCTGCTACTCGCGCGCCACGACACCGGCCCGATCAAGGCCACTCTGAAGCTTCCCGGCACCACTGTGATGCCGCGGGAGTCCCTCTCCGACGCGGTCGTCCGTGGCGTGTACGAGGAAACCGGCTTGGTCGTCACCGGGATTCGGCACCACGTCGGGGATTTCGACTACCTGTCCCCCGACGCGCGCCCGGTTCGCCGCCTGCATTTCGCGGTGGATGTCGCGGCGACCGATCCGATCCGCCTCACCGTCCATGCCAGGTACGTCTGGGCGCCAATCGACGGCGAGCTCCCCGTGACGTCCTCCATCCGCCGCATCCTCGATACCTACCGCAATCTCGTCCATCCCTGAGGTCCGGCGGGGCCGCAGCGGGCTCCCGGAACGCACCGCGTCGAGCCGCGCTGAGGATGACTACCGCCGAGCGGTACGCGCGGCGTCGGCCAACCGTCGATTGGTCACCCGCAGTTGTCGTGCGGTACTGGTGGTCAGCGCCCGCGTCTGAGCGGAATCGAGGCGGCCACACACCCGCCCCCAATGCACGGCGACCTGGTCACCGACAGCCACCTCGGTCGCCAGGTGCTGGTCGTCGACCTCGGCGCGCTGGAGCGCTGGAGCGGACAACCGCAGCCGCGGACCGTCCAGTACCAGCCGCTGACAGCGGACAGCAGCGGCGCCGTCTTCGCGAGCCATCACGGTGCCCCAGGTGATGCGGCAGCTGTCCAGGATGCGGATCGGGTGCTCGTCGGCGCCGCGGCCGAGCAACCGGGTCCAGGGATACACGCCGAAGACGTGGAATCCGTGGTTGGCGGCGGCTTCCCCGGCGAGGTCGGAATTCAGGTACGACCAGTAGTGCCCGGCCATCGGCGCGATGATCGCGAGCAGTTCGGCGGTGAACGCGTCCGCGTCGAGGTCGGCGCCGATCCCGCCACCGAGCCAATAGGACTCGACGAGGCGCCGGTCGAGCGGATCGGTGATGCCGGTCAGTGTCGCCATGGCCCGCAGGTAGGGCCAGGCTCCGGAGAACTGCCGTGCCAGGGCGCGGACTTCTTCGGCGGAGCCGTTGTGCAGCGCCCGCGCGTCGGAGGGACCGCAGTAGCCGAGCCGGTTGGGCGCGTAGGCGTAGCGGGCGAACATTTCGGTCCCGTCGATGATCGCGCCTCCTGTCAGCAGATCCGTGGCAATTGCTCTCCGGCGGGCAGATCCACCACCCGGGTGCCGCCCAGGGCGGTGCGGGCGACCACTATGCCCGGATGGTCCTCGACGCAGACACCGATGGCTTCGGCGCGCGCGCCCAGCGGGTGCGCACGCAGGGCCGCGAGCACTCGGTCGGCGTCCTCGGGGGCGACGAACGCGATCAGCTTTCCCTCGTTGGCGACATACATCGGATCGAGGCCGAGCAGGCCGCACGCATCACGGACCGCGTCGGGTACGGGCAGTTTCCGTTCATCCAGTGCCACACCGACTTTCGCGACACCCGCGATCTCGTTGAGTGTCGCCGCGACCCCGCCGCGCGTCGGGTCGCGCAGCACGTGCACGTCGGCGCCGGTGGCCAGCATCGCGGCGACCAGTCCGTTGAGCGGCGCGGTGTCGCTGCAGACGGTAGTGCCGAATTCGAGGCCCTCACGGCAGCTCATCACCGCGACGCCATGCACCCCGATGTCACCGCTGACGAGCACGACGTCGCCGGGACGGGCCCGCTGCGGGCGGATGTCGATGCCGTCGTCGACGATGCCGATGCCCGCGGTGTTGATGAAGATGCCGTCGCCGTGGCCGGAGTCGACCACCTTGGTGTCGCCGGTGACCAGCTTGACGCCCGCCGCGAGGGCGGCGGTGCCGACGGCCTCGGCGACCCGGGCGATCTCGGCGAGCGCGGTGCCTTCTTCGAGGATGAACGCCGTGGACAACACCATCGGGCGCGCGCCTGCCATGGCCAGGTCGTTGACGGTGCCGTTGACTGCCAGGTCCCCGATCGACCCGCCGGGAAACGCCAGGGGTTTCACGACGAAGGAGTCGGTCGAGAAGGCCAGCCGCGCGCCGCCGAGGGTGAGCACCGCCGAATCACCCATGCCCGCCTCGGCGGCGGAGCCGAACGCGGGCAGGAACAGGTGCTCGATCAGCTCACCCGACATCGCTCCCCCGCCACCGTGACCCATCACGATGGTCGGTGAGTCGCGCAGCGGCATGGGGCACACCCAGCTGTCCATGTCGAGCCTGACCGCCGCGTTGTCCTCACGCATGAGCCACCTCCGCGGGCAGATCGAGGCGCCGGTACAGGTAGTAGGCCGCGCAGGCGCCTTCGGAGGAGACCATGGTGGCCCCCAACGGGTTCCGCGGTGTGCACTGCTTGCCGAAGGCGGCGCATTCGTGCGGCTTGATCAGCCCCTGCAGCACCTCGCCGGAGCGGCAGATCGAGGACTCCGCGGTGTGCAGGTCGGTGACCGCGAACCGGTGCTCGGCGTCGTAGGCGAGGTAGCGTTCGGAGAGACGCCAGCCGCTGTTCGGGATCACACCGATCCCGCGCCAGGCGCGGTCGGTGACTTCGAAGACGTCGGTGAGCATCGTCTTCGCGGCCGGGTTGCCTTCGGCGCGGACCGCGCGGGGATAGGCGTTCTCGAGTTCGTGCCTGCCGTTCTCGAGCTGGGTCACGGTGCGCCGGATGCCTTCCAGGATGTCGAGAGGCTCGAATCCGGTGACCACCATCGGTACCCCGTACTTGTCGGCCAGCGGCGGATACTCCTCGGTGCCCATCACACTGCAAACGTGCCCGGCGGCCAGGAAGCCCTGGACCCGGCAGCTCGGCGATTCCATGATCGCGGCGATGGCGGGTGGGACGAGCACGTGGGAGACCAGCAGCGAGAAGTTCTCGATGCCAAGCCGTTTGGCCTGATAGACGGTCATCGCGTTGGCCGGTGCGGTGGTCTCGAAGCCAATACCGAAGAACACCACCTGCCGGTCCGGGTTCTGCCGGGCGATGGTCAGCGCGTCCAGGGGCGAGTACACCACCCGCACGTCACCGCCCTCGCTCTTGACCCGGAACAGATCGCGTTCGCTGCCGGGGACCCGGAGCATGTCGCCGAAGGAACAGAAGATCACCCCGGGCTGCGCGGCGATCTCGAGCGCCTTGTCGATCACCTCGAGCGGGGTGACGCACACGGGGCAGCCGGGGCCGTGGATCATCTCGATCTCGTTCGGCAGCAGCTGGTCGATGCCGTGGCGGATGATCGAATGAGTCTGTCCGCCACAAACTTCCATGATGGCCCACCGCTGGGAGGTGGCCGCGCGGATCTGGTCGAGCAAGTTCTTCGCCAGGTCGGGATTGCTGAATTCGTCGAGATACTTCATGACGTCACCTCCGTGTCGTCGTCGGCGCCGGAGTCGGTCGCTGCCGGTTCTGCCGTGGGATCGGGGAGCCCGGATTGTCTGGCGGCGAGGGCGAACCCGTCGCCGAACTCCTCGTTGAGCACACCGAGGTGCTCGAATTCGGCCAGTGTGCGCAACGCCGATTCCTCGTCGAGGCGCTGGATGGCGAAGCCGACGTGGACCACCACGTAGTCGCCGATCGCCGCGTCCGGAATGTATTCCAGGCACACGTCTTTGTGCACGCCGCCGAAGTCGACGACCGACATCATGGTGCCGTCGCGTTCGTGCAGGCTGAGCACCTTTCCCGGGACTGCCAGGCACATCGCTGCTCTCCTTTCGCTCAACCCGCACCGGCGGCGAGTAGTTGCCCGAACGCGAGACCACCGTCGTTGGGCGGCAGTCTGCGATGGGTGATGACATGGAACCCGTTGTCGCGCAACACAGTGCGTGCCGCCGAGAGCAGCAGCGCGTTCTGGAACACCCCACCCGAGAGCGCGACGGTCGTCGGGGACGGTGCGAAATCCAGGGCGAGGTCGAGGACCAGCGCGGCCACGGCGTGATGGAAGCGGGCGGCGATCACGGCCGCCGGGACGCCCTGGGCGGCGTCGGTGACCACGGCGGCCACAACCGGGGCCGGGTCGATCACGGCCGGGTCGGCGGTGTGATCGAGGCCGAACCGGTAGGTGCGGGAGCCGGGGCCGGCGCCACGCGCGACGGCCTCCAGCTCGATCGCGGCCTGGGCTTCGTAGTCGACGGTGTGGCGGACGCCGGCCAGCGAGGACACGGCGTCGAAGAGCCGTCCCATGCTCGATGTCGGGGTGCACCCGAAGCCGGAGCCGAATTGGTGTGCCAGCACCGCTCGTTCGTCGGTGGGGCAGGCGGCGACCGAGGCGATCGTGTCCGACCAGTCCAGTCGCGCGGACCACAGATGCGCCAGCGCCATCCGGTAGGGCCGGTGCACACTCACGTCCCCGCCCGCCAGCGGCACGTACTTCAGGTGCGCGAGCCGGCGGTAGCCCTTGTACCCGGCGGCCAGGACTTCACCGCCCCAGATGGCGCCGTCGGGTCCGAATCCGGTGCCGTCGAACGCGATCCCGGTGACCGTGTCCGACGCGCCGAGTCCGTGTTCGCCCATGACCGCGGCGATGTGCGCGTGGTGATGCTGGACGGTGTGTACCGGACGGCCTTCGGCGTGGGTGCGCGCCCAGGTGGTGGATCGGTAGCGCGGGTGCGCGTCGGCGACGAGCTGGGTGGGTTGGACCCCGGTCAGTTCCGCGAGGTGCTCGGCGGCGAAGCCGAAAGCGCGCAGGGTGGCCAGGTCGTCCATGTCGCCGATGTGCTGGCTGAGCCACGCGTAGCGGCCGTCGCCGACCGCGCAGGTGTTCTTCAGGTCCGCGCCGACAGCGAGCGTCGGCGGTACCGGGACGGGCAGGGTCAGCGGAAGTGGCGCGTAGCCGCGCGACCGGCGCAGCGGCAGCTCGATGCCGTCGACGACACGCACCACCGAGTCGTCGCACGGGGTGAGGATGCGGCGATCGTGGGAGAGCCAGCCATCGGCGAGTTCGGCGAGCCGGGTGCGGGCATCGGAGTCGTCGTAGCAGATCGGTTCGCCACCGAGATTGCCCGAAGTCATCACCAGTACCCGCGGGCCGGGCGGGTCGCCGGGGAGCCCGAACAGCAGCAGGTGCAGTGGCGTGTAGGCGAGCAGCACACCGAGATCGGGGTTGCGTGGCGCGATCGAGGGGGCGAGGGCGTCGGCGGTACGAGGCAGCAGGACGATCGGCCGTTGGGGGCCGCTGAGCAATGCGGCGGCGCTGTCGTCGACCTCGGCGATCGCGCGCGCCCCGGCCAGGTCGGCGACCATGACTGCGAACGGTTTGTCGCCGCGCCGCTTTCGGCGGCGCAGGGTGGCCACGGCGTCCTCGTTGGTGGCGTCGCAGGCGAGGTGGTAGCCGCCGATGCCCTTCACGGCGAGAATTCCTCCCTCGCGTAAGAGGTTTCGTGCCGACTCCACTGGGTCTCCCTGCCCGGAGTAGGTCAGGCGGGGGCCGCAGTCGGGGCAGGCGATGGGCTGGGCGTGGAAGCGCCGGTCGGCCGGGTCGGCGTACTCGACGGCGCAGCGCCGGCACATCGGGAAGTCGGCCATCGACGTGCTGGGCCGGTCGTAGGGCAGTTCGGCGATGATGGTGAACCGGGGTCCGCAGTTGGTGCAGTTGATGAAGGGGTGGCGGTAGCGGCGGTCGGTGGGATCGACCAGTTCGGCGGCGCAGTCGTCGCAGATCGCGACGTCGGGTGAAGCCAGGGTGCGGCCACCGCCGTCGCGGGTGGTGTCGGCGATGCGGAATCCGGTGCCGCCGAGGAGCGCAATCGTGCGCTGCTCGACCGATTCGACGACGGCCAGCGGTGGGGGGTGCTCGCGCAGACGGCGCGCGAACTCGTCCAGATCGGCAGGCGCGCCTTCGATCTCGATGATCACTCCCGAGCTGTCGTTGGCCACCGCCCCGGACAGGGACAGCTCGGCGGCGGTGGTGTAGACGAAGGGCCGGAAGCCGACGCCCTGCACCACCCCGCAGACCACGAGGCGACGGCGTTGCCGGTCGGCGGTCATGGCTGTTCACCTCGTCCGAGCAGGTTCAACCCGGCCAGCGCGGTGGCGGCACCGGCCTCGTCGGTCTTCTCGACCGCCAGACCCATGTGGATGATCACCCAGTCACCGGGATGCACCGGATCCTCCTCCAGCAGGCCGATATTCACCTTGCGGTCCTCGCCGGAGACCGTGACCAGGGCGAGCTGCCCGTGGTAGCCGTCGAGGATCTCCACGACCTGTCCTGGGATACCGAGGCACATGGTTCATCCCTCCGATCGGTTCGACGGGGTGAGTGGCTCGCGCGGGTCGGTGGCCAGTCGGGTGAGCACCTCGGCCACCGCGGCAATCGCCGGGTCGACCGCGGCGAGGACCGGCGCGGATAGTCCGATGCCCTCCTCGACCGAGTGGACCTGGCAGCCGATGACAACGGTCGGTGGCAGGGTCCCGCCGAGCGCGCGCACGCTCGCGAACACGGCGTCGGGGTTCATGGCGTGCGCGTCGAGTTGCGCAGCGCCGGCGGCGTCGGGTTCGGCGTGGAAGACCGAGAGCGCGCCGGGGGTACCGCGGTCGGGAATCGCGTCGACGAGCACCAGCGCGTCCCAGGGGTCGAGCAGGTCGTAGGCCAGGTGCATGCCGCGGATGCCGTAGTCGACCACGCGCACGTCCGCACCGTGCGGCGGGAGCCGTCGCACCACTTCGGGCCCGAAACCGTCGTCGCCGAGGAAGATGTTGCCGATCCCGGCGACGAGCACTCGTGCCGTCATCTCACATCCGGCGAATCTTCAAGTAGCGCTGCAGGTCCGGTATCGAGCGGACGCCGAGGATCGCGGCGGCAGCGGCGACCACGGCCGCGAATCCGACGGCGATCATTCCTATGGTGGCCATGACTGACCTCTTCTCTCATTCTCGTGGGCTGTCGAGTGGTTCGATCTCCTCCGGGGCGAAATACAGGTAGCGGCCGTACCATTCGTGCAGTTCGGCGGCGGGGTCGTCCTCGATGACCACGCCGACGTGCGCCTGCCCGTCGACATCGGCGTGCACCGTGACGACCCGGGCGACCCTGCCGTCGTAGAACAGGTCGTGGGCGTCGGCGCGCCGCGACGGATGCAGGCGGACCCTGGTGCCGTTGCGTACCTTGACCGCGCCGACCATGACCGCGTCGGACTCGGGCCGAACAGCGTTGTCGGCCATCGGATCCCACCAGTCGACGCCGTCGGGCACCTCCGGGATCAGGGCGGCGGATTCGGCGTGTGGATCCCGCAGGACCCCATGCAACTGCTGCAGGGCCTCCGGGGTCATGGCGTCGCAGCGGTCGATGATCTGGGCGGCCCGTTGATCGGTCGCGCGGGCTTCGGCCTTCTCCTGATCGGTCATGGTCATCACCCGCAGGGTGAGGATCTCGTCGATCTCGGTGGAGTCGAACAGCGGTCCATCGCTCTGCTCGGCGATCTCGGGGTGGTCGTAGAGGATGATCGGGGAGATCAGCACGATGCTGTGGTCGCCGGGCGGTCCGGCCAGGACCGGGAAGCAGCGGTGCTGGACACAGCGGGCCACGGCGGCTTCGGCATCGGGCGGGGGTTCGAGCAGCGAGACGAACGAGCCGTCGTCGATGTCGGCGATGACGTGCGCGCCGATCAGCGAGCGGGCCATGGACTCCTCCCGATCGGTCGCCGGGGCACCGATATTGCGCAGGGTGACGCTCAGACGCGTCCATCGCCCGTCGGGTTCCACCGACACCTGGACCTCACCGTCGAGGTGCACGCGGCTCCGGACCAGCCGACCGGCCGGTGACCCGTCGGCGCCGGGGATCACCTCGAGATCGGTTCCGGCCGGAATCGAGAAGCGTGCCGTCGCAGCGATCAGCCGCAGCGGACCGATCCGCTCCTCGCATTCGACCGCTTCGTCCCAGCTGATCCACGATCGGCCGTCGACGACGAGCTCGGCGACCGGGACTCCCCCGGCGTCCTCGACCGTGCGGCGCTGCAGGTGCAGGAACCGGACGGTCAGGGTGATCGAGGCGTGCTCGTCCGCGTCGAGCAGGCATTGGGCCGACAGTTCCGCATCCTCACCGAGGCCTGCCGCGGCGGCCCCGGCCGGGCCGAGGACACCGAACTGCCAGCGCGACTGGTTCTTGGCCGAGTTCGCCCGGTACGGGTACAGCAGGTAGCCCTCGTAGAGCACCGCGTCGGCGACCGCGCGTGCCCTGGCCCGTGATCTCGTCAGCTCCGTACTCATGAGCTGTCCTCGGCGGTGTCGAGCAGGCGGGTCACCGCGTCGTCGAAGCCGAGCAGCCCGTGGCCGGACTTGTAGGCGGCGATCGCGTCGAGGGTGTCGCGGCGCAGGCGCAGCCAGCCCGAGTTCGGGAAGTGCGCGGCCATCAGGTCGCCCCACACCGAGACCGGCATCTGGAACTTGTCCTCGCGGTCCCACGGTATCTGCTGCACCGCGAAACCTGTGGCGCCGCGGATGAATACGGTGCCGCTGAACAGGAAGATCAGGGGCACCGTCCCTTCGCGCAGGGCGTGCAGATATTTGGACCCGGTCACCTCGAAGTCGTAGGTGCACGGCATCGGCAGGTCGACTTGAGCCCCGCCGTGGAATCCGGGAACCATGGTGGCGCAGTGCATCCAGAGGAAGGAACGCTGGGTGTCACGCCAGCGTTCGCGTGGCCCGAACAGGTCGAGCAGGCCTGCGCTCTCCTCGTCGGTGTAGCCGCGCCGGTGCGGTTCGATCCGCACCTGCGCGCGTAAGGCGATGGCGTGCACCGGTTCCTCGGCGAGCGCGGCGATCCCGACGCGCGCTGTCAGGGTCGGCGTTACGGCGTAGGGCTCGGGTGCGATGCCGAGCACCGCGAAGGTCGTCGAGTAGGCCGGGCACATCACACACCACCCGGCCGGGCGCGCGCCGACACCGCGGCGAAGAACTCGTCGAGATACCGGTGCACGTCCTGGCCGCCGTCGAACCCGCGCCACAGCAACCGCATGTGGCCGACGAACTCGTAGCAGGCGTCGATGGGCAGGAGCAGGCAGGCGGCCTCTGCGGTGCCGCGCTCGGGGACCCGGATCATCAGCGCCTCGACATCGGGGAGGGCCACGTCGATCTCCGGGTGCCGGTCGAGCACCGTGCGCCACTGGTCGAGGGGCAGTTCGGATTCGGTGGCCCCCATCGGTCCCGGATAGAACGCGACGGTGCGGCCCAGCGCGGAATTGTCGAAGAAGAACGCCAGACCGACCGGGATCTCGAGCGCGTCCCACTCGCCGTGGCTGATGGTGAACTCCGGGAAGCGCAGGTACCGGTCGGGCACCGCCCGATACCGCAGGGTGGCGTTCTGGTCGGTGAACAGCAGGTAGCAGCCCCGGCATACACACAGCAGCTGACGTCCTTCGATATTCACCACGTGCTGGTGCTCGGCGGCGATGGACTCCGCGCACATCTCACACCGTTCGCCCGCAGGCACGGCGGGCTTGCGGTCGACGGTGAGGCGCCGCAGCACCCCCAGCGGAGAACTCACCCGCCCACCCCCACCGGGACGGCCACCGACAGTTCACCGGCGCGCACCAGCACCGGCAGCGGTTCCAGATGGCCGTCGCCGTCGACCCGGGCACCGGCGTGGACGGCGTCGTAGTGCGCTCGGCACCTCGGGCAGCGCAGGACCGCGTCACCGACCGGGAATCCATCCCGCCGCTGCAGCGCGGCACCGGCCAGGGAGTTGTCACACGACGGGCAGTGGTCGCGGTAGACGAACAGCTCCTCACCGACCCGGCAGGCGAGCACCGCGTGCCCGCCGATGGAGAAACCGCCGACTTCGCCGGCACCGAGCTCACCCAGCTCCGGAACGGCGATCCAGCTCCCGTGGTGCTCGCCCACCGGGCGGGCCTCGGCGTGTACCCGCGCGAACAGTGAGTCGGCGGAGATCAGGGCGTCGGTCGACTCCGGTTGCGCGGCAGCCACTTCGATCGACTCGATCTCCGGCGCCGCGGCGCGCACCGCGTCCTCCACCGCCAGTTCCAGGGTCACCGAGGACGAGGGGCAGGTGCGGCAGCTACCGGACAATTCGAGACGCACGACGCCGTCGGTCACGCTCAGCAGTTCGACATCACCACCGTGGGACCCCAGGTACGGGCGCACACTGTCGAGCGCCGCGCGGACGCGGGTGTGCACGTCATGCGGGTGCAGGCCGTGCACCAGCAGCAGGCTCGCGACGAGATCGTCGGCGGCGAGCCGATCGCGCACGTCGTCGTCGACGAGCGCGAGGACCCGTGCCAGTCCGGCGCCGTAGAGGTCGGCGACCTCGCGCACCAGTTGCTCGGCACGTTCACGGGCGACGACCCCACCCGCCGAACTCGCGTTCAGCAGGGTCTCGATCCGCTCGCCTGCGCCGCGCCATCGGTCTTGGTCGATCGCTGCCTCGTCGTGCTCCCCCGGCCGATCCGGCATCACCGTTACTCCCCGGTGAGTGTCTGGGTGGGCGAGTGGAGTTTCTCCAGCGTCTTGCCGTTGCCGAGGTACATGTGCACCCCGCACGGCAGGCAGGGATCGAAGCTGCGCACGGTGCGCATGATGTCGATGCCCTTGAAGTGCTCGCGGTCGTTCTCCTCGAAGATCGGCTGGCCCTGTACCGCGTCCTCGTACGGGCCCGGCGTGCCGAAACTGTCGCGGGGGTTGGCATTCCACGGCGTCGGCGGATACGGGTGGTAGTTGGCGATCTTGCCTTCCCTGATCACCATGTGATGGGACAGCACTCCGCGTACCGCCTCGGTGAACCCGCAACCGATGCCCTCCTCCGGAACCTCGAAGTGCTCCCATGTCTTCGTCCGCCCCGCTCTGATCTCCCCGAGCGCCTGCTCCGCGAAGTGCAGCGCACAAGCCGCGGCGTAGGCCTGGAAGTAGGTGCGGGCGCGATCGCGTTCGATGGTGTTGCTGCCGAACGCGGGGATCTTCCATTCGAAGCTGACCGGGCCCTTCAACGCGGTCTTGGGCAGGTTGATCTGCACACTGTGCCCGGTGGACTTCACGTAGCCGATATCGACCAGCCCCGCCAGCGCCGTCGCCCACAGCCGGGCCAACGGCCCGCCCCCGGTGTCGAGCGCCAGATGGTCGGTGCCGTCGAACCAGCGCGGCGACATCACCCAGCTGTACTTGTCGTCCATGTCGCGCTTCTGCGGCTTGGGGTTGGTGTGCTGATTCCAGGGGTGGCGCCGGTCGACCGGATTGCCGAGCGGGTCGGTCTTCACGAACATCTCCTGGTCGGTCCAGTCGTCGTAATACGAACTGCCCAACAGGATTCGGATGCCGAGATTGATGTCGACCAGGGAGGTGGTCAGCAGTTTCCCGTCGACGACGATGCCGGGGGTGACGAACATCCGCCTGCCCCACTCTTCCATGTCCTTGTACTCGAAATTGCACACCTCCGGGTCCTGGAACGAGCCCCAGCAACCCAGCAGGGTGCGCCGCAATCCGACCTTTTCGTACCCGGGGAGCGCCTCGTAGAAGAAATCGAAGAGGTCGTCATGCATCGGCACGACCTTCTTCATGAATTCGACGTAGCGCATCAGGCGCGTCATGTAGTCGGTCATCAGCTGGATCGTCGCGACGGTTCCGACGCCGCCGGGATACAGGGTCGACGGGTGCACGTGCCTGCCCTCCATCAGGCAGAACATCTCGCGGGTGTAGCGGCTGACCTGCAATGCCTCCCGGTAGAACTCGCCGGTGAACGGATTGAGCGCGCGCATGATGTCGGCGATGGTGCGGTAGCCGTGCTCGCCCGAATGCGGGGCCGGGGTCTTCTCCGCCTGCGCGAGGACACCGGGGTTGGTCTCGGCGACCATCTTCTCGCAGAAATCCACGCCGACCAGATTCTCCTGGAAGATGTTGTGGTCGAACATGTATTCCGCGGCCTCACCGAGATTGACGATCCACTCGCCCAGGTGCGGCGGTTTCACCCCGTAGGCCATGTTCTGGGTGTAGCACGAACAGGTGGCGTGATTGTCGCCGCAGATACCGCAGATGCGGCTGGTGATGAAGTGCGCGTCGCGGGGATCCTTGCCCCGCATGAAGATCGAGTAGCCGCGGAAGATGGACGAGGTGCTGTGACACTCGACCACTTCACGGTTGTCGAAATCGATCTTGGTATAGATTCCCAGGCTGCCGACGATGCGGGTGATCGGGTCCCAGGCCATTTCGACGAGGCTGTCGGGATCGATCCTCTTGTGTGACGGCTCGGGGATGATGGCAGTCATTCCAATCGCCTCCTACCAGGTGCGGGTGGCGCCGGATTCCAGCTTCTCGCCCTTGTGCCGCCAACGCGGCTCCTTGTCCACCGTGCGTCCGGTGATGTGGCGCAGGCTGCGGATCACCGACCCGTACAGCCCTGATGCCGTCGAAGAGATCTTCCCGCCGGGCGGCTCGTCCATGAACGGCATGAATTTGTCCGGGAATCCCGGCATGGTGCAGCCGATGCAGATGCCGCCCACATTCGGGCAGCCACCGACGCCGTTGATCCAGCCACGCTTGGGGACGTTGCATTTGACCACCGGGCCCCAACATCCCAGTTTCACAATGCATTTCGGGGAGCCGTACTCGTCGGCGAAGTCGCCTTCCTCGTAGTAGCCTGCCCGATCACAGCCTTCGTGGACGGTGGCGCCGAACAACCATTTCGGGCGCAGCGCCTCGTCGAGGGGGATCATCGGCGCCTGTCCGGTGGCCATGTAGAGCAGGTAGGTCAGTGTTTCGGACATGTTGTCCGGGTGGGCGGGGCAACCGGGCACGCACACGATCGGGATTCCGGCCTTGGATTTCCAGTCCCAGCCGAGGTAGTCGGGCACGCCCATCGCGCCGGTGGGGTTACCCGCCATGGCGTGGATGCCGCCGTAGGTGGCACAGGTACCGACCGCGACCACCGCGGTGGCCTTCGGGGTCAGCCGATCGAGCCACGCACTGGTCGTCATCGGCTGACCGGTGGCGGGATCGTTGCCGAAGCCGCACCAGTAGCCCTCCGCGTGGAGCTGTTCGTTCGGGATGGAGCCTTCCACGACGAGTACGAACGGTTCGAGTTCACCGCGGTCGGCTTTGAAGAACCATTCGAGGAAATCGTCGGCGCCGCCGGTGGGACCGCATTCGAAATCGATCAACGGCCAGTGCACCGCGATCTGCGGGAGCCCAGGAAGAGCGCCGAGCGCGATCTCCTCGATACTGGGCTGTGTCGCTGCTGTCAGCGCGACCGAATCACCGTCACAACCGAGGCCTGCGTTGATCCACAGCACGTGGATCAGGGCCTGTTCTGCTTTGATTGCTTCCTGGGTGGGCATGGGCTGTGCCACTTTCTGAAGCGGGGCATCGCAGGCCCGGGAGCCTGCGACGTGATCCTGATCACGTCAGTCTATGTCGCTGGTGAGTGATCCTCAATAGTTGCCGAGCGCTGCAGCCGGAGCCAGTCATACCACTGCGCCAGACCGGAACCGCTGGTCACCGACAGTGGCAGGATCTGCGCGTGCGGGTTGATCGCCGTCGCGTATTCCCGGCATTTGTCCAGGTCGAAGTCGACATAGGGCAGCAGGTCGATCTTGTTGACGAGGACCAGGGACGCCGCGGCGAACATGTGCGGATACTTCAGCGGCTTGTCGGTGCCCTCGGCCACCGAGATAACCACGACTTTGCCCCGCTCGCCGAGGTCGAACAATGCCGGGCACACCAGGTTGCCGACGTTCTCGACGAACAGCAGCGTGCCGGGCGCGGGGTCGAGGGACTCGAGCGCGCGGTAGGTCATCTCGGCGTCGAGATGACAGCCCGCGCCGGTATTGATCTGCACGACCCGACAGCCCGTCGCCCCGATCCGCTCGGCGTCGAGCAGGGTCGCCTGATCACCCTCGATCACCGCGATCGGCACCTCGGTGAACTCGCGGATCGTGCGTTCGAGCAGCGTGGTCTTGCCCGCACCGGGCGAGCTGGTCATGTTCAGCGCCAGGATGTCGCGGGCGGCGAGCCAGTCACGGTTGCGCTCGGCCAGCAGGTCGTTCTTGGCCAGGACTTTCTGTTCGAGGGTGACGGTCTCGGTCACCGGCAGGTGCACGTGCTCCCCGCCGTGACCATGACTGTGCCGGTGCGGCTCGTGCTCGTGCTCGTCCTCGTGCTCGTGCTCGTGCTCGTCCTCGTGCTCGTGCTCGTGCGGGAGGGTGATCACCGCGGCGTTGTCGTCGCCACATCCACAGGTTGCGCACATTCTCGGCTCACTTCCATCGACCGGATTCGGAGTTCGTGCCCAGCTCTGATCTCGACATCGGCGCTGCCGCACTCGCACAGGGCGATCGGCTCGACCATGGTGAACTCGGCGCCACAGCTTCGGCAGGCCGCACGCCCTGGTACCGCGTCGATCTCGAGGCGCGCGCCCTCGGCGAGAGTTCCCTCGGCGGCGAGTTCGAAGCAGAACTGCATCGCTTCCGGAACGACCGCACACAGCACGCCCACTTCCAGGAGCACGCTGTGCACGCGCGCGCCCGCCGCGTGTTCGCAGACGGCGTCGATGACACTCTGGGTGATCGCCATTTCGTGCATCGCAGTCCCGGCTCGTCGAGGGATGAACCCATTGCTGAGGCTACTCCTCGGCAACCCGCCGGCGCGATGGCCGAACGCTCAGCTGAGACGGTGTGCGGCGAGCAGGTCAGCATCGCCGAGGATGTCGGCGGTGGGGCCGTTGGCGACGACCTCGCCCGCGTCGAGGATGACGACCCGATCGCAGATCCGTTGCGCGTAGGGCAGATCATGGGTCACCACGAGCATGGTGGTTGGCAGCGACAGCAGGATCTCGGCCAGCTCGCGGCGTGCCACCGGATCGAGGTTGGCGGCCGGTTCGTCGAGCACGAGAACCTCGGGCCTGCACGACAGCACCGTCGCCAGCGCGGCGCGACGGCGTTCCCCGAGCGACAGGTGCGCCGGTGAGCGCCCGGCCCGATCCGTCATCCCCACCGCGTCGAGCGCCTCGCGCACACGTTCGGCGAGAGCCTCGCCGCGGACGCCGAAATTGGCGGGCCCGAACGCGACGTCCTGTTCCACGGTCGGCATGAACAACTGGTCGTCGGGGTCCTGGAACACCACCCCGACCCGTTGCCGGATGGCGCGGACACTGTCGCGGTCCAGCCGCATACCACCGATGTGCACCTGCCCCGAAGCGGCGGTGAGCGCCCCGTTCAGGTGCAACATCAGCGTGGACTTGCCTGCCCCGTTGGGCCCGAGGACCGCCACCCGCTCCCCTACCGCGATCTGCAGGTTCACCCCGTTCAGCGCGCCGGTCCCGTCGGGATAGGCGAAGGTCAGATCGACCACACGCACCGCGGGTGTCATCGGTTCGGTCACCGCACCATCCAAGCACCGGCGCAGACGGCGATCGCCGCGGCCGCCGGCAGACAGCCGAGCAGCCATTGCCTGCCGGTGGCGGGCCGGGTGCCGACATCGGGTACGGCGCCGTCGAATCCGCGCGACAGCATCGCCAGATGGACCCGTTCGCCGCGTTCGTAGGATCGCAGGAACAGTATGCCCGCGCCGCGTGCGGTTGCACCGGCTTGGCGCAGGGTGCGCGGGTCGTCACCCCGCGAGATCCGCGCCAGCCGCATCCGCGCCGCCTCGGCCACCAGCACGTCGACATAGCGCAGCATCAGCACCACGATCATGACGATCGTGCCCGGCACGCGTAGCCGCGTCAGCCCTTCGGGCAAGGCGCGCACGCTCGTCGTCGCGGCCAATGTCAGTGAGATACCCACGCCGATAGTGCCTTTCGCGATGATCCCCCACGCGGCGTAGAGGCCGGTCACCGACAGCGACAGCCCGAGGACCTCGGTGCGCGGTTCCCCGGCGGCGAAGGGCAGCAGGATCGCCAGCACGACGAACGGCAACTCGATGAGCAGCCGTGGCGCGATCCAGCGCACCGGGATTCCCCACCATCGCCACAGCGCGACCAAGCCAAGGGCATAGCAGCCGAACGGCCACAACAACTCCCGCGGTGTCGCCACGACCGCGAACACCGCGACCACCGCGCAGACGATCTTCACCTCGGCAGGCACCCGATGCGCCGGCGAATTCCCCACCAGGTACAACCGGTGGACCGGGCCGCTCACCTACTCCGGCTCCGCATCCGACCGCGCCGCGACATCACCCGCACGGGCCGCCGGGCGCGTCGCGCTTCGCCCGATCCGGATCGTGCGGACCACCGCGAACAGCACGGCGAAGGCGGCCACGACACCGACGATGCCAGCCAGACCGGCCAGATCGCTGTTGCCGCCGATCGTGTAGTCCGCCAGCGGTGAACCGGCGAACCGGTGTTCCTCGGCGCTCTGGGCGATGCACTCACCATGCAGTTCCTCGGCGCCGTTCACCTCGACCGTGGTGCACCCGCGCTGGGTGGTGGCGTCGAGCCCGTCGGGCTGTGAACTCGCGGCATAGGACAGCACACCCGCGACGAGCACCGCGGCCGCGGCGAACGCCCACAGGAAACCGGTGAACGACAACCGGGCGCGAGCGGGAGATGCTGCGGCGGAGCCTGATTCCGCCGCACGCAGCACATAGACCAGGTCCGGTCGTGCGTTCGCCACGGCCACCACGGTGATCGCGGTGATGATGCCTTCACCGATCCCGATCAGCGCGTGCGTGACGAACATGTACCCCACGACGGCACCGACCGTGGAGCCCGCGGCGCCGCCGATCGCGTACTCGACGACGAAACCCATCGCGGCGCACAGGGTTCCGATGAGCGCGGCGACGAAGGCCACGATGCCCATGCCGGTATCGGTCCGTCGGCGAAGCAGCGCAACCCCACCGCGGGCGACCAGATATCCCGCCACGACACCGAGGAGTGCCATGTTGGTGATGTTGGTGCCGAGTGCGGTCAGCCCGCCGTCGGCGAACAGCAGCGCCTGGACGACCAGCACGATCGCCACGCACAACGCCCCGAGGTAGGGCCCGACCAGAATGGCGGCCAGCGCCCCGCCCAGCAGGTGCCCGCTCACGCCGGGCAGGATCGGGAAGTTCACCATCTGCACCGCGAAGATGAACGCGGCCACCAGCCCCGCCATCGGCGCCGCGCGCTCATCGAGTTCCGCCCGCGCTCGCCAGCCCGCGAACCCGAGCCCCATGGCCGCGATCCCCGCGAAGATCAGCGACGTCGGCGCATCGACGATCCCGTCGCTCATGTGCATTGCCACGGTGCTGCCGTTCACCTATCAGAACACTACGCCCTTTATCTGTCCAAGTGAACAGATAAAGGGATGTCCGACCACGACACCGGCCTGGATGCGACCCGGGTGCGATGCGACTAGAATCCGATGATGGAGCGCCGCAGCGAAGCCGCGCGCAGCCGTCATGGACGTGATCGCCGGTCGCCCTTCGACCGGTTCGTCGAGCAGGCCGAGCTGCGAGTGAGTCAGGCTCCGTTCTTCTTCCTCTGCGCCGGAATCGTCGCCGCGTGGCTGATCAGTGTGCCGTGGTGGACGGATCTCAAAACCTGGCAGGTTGCCATCCACACTGTGGCGAGCGTCTTCACCCTGCTGTTGGTGGTGCTGCTCGAGAACGCCGGCCGCCGCGCGAGCGAGGCCGCGCAGGAGAAACTCAACGTCATCGCCGAGGCCTTGGCCGCGCTCCTGACCTCCTCCGCGTCCACCGATCCCGAACTCCGCGCGGCCGCGGACCGGCTGCGGGAAGCCGTCGGACTCGAAGAACGCCACTGACCAGACGGCTCCGAGTCGACCCGACTGGCAAACACATTCGCCGAGGCCGGACCGTCGTCGACGACGGCGGCGTCGGCGGCGCGCTGACAGCGGCCTCTGGGCACTGCCCGGACACAAGAAACCCCTCCGACCGAGGCAGGAGGGGTTTCGGTCAGAGCTCAGTCCGCGGACACTTCGCTGCGGTCACCGCTCCACAGCGTGTGGAACTTGCCCTCAGCGTCGACGCGCTCGTACGTGTGTGCGCCGAAGAAATCGCGCTGACCTTGCGTCAGTGCGGCCGGCAGTCGCTCTGCGCGCAGAGCGTCGTAATAGGACAGCGAGGAGGCGAACGCCGGGACCGGGATCCCGAGCAGGGTGGCGGTGGACACCACGCGGCGCCAGCTGTCGATCGCCGTCTCGATCGCCTGTCGGAAGTACGGCGCGAGGATCAAACTCGGCAGGGCGGGGTCCTGCTCGTAGGCTTCCTTGATCCGGTTCAGGAACCGGGCCCGGATGATGCAGCCGCCGCGCCAGATCGTCGCCAGGTCACCCGGGCGCAGATCCCAGCCGTACTCGGCGCTGCCCGCGGCGATCTGGTCGAAGCCCTGTGCGTAGGCCACGACCTTGGACGCGTACAGCGCCTGCCGGATGTCCTCGGTGAACTGCTCGACATCGGTGGGCTTGCCGGCAAGTGTGCCCGACGCGAGACCCACCGCGGCTTTGCGCTGGGCGCGGGATCCGGACAGCGCCCTGGCGAAGACCGCCTCCGCGATGCCGGTCACCGGCACGCCGAGATCGAGCGCGGACTTGACCGTCCAGCGGCCGGTGCCCTTCTGCTCGGCCGCGTCGACGATGACGTCGACCAGCGGCTCGCCGGTCTTCGCGTCGACCTGCGCGAGCACCTCGGCGGTGATCTCGACCAGATAGCTCTCCAGGTCCCCGGAGTTCCACTGCGTGAACACGTCGGCGATCTGCCCGGCGTCGAGGCCGAGCGCGTCACGGAACAGGTGGTAGGCCTCGCCGATCAACTGCATATCGGCGTATTCGATGCCGTTGTGCACCATCTTGACGAAGTGCCCGGAACCGTCGGGGCCGATGTGGGTGCAGCACGGCGTGCCGTCGACCTGCGCCGCGATCGACTCCAGCAACGGGCCGAGCGACTCGTAGGACTCCTTCGGCCCGCCGGGCATGATCGCGGGACCGTTGAGTGCGCCCTCCTCGCCACCGGAGATGCCCGCACCGACGAAGTTCAGGCCGCGCCCGCGCAGAGCGGCCTCGCGCCGGATGGTGTCGGTGTAGAGGGCGTTGCCGCCGTCGATGATGATGTCGCCCGGCTCCATCACCGCGGCCAGCTCCTCGATGACGGTGTCGGTCGCCTCGCCCGCCTTGACCATGATCAGCACCCGCCGCGGCTTCTCCAGCGCGGCGACGAACTCCTCGACGGTCTCGGTGCGGACGAAATCGCCGTCACCGCCGTGCTCGGCGAGCAGCGCGTCGGTCTTGGCCACCGAACGGTTGTGCAGCGCGACGGTATAGCCGTGCTTGGCGAAGTTGCGGGCGATATTGCTGCCCATCACGGCCAGGCCGGTGACACCGATGTGTGCACGCGCGGTAGAGGTCGACATTGATCAGCTCTCTTCGTTCGGCGGGTCCGACGGGTGCGGAAGACGGCTTCCTTGGCAGCCAAGTTACTTGGCACCGATCCGCGGCCGAACACTTACCACCCTCACCGGGGCTCCGCACGGAACCGGGCGTAGTCCGCGTGTCGGCGGTCGCTGCTAGTGTCGGTCGAGTTCTGACACGGGGTGTCTCGCGACCGCGAGGCTGAGAACAGACCCGCTGAACCTGTTCAGGTAATGCTGACGAAGGGATGTCACGGTGTTGCGCGCCCACACCACAAATACCGGCCTGTTCACCGATCACCTCTGGGACCGGACCAAAGTCCTCCGGAGTGCGATCGACGACCTGGAATTCCTGCGGCACCTCGGGGAGGGCACGTTGCCGCTCGAGGTGTTCCGCACCTACATCGAGCAGGATTCGCTGTATCTCACCGGATACTCGAAGGCGCTGGCGATTCTCGCCGCCAAGTCGCCGGACCCGCAGACCGCGGCCTTCTGGGCGACCTCGTCCGCGAACGCCGCCACTGTCGAGTCGGCCATGCACGACCAGCTGCTCACCGGTGGGGCGCTGCCCCCTCGGCAGGGTGAGCCGGAGCATTCGCAGACTTGCCTGGCCTATGTCTCCTACCTGATCGCCGCCGCCGCGACCGAGTCCTACGCCGTCGCCGCGGCGGCCGCGCTGCCGTGCTTCTGGATCTATGCCGAAGTGGGACGCGACCTGGCCGAGAGCGCTGCGAAGGTGATCGCGGCGGACCCCGCCCACCCGTACGCCCAGTGGGTCACCACCTACGGCGCGGCGGAGTTCCAGCAGGCCGCGGCCACGGCTCGATCGCTGGTCGACGCCGCCGCCGAGTCGGCGAACGAGCACGAGCGAGCGGCGATGGAGAAGGCATTCATCCTCGCCGTGCGCTACGAGTTGATGTTCTGGGACACCGCCCTGCATCCGCAGCCCTGGCCTGCCGCATGAGCGGGCGTGTTCGCCGCGCACTCGCGGTCATGGCCACCGTCGTCGCGACCCTGTCGCTGCTCACCGCCTGCGGTTCGGGCGGCGGCTCCGATCACACCATCCGGTTCGCGCTGGACTGGACGCCGAATACCAACCACGCCGGGCTCTACGTCGCGTTGCAGCGCGGCTACTTCGCCGACGCCGGTCTGGATGTGCAGGTCCTGCCGTACAACAACACCTCGGTCGACACGATGGTCGATGCCGGAAACGCGGAATTCGGGATCAGTACCCACAATTCGTCGACCTTCGCCCGCGCGTCGGGTGCGCAGGTCAAGTCGGTGCTCGCCCCGCTGCAGCACTGGGCGACGGGCATCGGGGTGCGCGCCGATCGCGCCGACCTCGCGAGCCCGAAGGACCTCGACGGCAAGACCTACGCCGGTTTCGGCGACCCTGGCGAGCGGGAGGCGCTGCAGCAGGTCATCCGCAACGACGGTGGCACCGGCGATTTCACCTCGGTGGTGCTGGGTTCGTCGGCGTACGAAGCGGTCTACTCCGGCAAGGCGGATTTCACCGTCTCGTATCTGGCGTGGGAAGGGATCGAAGCCGAACACCACGGCACCCCGATGCGGTACTTCCGGTACACGGACTTCGGTTTCCCGGACGCCTACGCGATCGTGATCGACGCCAACGAGGGCTGGCTGGCCGAGAACCCGGACCGCGCCGCGAAATTCGTGCAGGCGCTGCAACGCGGCTACCAGTTCGCCGCGGACAATCCGGACGCGGCGGCCCAGGATCTCATCGATGCCAATCCGGGCGCGTTCAACGACGAGGCGCTGGTCTTCGAGAGCCAGCGCATGCTGGCCGCGCAGTTCATGAAGGACGCCGAGGGCAAGGTGGGCACCCAGACGGCGGAGCAGTGGTCGGCGAATTCCGGCTTCCTGTACCGGGGCGGCCTGCTGACCGGCCCCGACGGAAAGCCGCTGACCACCGAACCCGACTGGTCGACATATTTCACCAATGAGTACCTCGTCAACCGGTGAGCTGTCCGTAGCCGCGTCGCCGCTGGTCCCCACCGGCGACGACGGCGGGACGGCCCGCTGGGCTGGGATCCGGTGGGCGGTGCCGTCGTTCGTCACGGTGGTGGTGCTGGTCGCGATCTGGCAGGTCTACGTCACGAGCAGTGGTGTCCGTCCGCAGGTCCTGCCGTCTCCCCTGCGGGTCGTTCAGCAGGGTTGGGCACACCGGGACGAGATCAGTTCCCATGCGGCCGCCACCTTGCAGGTGACGCTGGCCGGGTTCGCGGTGTCGCTGACACTGGCATGGGTGCTGGCAGTGGTCGTGGACTTCTCGCCCTGGCTGCGGCGTGCGTTGGTGCCGCTGTTCGTCGCGTCGCAGACCGTGCCGATCGTCGCGATCGCACCGCTGATGATCATCTGGTTCGGGTTCGGTCTGCTGCCGAAGGTCTTGGTGGTCGCGCTGGTCACCTTCTTCCCCATGGCCATCGGCCTGATCGAGGGATTCGCCGCGGCCGACCGTGACGCGGGCGCGCTGCTGCGGAGCATGGGCGCCTCCCGGCTGCAGGAGTTCCGTTATGTGCGACTGCCGTCCGCGCTGCCACGGTTCTTCACGGCGCTGCGGATCGGGATCACCTATGCGGTCGTCGGCGCGGTGTTCGCCGAGTATGTCGGCGCGAGCGTCGGTCTCGGCATCTATATGAGCTTGCAGAAGAATTCGTTCCGCACCGACCTGGTATTGGCGGCGGTACTGGTCACGGCGCTGCTGAGCATCACGCTCTACCTGTCGACGTTCGCGATCGAACGCCTCGTCGCGCCGTGGTCGCGCGCGCAGAACAGGAGCCGACGTGACTGACGCCGGGGACGACCGCATCGTCGTCGACCATCTCACCAAGTCGTTTCCGCAGCCAGGTCGGCGCAGCCCGGCCCTCGAGGTGCTGGGTGGGGTGTCGTTCACGGTCCGATCGGGCGAGTTCGTGACCGTCATCGGGCCGAGCGGTTGCGGCAAGAGCACCGTGTTCAACATGCTGGCCGGACTGGAATCCCCCGACTCCGGCAGCGTCGGCTTCCGCGCGGCCGACGGCGAGGACACCGCATCGCACTGCGCCTACATGCCGCAGAAGGACCTGCTGTTCCCCTGGCGAACCATCCTCGACAACACCATCCTCGGCCTGCGTGTCCAGGGTGTCCCGAAAGCGGAGGCCCGGCGCCGCGCCCGCGAACTGTTCCCGGTCTTCGGCCTGTCCGGTTTCGAGGACGCCCGCCCGTTCCAGTTGTCGGGCGGGATGCGACAGCGGGCCGCGCTGCTGCGGACCGTCGTCCAGGAGCGCGAACTACTGCTGCTCGACGAACCCTTCGGCGCGCTCGACTCGCTGACCCGCACCGAGATGCAGTCGTGGTTACAGGAGGTCTGGCAGCGCTACCGCTGGATGGTCCTGATGATCACCCACGATGTCCGTGAGGCGGTGTACCTGTCGGACCGCGTGCTCGTACTGTCGGCGCGCCCGGCCACCGTGCGCTACGAACTGCGCATCGACCTGCCACGGCCGCGCGGGTTGTCCACGATCACCGCCCCCGAATTCGTCGCGCTGGAAGAGAAACTTCTCGCGATCCTGCACGAGGAGTCGCGTCGGGCGCTGGCGGAACAGCGCTAGCTCGACCGCTCGGTGCAGGGTCGATCCGCCCACCACGGTGTGCCGGTGGTCAGTGCCCGAGCGACGGATCCCAGCGGTTGGCGAGCAGTGTGAAGCTCGGGAGGTCCTCCAGCGAGGTCAACGCCTCGTAGATGCGCTCGTACCGTGTCGAGGCGATCCGCCACACCCCATCCGGATCGCGACGATAGGTGTCGGAATAGTATCCGCCACCACGGATCTGCACTTTCGCGCCCGGCACGAGAACAGTGTCCTCGAACGCCCAGGAACCCTTCGCGGTATCGCCATCGACCTCGATCTCGGGATGGTTGGCGATGTGGATCGTGACGATCCCAGGCCCGAGGTTCTTCTCCATGAACGCCACGACGCCGGCCCGATTGTCGAAATGCAGCGGCCCGGCCATGGCCTGAGTGCCATAGCGCGCGGAGACGTCCTCGGCGAGGCAGTCCGCGAACTCGTCCCACAGCTTCAGGTCGAGTGTGCGGAAGTAGCAGTGCTTGAGACGCTTGATCTCCTCGATCGCGACAAGGTCCATGGCCGGAGTGTAGAACGCGTTCTAGATCCGAGTGGGCGTTCGGCCGACGTTCGGCCTCTTCGCCGTCCTGGGTCTCGCCGGTCTGCCGACAGTGGGCACCGCCTCTCCCGCGCTCGCGGACCGCTCGGTGCGAGATGCGACCGTCGCGGACCTGTACATCCGGGACGCGGACCCGTCGCTCGACGCCGTCGCCGGGCAGTTCGCGGCGCTGTGGAACCCGAATCTGCCGATGAGCGCGAAGGAAGAGGTCAGCTACCACGGTTCGACGGTCGGTCCGGCACTGCGGGGCATTCTGTCCCAAGTCGACATCACCGCCGACCGGATCATGATCATGGGCTGCGGGCGAATTCTCTCCGATGCGGGCAGCGACGAGACCATAGCGCTCGGCTCGGGCCCGCGCCGCCTCGAATCGGCGTACCTGGCGGTCACCCGCGGCAGCGTCGAGTATCTCGGCGACACCGGCGCGCCGGGTGAGGTGGAACAGTGAGCGCGACAGTGGATCTCGGCCGCGCGGTCCGGAGCGAACTGGCGAAACTGTCCTGGCGCAGCCCGGTGTGGTTCGCGATCGTGCCGATCGCCGTATTGCTGCCGATCGTCCTGAACGCGAGCTTGGCGATCGCCACTCGGATGAACAAGGTCAACGGCAGCGGCGGCATGGACACCAACAATGCCGGCTACTGGGTGATGATCTTCTCGACGATCGTGCTTATGTCGGCGGGCGTCTCCTCGCTCAGCAACGAATTCAAATACGCGACAGTGGAATTGGTCTACTGCGCGCAGACACGGCGATGTTCCCCGACGTGTGGGGACAGGTCGAGCTGACCTCGGCGGCCGGTCTCCGATTGCTGTGGGGGCTTTCGGTTTTCGCGTTCTTCGTCTCCGCATCGGGGATCGGGATCGCCGGGCTGATACCACGTCCGGGCGTGGTCGTCGGTGTGGTGCCGCTGTGGAAGTTCGGCATCGAAACGTTCTCCGCCATGCTGCCGGTGAAGGTCGGGAACATCGTCGCGCAGTGGATGCCGTTCACGAACGGCGAACTGGGCGCAGGCCAGTACCCGACGATGCGCCCGATCTTCGGCGGCGCCAACGGTTCGCTGGCGTATTTCGCGATCATCGCATCGGTGTTCTTCGTGCTCGGGCACGATACGGCTTTCCCGACGCGATTTCACCACGGACTGATCGGCGGATCGGGTTCCGCGAAATGCGCGTTCTACGCGCCGCTATCGAAAGACGCTCATGAAGATGAGGTTCGCGATAATGTCGGACTGGCTCCAGGTGTTTCCGAGGCCGTCGTTCCGTTCGGCATAGACCCACGCTCCGACGTTGAACGTATAGGTGTTGCCTGGGCGCATCGTCCAGAACACGTCGATGGTCGCCCCAGGACCGAATCCGCCGCTGCTGTAGACGTCGACCTCATTGCTGACTCGCTTACGCCAGCGTTTGTCGGTGGCGGAGGTGACGAAGTTGCCGTTCTCGAAAACCGAGAGATCGGTACCGCCCTCCGCGGTGGCGTCGCCGCCGAACCCGGCGCCGACCGTGTAGTGGTCGTCGGTCGTCCGGTACGCGCGACCCATCACGGAGACCTCATGATCGGTATGCAGCGTGACCCCGAATCCGGCGCGCGCGTACACGAATTCCTCGGCGCCGCTGATCTTCGGGCCGGCGCGGCCGTCGATGGCTACCTGGCCGTCGTCGCGATCGACAACGATCTTGAACGGTCTGCCGCCTGCCGGGTCGTGCCACGCCCACTCGAAGTCATACGGGATCCCGAAGATCTGGGTGCCTGCCCGGATATCGAGCGTTGTTTCCGGGTGGTTCCCGTGCGAGTCGGTGCGCTGCGGGTGTACCAGATCCTCGTCGAACGGTACCGGCGTTTCGTCCGCTTTTCGCAGTATGTCCGCTGTGTCCGGATCCTGTTGCGCCAGTCGTATCAGGGGGGCGTAGAGCGCCCGCGAGATCGCGGTCTGTTCGGCGGCGTCGGCACGCCTGCGCGCGGTCTCCGCGGAGGAACGTTCGATCATGCTTTCGATCGATTTCTCCACGAAACGGCGGTGCTCGGCGGGAAAACCCGGTGAGTAGCGGATCTGCGACGTGGCAGGTTCCGTGCGGGGAGCCGGCGTCGTGGTCGATGTCATGAGTGCACCTCCAAATGGTGTTGTGCTCTCGTCAGCCTGCGCCTTCGAACGCGGGTTCGTCACGCGTAGTCGGCTACCCCATGACTCGTTCACCAAGAAACACCACCGGGACCGCGGCGAAGGTGCCGCCTCCGGCAGGACTGCGCGGAGGCGGCGAATTCGCACTAGTTTGCGTGCAGATACACCGGAATACCGGTGTGCCCGTTGGAGATGAAACTCTGCACCGGCGCCAGCTCGTCCGGGCTCGTGGCCAGGCTCATCTCGGGGAACCGGTCGAACAGCGCAGGCAGCGCAACGGCGGCTTCGAGGCGGGCCAGCGATGCGCCGATGCAGTGGTGCGCCCCGTGGCCGAAGGCGAGGTGCTGCTCGCGGGTGGCCCGGGTGGGGTCGAACTCGGCGGTGTCGGCGCCGTGTATTTTCGGGTCACGGCTGGCACCGGCGTAGGAGGCCAGGATGGCCTCGCCCTTGCCGATCCGATGCCCACCGGCGATATCGATGTCCTCGACCGCGTACCGCAGCGGCAGGTGCGCCACCGGTGCCTGGAAGCGCAGCGTCTCCTCCACCACGTCCGCCCACGACACAGCACCCGCGGCGACCGCGGCACGCTGCTCAGGATGGGTGAGCAGGGCGACGATCGCCTGGTCGAGCAAATTGACCGTCGTCTCGTGACCGGCGTTGATGACCAGCATCAGCGTGTCGACGAGTTCCTTCTCGGACAGTGTGGAGCCGTGGTCCTCGTCGCGCGTGGCGATCAGCACGCTGGTGACGTCATCGCCGGGATGCTCACGACGGAAGGCGACGAGTTCGCTGACCAATCGGTACATTTCGAGGTAGTTGGCCTGTGCCTGCTCGGCGGTGAACGAGCCGTCGAAGAAGCCGTCGACACACTTGTGCAGCGCGGGCCCCAGCTCGTCGGGCACACCGAGCAGCTCGGTGATCACCCGGATCGGCACCGGGTAGGCGAAGCCGGTGCGCAGATCGACCGGCTCGCCGGCCGGGACGGCGGCCAGCGCGTCGAGCAGACTCTCGGTGATCTCGGCGATCCGCGGACGTAGCGCGGTGCTGCGACGGTGGCTGAACGCCGGGGAGACCAGCCGGCGCAGCCTACGGTGATCAGGCCCGTAGGCGGTGAACATGTTGTCCACCGCCACCCACGGCAGCAGCGGCCACGCCTCGGTGATCTCGCCGTTGATGAACGACATCCAGTGCTGTCGAGGGTCTTTCGACACCCGAGGGTCGGCGAGCAGGCTCCGGAGTACGGCCTGATCGGTCACCGACCAGGCGGGCACGCCACCGGGCAACTCGACCAGCGCCACCGGGCCGCGCTGCTGAATGCGTGCCGACTCACCTTGGATGTCGGCACCGGTCGGATCCAGCACGATCGGTTCCATGACATTCTCCTCCATATCAGGGACCGCGGCCCGTGATCGGTAGTGCCGCAGCCGGTTTCGACCGCGTGGTGGGCAACTTACCCCGCGGCCGGGTCACTCAGGGGACGAACAGCGGCGCGGACGGCGGGAAGCTGATCGGTAGCGTCGTCATCGCGCGGTGGAACGGTCCCGGCCGCCAGGCGATCTCTTCCGCCGGCACGGCCAGGGTCAGGTCCGGCAGCGCGTCGAGCAGTTGGTCGAGCGCGTCCTGCGCGATCTGATAGGCCACCGATCGAGCCGGGCAGGCGTGCGGACCGGCACCCCAGGCGAGGTGGGATCGGTTGCCGTTGCGGTCGCCCTGGGCGATCGCCGGGTCGTTGTTGCACGCGGACAGGCTGATCACCACCGGCTCGTTAGCGGGTAGCCACACATCGTCGACCATGACCGGCTGCCGCGGATAGGTGGTGCAGAAGTTCGCCATCGGCGGATCGAGGAACAACACCTCGTCCAGCGCGTCGCGCGTGGACAGGCTGCCCGCGATCACCCCGCCGCCGAATCGGGCGTCGGTCAGGATGAGCAGCAGCGCATTGCTGATGAGGTTCTGCATCGGCTCGATGCCGGCGCCGTAGAAACTGATCAGGTTGTACAGCATCTCTTCGTCGTCGAGACCCGCAGCATGGTGCGCCAGCCGCGAGGTCAGATCGTCGCCCGGCGCGTCGCGGCGCAGGGTGATCAGCTCGATCAGCGCCGCGGACAAGTACTCCATCCCCCAGGCCGCGTTGACGGTGTCGAACAGCGCCGCCATCCCGGTCGCGACTCGCCGTCCCAGCTCCGGAGTGCAGCCGACCACCCGGTTGAGAGTCTCGAAGACCAGCGGAAAAGCGTACTGCGTCAACACATCCGCGGAGCCGGTGCCACAGAACGTATTGATCAGCGGAATCGCGACCTGTTCCACGGTCGCATGGAGGGCATGGTGATCGATACTGCCTATCGCGGCGACGTAGGCCTGCCGATAGCGCGCGTGGACCGATCCGGAGTTGCGCAGCGCGTTCGGATACCACTGCATCATCGGCCGCACCGGGCAGTCCTCCGGGATGCTGTCCTGCCACACCCGCGGATCCGCGGGAAAGTTGTCGGGGTCGTGCAGGATTCGCACCGCGGTCCGATACCCGAGCACCAGGTTGGCCGGGACACCCGGCGACAACTCGATCGGCGCTATCGCCCCGTACCTTTCGCGCATGGCGCGGTAGTTCCCGTGCGGATCGGCAGCGAACTCGGGCGCATAGACGAGCCCCTGCACCGGGCAACCAGCACCCCGGTCGGAGTACGACGGCGACTGCGGCGCGCGCCGACGGGAGACATGGGCGTCCTCCACAGACAGTGTTCCTTCCCGAATGGACGGCAGGTTCTCGCGACACTGCCACACCCGCGGGACCATCAAGATCGGCGAGACATACCGGCGAGTAGCGATTCAGGCGGCAGCCGAACAGCAAGTCGCCTGTCCCCCAAGGCTGTTGCGGTTCTCCCCGGCGACGACCGAGCACACGCATGCGCGTGTACAACCCGCAGGAAGTCGATGAATTCCTCTTACCCGCTCGTCATCGGGGGCGCTCGAGCAACTGAGTGAGTTCGTTGCGACTGTTGACTCCGGTTCGTTGACACGCCCGCAGGAGATGACCCTCCACGGTGCGGACCGACATGACCAGCTCTCGAGCTATCTGCTGATTGGACATACCGACGGCAACCAGAGCGATGATTTCGCGCTGCCGGGCCGTGAGGGGAGCTGGACCGTGCAACGTACGTAGTGCGGGCGTGGCCGCACCGGTCACCGAGGCTGATCGTCGAGCGGCGGCTGCAGTGGTCAGTGCCGCGCCTCGAAAAGCCTTCGCCCGGAAGAGTTGTGAGGCCTGCGCGGCAGCATCCGCAGCAGCAATACGATCACCGAACTCGTCATAGCGAACGGCAGCTTCCTTCAGGCCCTGAGAGTCGCCCCGCTCGACGGCCTCGGCGTGATCGGCAGCTACCGCCACTCGCGGTCCTTCGACGAGTGCACGGAGTTCGGTGAGCCGGGCGGTCTGGTGTCGGTCGCCGAACTGGACCGCGGTCTGGCGACAGACAACCTCGTGAGCGAAGAATTGTTGCGACCGTGCCATGTCCGCGGCGTCGACGGCGAGTGCGATGGCACGGCTGGTGACACCGGTTGCGGCAGCCACCCACGCCCGGGCCAACTGGTGCTGGTTACGCGGACGCAGCGCCTCGGCAGCTGGCCCCGGAGGTCGATATTCACTGAGCAGAGACGATGCCGAGATGGCTTCTCCCTGCATGGAGACGGCGATGATCTGCTGGAGTAGCGCAGCAGTGGGTATCCAGGTGGACTCGAAAGGCAACCTCACCGCGAGTGCTTCCTGTCCCTTGCGGACCGCGGCCGCCAGGTCACCCCGGGCGGTTGCGACCATCGACTCCAGCAGTGACCAATAGGAATAGGCCAGTGGGAAATCCAGGGGTTCACGCGTCAGTCGCGCGACGAGCTCGTCGGCTTGGGCGAGGTAGCCGGCGGTACAGAGTCCCATGAGGTGGAAGCAGCCATTGAGGAAATGCATGGTTGCGGTCTTGTCCGAAGTACGACACAACTCGTAGGCATGTTCGGCAGCGGTTGTCATCTCGGTGTAGTCCCCCAGCATCGCAGCCCCACCGGTGACGGCGACCGCGGCCAGGACCTCGAACCCTTTGTCCATAGGCGCTGTTGTGCCCAGTGCTTTGCGACCCGATTCGACCGCCGCGACCGGGTCTGTGTGGAACGCCGCGGTGAAAGCAACCGAAGCGTCGTAGAGGCAGGTCAATCCCGCAGCGGTTGCGTCGTGCTCGATGGCGGCGAACTGTCCGCTCTCAGGTCGGCCTGCCAGGGTGGCTTCGGCAACCATGCGGGCCAATGTCAGTGGCACGTGTACACGTGGCGGCAGCGGCAGGCGTTCGAGCGCAGTGGCGACCTCGACCGCTTCCTGGAACTGCTGGGTCTCGATCAGTCCGCTGACGTGAACAAGATGCGCGCGGAAACCGCCACCGGATGCGACGGCGTGGCGGGCAAGCCGCTCGGCAGTGACCGGGTCGGACAATCGCAACGCCGCGTGGGCGGCCTCGACAAGCACGGCTGGATCGGCAGTGAGATCGGACTCGCACATCAGCACCGCGCGCCGGACCCTTTCGACTGGCCCACAGTCGTCGTTCCGGATGTGCAGCTCCTGCACAACCCTGCCCCGCAGCGACTGCAGCCGTGCAGGCAAGCTCGCTGCTCGCCGCACTTCACCCAGCAGCGGATGTACCAGTCTGACCGATACCGCGCTGCCACCGCGGTCGATAGTGATCAACCCAGCCGCGACCGCGGTTTCGACCGACTGTGGACCGCACACCGCGGTCAGCACGTCGATCTCGATCGGATCGACGACGGACAACACGTCCAGCACGCTCGAGACCATCTGTGGCTGGCGCGCGATACTGGCGGCGACGAGTTCGGCCAAGGGCGGCGAAATGGACGGTCTTCCGTCCCATACCCAGACCCCGTGGCGGCACGTCAGCAGGCCGCTCGCGAGCTCGCCTTCGACGAGATACCGAAGGTGGAGCACGTTTCCGCGAGTGAACTGCCACATTCTGGCAGCGGTCGATGATTCGACCCGACCGCCCAAGGCTTGGGTCAGCAGACCGGCGGTTTCGAGCTGCGAGAGCGGCTGAAGGTCCAGGCGTAGCAGCAACTGGTCCTTCCACAGTCCTGACAACGCGTCCGGGGCGAGTTCACCATGGCGCAGCGTCAGCAGCACCGACGCCTTTGCTGATCGAACGATCTGATGCACCACCAAGGCCGATTGCTCGTCGAGCAGGTTGGCATCGTCGATGACCAGCAGACCGGGTCCTACCCCTGTGGTCGTGGTCAGCGCCTCGACCATTGACTGGACCCGGCGCAACGGATCGGTGCCGAAGTCTTCGCTGACCTCAGCGAACGCGCCGAGCGGCACCGACCGAGCTGACCGGGTAGCGACAAAGAACCTGCACGGTCGGCCTTCGGAACGCCACCGCGACACGATCTCGGTGGCCAGTCTGGTCTTCCCGACACCGGCAGAACCCGCCACTACGCAGCCGGGTGTGTTCGGAGCGGTGGCTTCCCACAGCTCGGCGATTTCCTCGGCTCGGCCGGTCAGTGACCACCCCGCCACCATCGTCTCAGGGTAGTCAGTCCCGAAAGGCTTCGGAAACGGTTCGAGCCCCGGCAAAACCTCACCCACCATCTCGATCACGGATCACAGCCAGCTTCCGCGCGGCCATATCGAGCACCGAGTCCACCGCATCGATGTCGACTCCCAGCACCTCAGCGATGACCTCGTCGGTGATTCCCGCCGCGTGTAGCCGCAACGCCTCGGCGTAGGGGAACGGAAGCCTGTCCATGGCCCATCGAAGGCGCTCGTCTTCAGTCATGTTTGCGACGACCTTTCCGCCGTGAGCAGCTGCAAAAAGCAGGACTCCAGGGTGTTCCGGAGGTGCTACGTCTCATTGCTGCTGTCCGATCTCCTCTCGACCGTCCCTCAATCGGAAGTCACGGTGTGGAGTAGGCGGCTACCCGTCTTCGGCTGATTCGATCAGACCCCCCGCGCGATCCACCAGCCATCGGCCGCGATCGGCAACGCGGCGGTCAGGATCGTCATGATGCCCATCAGGTGTCCCCTTCTGTTCGACGCCGGTCGAACGCGATCTCGATGTGAGACGTCGACAGCTGTGGCACCGCTGTCGTGAGCGACGCCCTCGGCAACCTCGAGAAGGTGCTGCAGCGCGGGTGTGAAGAGCGCCGTACCCTCGTACGGTTGCCTGTTCGACACCTACACCGACAGTTTCGACGCGGTCTGGCAAACCGGCCGACCGGTGAAAGGCTGAGCCGATGGCGCGCACCGAGTTCTGTGACGACCCCGCCGCACCAGAGCCGAGCAGTCTTGTCGTCGCGGCGTCCGCTGGCGTGTGTGACGACAAGGGCCGCATCCTGTTTCAACGGCGGGCAGACAGCGGCCTGTGGGCACTGCCCGGCGACGGCATGGAGATGACCGACAGCCTCCCCGGCTGCGCGGTGCGCGAGGTCAAGGAAGAAACTGGCCTCGACATCGAGATCACCGGGCTCGTCGGTACTTACACCGATCCACGCCACGGGATCGCCTACAGCGATGGCGAGGTTCGACGTCAGTTCAACGTGTGCTTCCTAGCCCGTGTCACCGGCGGCGACCTCGCCATCTCCGACGAGTCCACGGAACTACGGTTCGTATCCCCCGCCGAGCTGGACAGCCTCGCAATGCACCACACGCAGCGACTAAGGCTGACTCACTACATGGAGGGACGACGCACGCCGTACCTGGGCTGAAGACTCACGTGCGGGTGTGCCCCGCCTGTCTTGGAGGCTGAGCCGGGCGCTGCGGTCCAGCCGCGTTCGCCGACCTGTTCTGGACGCGCCGGACCGGCCGAGCCTCGAGTGGGTCGTCGTGGCCCGCCGGTCCTGACGCGGGTCAGGAAATGCCGCGGAGGAAGGTGCGGATGTCGTCCGCGAGCAGTTCCGGCTCCTCCATCGCGGGGAAGTGGCCGCCCTCGGTGAACTCGCTCCAGTGGCCGATCGCCTTCCACGGGTCAAGCGCGCGGCGCATGAGCGGGTGAGTGTCGAACACGGCCCATCCGGACGGCACGCCGGAGGCCATGTCCCAGTCGAATCCGGAGTGCTCGCCCTCGTAGTAGAACTGCGCGCTGGACGCGCCGCTGCGGGTGAACCAGTACAGGCTGATGTTGGTGAGGAGCTGGTCGCGGTCGACCGACTCGTCCGGCGTCCGGTAGGCGGCGCCCGCCCTGGTCTTGAATTTCTCGGCGATCCACGCCAGCTGACCGACCGGCGAGTCGGTGAGCGCCGCGCCGATCGTGTCGGGACGGTGGTTCTGCATCTCGAGGTACCCGCGCTCGGCCCCGTCCTCGGCGCGCACGGCCTCGATCTGGGCGATCTCGTCCTCGGACAGACCGTCGGGGTAAGGGAACTTGTCGCCGACCAACCCGAGCCACTTGGGGTCGGCGCCGGTGTGCGTGCCGATGACGCGCTCCGGGTAGCGCGCCGCGAGGAGGCCGGTGATGCCCGAGCCGATGTCGGAGCCGTGGGCCGCGAACCTCTCATAGCCCAGACGCGTCATGATCTCGGCGTAGGCCTCCGTCGTCCGTGCCAGCTCCCAGCCGGTCCCGGACAGCGGGGTGGAGAACCCGAAGCCGGGCGGCGACGGGATGACCACGTGGAACTCGTCGGTCAGCAGCGGGATGAGTCGCTGGTACTCGACGAACGAGCCCGGCCAGCCGTGGTTCAGGATCAGCGGGGTGGCCGCCGGGTTCGCCGATCGCGCGTGGACGACGTGGAACGTCTGGCCGTCGACGACCGTCGTGAACTGTACGTACTCGTTGAGCTTCGCCTCCTGCGCACGCCAGTCGAACCCGTCGCGCCAGTACTCGGCGAGCTCCTTCAGGTACACCAGCGGGATGCCACGGCTGAAGTCGGTGCGATCGTCTCGGCCCGGCACGGGGATCGGCCAGCGCGTGTGTGCCAGCCGGTCGCGAAGGTCCTCGACGTCGGCCTGCGGGATATCGATGCGGAAGGGTGTGAGTGCGTTGTTCTCGTTCATGACACCCACGTTCCCGGGTAATGCGGCGGGATAGCTTCCGCAATTGCTGAAATGATCGAGAACATGTTGGAGACCTCGGCCCGCCTGCTCGAACTGCTGTCGTTGCTCCAGCTCAAACGGGACTGGACAAGCTCCGAGCTCGCCGGCCGCCTCGGGGTGAGCACGAGAACTGTGCGCGCCGACATCGGCAAGCTGCGGTCGCTCGGCTATCCCGTGGACGCGCGCCCCGGCGTCGCCGGCGGGTACCGGCTGGCCGCCGGGACGGCGATGCCCCCACTGCTGCTCGACGACGACGAGGCCGTCGCCGTCGCGGTCGGACTGGGCGCGGTCGCGACCCAGAGACTCGGAGTCGAAGAGACATCGCTGACCGCGCTCGCGAAGCTGGAGCAAGTGCTCCCCTCGCGCCTGCGTCGGCGCGTCGAGGCGGTACGCGAGGCGACGAGCGTCGTTCCAGGGGCCGATCCGCCGCTCGACCTCTCGGTTCTCGGCGCGGTCGCCGCCGCGATCCGCGGCCACGAACGGCTCCGGTTCGGATACACCAAACCCGGGGGCAGTGCAGAGGCCCGCCACACCGAACCGCAACGGCTGGTGAGCTGGGGGCCGCTGTGGTACCTGCTCGCGTGGGATCTCGACCGTGACGCCTGGCGGGTCTTTCGCGTCGACCGCATGGTTGCGCACGCACCGACTGGTGCGCGGTTCCAGCCGCGCGTGATCCCGGAGGACAATGTCGTCGAGTACGTCGTCGGACGCGTCAGCAAGGCGGCCTGGACGTACCGCGCCCGGGCACTCGTACATGCTCCCGCCGCCGAGGTCGCCGCGAAGATCCGCATCCCGGTCGATATCGAGGTGGTCGACGAGTCCACGTGCCATGTCGAGCTGGGTTCCAACGACCCGGACCGGCTCGCGCTGCGGCTGACCCAGCTCGACGTCGACATCGAGGTGATCGACGGAGACGAGCTCGCGGTGGCGTTCGATCGCCTCGCGACGAGGTTCCGCCGCGCGGCGGGCGGCGCATCCACGACGTGAATCCCGGCCTTCGATCATGCGCCGATGTCGTCGAGGACGACGCGGCGTGGCTCCACGCAATCGA
The DNA here is from genome assembly GCF_053608285.1 of Nocardia sp. NPDC055053. Taxonomy (NCBI): domain Bacteria; kingdom Bacillati; phylum Actinomycetota; class Actinomycetes; order Mycobacteriales; family Nocardiaceae; genus Nocardia; species Nocardia sp. NPDC055053. The sequence goes on along the minus strand of NZ_JBSGVD010000005.1, from coordinate 115,560 downwards.
GCAGGTGGCCGGGCGATCGGCCAGGTGAGGCACCCGGAGCCCCCGCGCCGATATGGCATCATCAAATAGAACGAGTTCTAGAAATGTCCGAGGAGGTCTTCGTGGGAACTGCGCGATCAGTGCGGACGGGGCCTTTCGTCGTGCCCGCCGTCGACGAGATTCCCGGCGGACGGATGCTCGAACTTCCGGGGCGCGGCCAGACCTACGTCGTGGACATCCCGGGACCAGCGGGCGCACCCGTGCTGATACTGCTGCACGGCACCGCCTGCACGGCGGCCCTGAACTGGTTTCCGGCGCTGGAAACGCTGAGCGCGCGATATCGCGTGGTGCTGTTCGATCAGCGCTGGCACGGGCGCGGGATCCAATCGGCGCGGTTCCGGCTCGACGACTGTGCCGACGATGTGGTCGCGGTCGCCGACGCGCTCGGCCTGGATCGCTTTGTCTGCGTCGGCTATTCCCTCGGCGGTATCGTCTCCCTGCTCGCCGCCCATCGTCATCCGAACCGGGTGGCCGGGCTGGTGCTCTGCGCGACTCCGTATCGCTTCCAGGAGAAGTGGCGCGAGCGGGCGTTCCATCGTGGTTTCACCACCGTCGCCGAGGCGCTGGGCGACTATCCGTATCGCCGGGCCCGGCGGTTGACGCGTGGCCTGCCGGTCCTGCCGCCCGCCCTGGTGCCGGGGCAGCTACGGCGGTGGGCGGTGGGCGAATTCCGCAGTACGAGCGGATGGGCGCTGGCGCCCGTGCTGGCCGAGATCGGGACGTTCGACGCTACCGCGTGGCTGCCGGAGCTGCGGGTGCCGACCGCGGTGGTCATCACAACCAGGGACAGGGCGATCCCGGTGTACCGGCAGATCGAACTCGCGGCCGCGGTTCCCGGGTCGAGCGTTCATCCGGTCGCGGCGGGTCATGCGGCGTGCGCTGTCGCGCCGGACCGGTTCGTACCGGTATTGGCGGACGCGTGCCGGGCGGTGGCCGCGCGGCTGTAGTCGACGACCCTGTTCGACGCCGATGGCGAACAGGGCGGTCTTTCGGAGCGGGTGATCAGCCCCGAGCGCGTGCCGCGGCCAGCAGTTCGTCGATCACGGCGGGCACCGCGTCGGCCAGCGCGTCGACATCGGGAACCAGGTCACGGCAGGCGATGAACCCGAAATCCAGGTCACCGCAGTTCGACAGCACGGTGACGGTGAGCCCGGCGCCGTGGAAGACCGGGCCGAACGGGTACATGCCGTCCACCCGGACACCGAGGAAGTACAGCGGCATCGGCGGACCGGGCACATTCGAGACCACCAGGTTGTGTACCACCGGGTGCCGTTCGGCCAGCTTCAGCGACGAGTAGACGCGCGACGCGAGGCGAAAGGTGTTGGGCGGGGCGTACTTCGACCAGTCCTGGAGGAAGTCGGCGCCGATCAGATCATGTTCGGCCTTGGCGTCGCGGTTGGCGACGGCCAGCATCTCCAGCCGCTCGACCGGATCGGCGATATCGGTACCGAGGCGGCAGAACAGGGTCGAGACCTTGTTGATTCCCTCGGTGTGCCGGGTGGATTCGTGCACGGAAACCGGCACCGAGGCGACCAGAGAGCGGTCGGGCAGCTCGCCCCGATCCGCCAGATAGCGGCGCAGCACGCCACCGACCACGGTCAGCACGACATCGTTCACCTTCACCCCGAACGCGGCCTTGATCTCCTTGATCACGCCCAGGTCCGTCTTGGTGAACGAGACCGACCGTGTCCCGGTGACGGCCTGATTGAACGGCGTGCGTGGCGCGGAGAACGGAAGCGCCATCCCCGCCTGGTCGTTCCGCCGCCGTTGCGCGACACCCGCGACCATGCCGAGGGTTTTGGGAACCATGCCGAGCATCCCGGCCCTGCCGGGAAACCGGACCGCGGCACGCGCAATGAGCTCGAGATCGCCGGGCACCGGTTCCGGTTGCCACGGTTCGGGTTCCGGGCGACTGAGCCCCGGCTCCAGATCGCACAGGTGCATCATCATGTTCGTGCCGGTGATGCCGTCGACGGCCGAATGATGGTACTTGCAGACAACCGCCACCTTGCCGTCGTCGAGCCCCTCCACCACCGACATCTCCCACAGCGGCCGGCTCTGATCCATCGGCCGGCTTGCGATGTCACCGATCAGCGCGGCCAGACCGGCTTGCCCGCCCGGCTCCGGCAGGTCGACGCGCCGGATGTGGTTGTCGATGTCGAAGTCCATGTCGTCGACCCAGAGCGGATGGTCGAGGTTGAACGGCACCGGGTGGACCCGGCGGCGCATGTGCGGGATGAGAGGTAATCGCCTGCGCAGTTCGTCGCGGAGGTGCGCGAACGAGTACGGGCCGTCGGCCGGGTCGAGAATCAGCAGGGCACAGACGTGTAGATGCTGGGTATCGGTCTCCAGATAGAGGAAACTGGCATCCAATCCAGTGAGTCGTTCCATAGCCGAACCCTACTAGAACACGTTCTAATTTTGCTGTATGTCGGGCCGAAGTAGACGACTCTCACACTGCAGTCGGCCAGGCACCCACATCTACCCGCAGGTCCTCGATCGCCGGATATCCTGGGCGACGATCAGTGATGCAGGATCGCTGATCTCTTCGAGGCCGCCGGTGACTTCACAGCCGGACCGCAACGGGCAAGAATGGGGCGATGTCCGTGGATGAGGGCACCAGGCAGCCGCCGGCACTGCGGGTGCTGCTGTCGCAGCGCCGCTCCGCTGTCGCTCAGCAGATACAACACAGCGTGCGAACCGCGAGCGAGGCCGCAGGCTTACCCGAGCAGTACGTCAAGGCCGAGTGCGCGCCCACGATCAGCGCATGTGCTCGGGTGCTTCTCGACGCCATGAGCACTGAGCGATCGCTTGGTCGCACCGACATCGCGCGGGTGATCGCACCACTGGCCGAGCGTCACGCGGAGCACCGGCTGCCCTTGGCGGCCCTGCTGGAACTGGTGCACGCAACGGCGCGGGCGGCGGTGTCAGGGGCAGTCGCGCTGGCCACCACGCCCGAGCAGAGGTCCGAGCTCGCCGACATCGAGCAGCGGGTGCTCGATGTGACCGGGCATATCGGCATCATCGCGGCCGGGTCCTATTCTGTGGTCGAGCGGGAGATAGCCGGGCGCGACCAGGGTGCGCGCCGGGAGTTGCTGGCCGCGTTGCTGTCGGGTTCCCCGGCACAAGCCCACGCGGCGAAGGCCGGGATCTCACTGGCGGGCTCCTACACCGTGCTCGCGATCGACCTGCACGCCACTGCTGCCCACGAGGTGCCCGAGCTCGTTGCCCGGCGCCGCGAACATGTCATCGCCCGTGGTCTCGACGAGCTCTCCACCTCGACCGTCCTGTTCCAGTTCGACGGCAGCGCAGGGATCGCGTTGCTCGCCGACACCGCGATCGCCCCGGATCGATTCGATCAGCTCGCCGAGAGGCTGCGCTCCGCGCTGGATGCCACCCCCTATCTCGGACTCCTGCCTGGCGTCGCTCTCGAGGAGATCCCTTCCGCCGTCTCCGATGCCCGCGAACTCGCTTTGTTCGCCCGGCTCAGGGGCCGCCCGCCCGCTTGCTACCGTCTCGACGACCTCCTGCTCGAACTGCAGATCACCCGGCCCGGCCGGGCCAAACAACGCCTGATCGAACTGCTGGAGCCAGTGGCCGGATATCCGCACCTGCTCGCCGCCCTGCAGGCGAACCTGCAGCACGGCGCCGACCGGCAAGCAGCCGCACGGGAGCTGTTCGTGCATCCGAATACCTTCACCTACCGGCTCAACCGGATCACCGAACTCACCGGTCTGGACCCGACGCAGCCCCGCGAAGGCCGAACCTTGGCAGCGGCACTGACCATCCGCATCCTCGAAGGCCCGACGGCCGGTCGGAATCTGGCCAGTCCGAGCGACGATGCCGCCGCGTCGGACACCATCGAAGACGACTCGTGACCCCTCAGTCACCGCGTGTGCGACAGGCGAACACGGAGTCTGGTGCGCCTCGATAATTCCAAGAATACGGCGACAAGTTGAACGATTTAATTTCACAGTGCACGGGATGATTCCCCGCGAAGTATCTTCTTTCTGCTCGCAGTGCCGCGAGCAGATCGGAGTCTTTTTTCATGCACAACACATCGATCGCGCGTCGTATCGCGACGGCCGCAATCACCCTGATCGCGACCGCTACCGCTGCAATTGGCGTCGCAACGCCACAGGCCGCTGCGGCCCCGGTGCGGGATCCGATTCTTTTCGTTCACGGCTGGCAGGGATCGGCGTCGAACTGGGATTACATGCGGGGCCGGTTCCTTGCGGCCGGATACTCCTTCGAAGAGCTGGCACGATTCAGCTACGACACCTCCCAATCGAACGAGAACATCGCGCTGGAGGTGAAAGCGCAAGTCGATGCGCTGCGCGCGAAAACAGGTGCAGCCAAAGTCGACATCATCAGCCACTCGATGGGTGGCCTCAATAGCCGCTGGTACCTGAAGAAGCTCGACGGCCTGAGTTTCGTCGACGACTGGGTCTCCATCGGCGGCCCCAATCACGGCACCGAAGTTGCCGGCGGATGCTCTGACGCCTCGTGCGTGGAGATGCGGCCCGGCTCGGCATTCCTGGCCGAGCTCAACAGCGGCGACGAAACCCCGGGACAGGTGAACTACGGCACTTGGTGGTCACCGTGCGACGAAATCATCAACCCCGATACGAGCACCATTCTCAGCGGTGCCACCAACACCCAGACGCTGTGCATCGGCCATATCTCGCTGCTGTCGTCGGCGACGGTTTTCGACGGCGTGCGCAACTTCGTGAGGTAGCGGCCTGATCAGGGCCCGGCCCCCTCTCGCAGCAGTGCGACGGGGCCGGGCTCTCGCGATCGATCCTCGGCGAATTCGACAGTCCCCCAAGCGATCCCGCTGAACTCACCGGCGCACATTCGCCTGCTCGACGGGCTGTCGAGACGCATCGTGACCTGTCAAGACTACTTCGCTTGTGGCGCCGGCCAGCCAGCTGATTCCGGGCCAGGACTTGGGCAATTTGATCAAGCCGCCCATGGCCAGCAGCACCAGGTCCTCATAGCCCTCACGCATTTCCGCGAGGTGATCCCAGGCGCGGTGCCGCTGGACGGCATCCTCCATATGATGCAGAGCCCAATGCGCGCACGCCGAGGCTTCGGCGACCCGCGCGATCACCCCACCCACCGAATCGGTGCCCCGCGGCGTCCCGGCCCGCGGCCGGGGAAGCTGCGCGGCGATCCACGCATCGATCTCGTGGACGACCCCAGCGACTTGCCGACGAATCGTCTCCGCCGACGGGTCACCGACCCACGCCCGATACAACGAGCCGAGCGTTCCCGCCCACGCCGCCAGCGGGCAATCACTGTCGGTGGATCCACTCACCGCGCGCAGCAAATCCTGCGGTGACAGAAACGGACCGTACTGGGGAGGTATCCGCAAACCAGGATTGTGCACCATCGTCGGAGTCACCAGGCGAGTTCGTTCGGCGACAACCCGGCCATGTCAACTTTTCGGGCCACGCGATTCAGAATTGTGTCAACATGCACGATGATCTCCTGAACAGGCACTTCGGAAGTCCGAACACGCGCCTGTGAAAAATAGCTAGCTTCTAGATTCGGAACGGACACCACTGTCCTTCCGCGCGACCCTGCGAGATCACAAGATGCTGGGTCGTTTGCCCTATTCTGCGGCTGCAGCAAGTGCTTCAGGATTCAGTCCTCGCCTGATCTTTGTTCACCAATCGATCCTCCTTGGATCGGGGTCGTCACTGGTCATCGAGAGAACCGATGACCTGCGGCTCCGGTACGGAAAAACCCTCCCAGAGCTCGCGTGCAGTGGGTCCGGTGATGCCGCCCGCGGCGGAGCCGATGTCATCCCAGGAAGCATCGGTGCTGCGAGCGAATCGGACCGCTTCGGTCAAGCGAAGCTGAGCTTCGAGCAGAAGCTCGTGCGCGAGGCGCACCGGCATGACTGTCCAGACGCGATGAACGTGGCTGTCCCAGTCCTCCAGTACCGCCTGCCGTGACGCGGGCGACAACTCCCCGTCTGCGCTGAACAGGACGCGTTCGGGCACGTTGTGATCGAGCGGTCGAGTCGTGCGCTGCCACAGCTTGCCGCGCCATTGTCCGCAACTGCATTCGACCTGCCACCCGAAGATCTGACCGGTCGGGGTGCGGAGCCTGCCGTCGGAGCAGAGCTGTCTTCGAGCATGCGCCTCCATCTCCGGCAGCGAGATCACGGCGCGGATGTACCACTCGTGCCGCCCCACTGGATCGACCACTCCACAACCTCCGACCACTAGAATTGTTCGAGGAAACGCATGGTGGCCGGTGGAGCGAGGCCAACCGTGGTGGCAATTCGAGTTCGTGACCACCCACTCGGTGCGACGAACTCACGCTGAGACTTCTAGAGGAGTCGATCCTCCAGTACCGACCGGTCCCGTTGCAACCAACGGTGGGGCAGTCTGGCGTGCGGTCCAACCGATGTTGGTCGAGTTTGTCATCGGTGATAGACCGGGGCCCGATCCGAGGAATCGGCTGGGACGTGCTCCGTCAGGCGGACGGGTGGTCGGCACGGTTCGAAGAAGCGCGGTGTCATCCCGTGTCGCACCGCTGATCGCAGACCATCATCCGACACTCCGGACGATCCGTGGAGAACCAACGGGACGGGGAGGGCGGCGGCCGGAGTCGCGATCAACTCGTCGTCGAGAAGCCGATTCCGAACACGTTCCACGCCCAGTTTTGTCCTCCGGCGTGCGATGCGCGGCTACTCCTGGAACGGGAATGTTCCACATCGGTGCACGTCACCAGGGCACTGTTCCGGCGTCGTCGAAGAATCCACCGGTCGGTCCGTCGTCGGGCAGGGTCGCGAGGTGAATCGCGATCGCCGCTCCCTGTTGTGGTGTGCGGACGCCCCGGAAGCCGTTGAGGTCGGTGGCGGTGAAACCGGGGCAGCCGGAGTTGATCAGGATGTTGGTGTCGCTCAGTTCCTTGACGTATTGGATGGTGACGGCGTTGAGGAAGGTCTTCGACGCCAGGTACGCAGTGGGAACCGGGCCCATGTCGATGCCGGGCGTGGTCTGGAGGGCAAGCGAGCCCACGCTGCTGGACATGTTGACGATTCGCGGTGATGCCGAGCCGCGCAGCAGGGGCAACATCGCGTTGGTGACCCGGATGACGCCGATCACGTTGGTTTCCACGACAACTCGTACAGTCGCGGGATCGACCGTGGTGGGCGTCTGTGGCATAGCGCCGGTGATCGCGGCATTGTTGACCAGGACGTCGAGCCCGCCGGCATGGTCGGCGATCAGCTCGGCCGCGGCGGCGACACTCGCGTCGTCGTCCACGTCGAGCGGCACGCCGAACGCATCGGCCCCGGCCGCGCGCAGCTTCCCCACCGCGGTCTCGCGGCGTTGTCGATCCCTCGCGCCCACACCGATTCGCCAGCCAAGGGCGCCAAGGCCCGCCGCGATCTCGTATCCGATTCCTTTGTTCGCGCCGGTCACCAGCGCGATCGTCCGTTCACTCATGCCGTTGATCATGTTGCGAACTCGACTGGGGCGTCCAAGACCGACCGGGTGGGCGGCGATACCGCACGGGTATTGGCCGTGGTGAGCGCCAACTACGATGCCATGGTGGAGACACGGGAGTTGCGCTACTTCGTCGCCGTCGCCGAGGAGTTGCACTTCGGGCGAGCGGCACAGCGGCTCACGATGGCGCAACCACCGCTGTCGCGGGCGATCCAGCAACTCGAACGGCGACTCGGAGTCGTTCTGCTGCACCGTAGTTCTCGCGCGATCACGTTGACCGAGGCCGGGACGGTGCTTCTGCGGGAGGCCCGGCATGCTCTCGAAGCGGTCGAAGCCGCCGAGCGCCGCACCCGCCGCGCCGCTGCCGACCGGCCCGGCGTGGTGCTGGCCACCAAGGCGGGAGCGTCCAGCGAGCTGTTGTCGAAACTGCTCGACGCCTATGCCGCCGATCCCGGCGCTGCCGCAGTCGAGGTGATGCTGTGCGGGCCCGGCGAACCGGAAAGCCTGCTACGCGACGGGCGTGCCGACGTTGCCCTGCTCCACCGGCCCTACGACACGACGACCGGATTCGACACCGAGGACCTGCACACCGAACAGCAGGTCGTGGTCCTGCCCGCAGGGCACCCCCTCGCCAACAGATCCCACCTGTCGATGGCCGAGGTCAACGCCCTGACCGACCTGCCCCTGCCACGCTGGCCCCGACGGGATGGAAGTTATCCGGACGGTCCCGGCCCGCAGGTTCGCGACCATACCCAGTTGACCCAGCTGATCACGCTCGGACGGGCCTGCGCGGTCGTGCCAGAGTCGCTTCGAGCCCAGCTACGCGACGATCACGCCACCGTGCCGGTGCCGGACGCACCGTCCGTCACGACCGTCATCGCCTGGCCACCACACAGCAGATCCAAAGCCGTCGCCGACCTCGTCCGCACGGCGATACGCCTCTAACGGAAGTCGCGGATCGAACCTACGGTTCCGTCATCCGGTCAGCCCGAGCAGGGCAGCGGTGAAACCGAGATCAGGTCCCATATCTTCGACTCTGCCTGTTCGGCACCCATCGGACTTCAACTGCACTCGCTCACAGAACACGCTGATCACTTCGCCGCTGGCTGCGGTGGCCACGAGGAGATGGCCACGGAAGAATCGATCGTCCCGGTCGATCGCTCCGTCGATGTTCTGCATCAGCAGCGGCGTGAGGTCGACCAACTCGATGAGAGCCGAGGAATTGGCTCGCAGTTGATCGGTAACTGCGGTCAGACCGGTCAGGGCATCGCCGAGTTCTCGCTCCCGTTGCGCGACTACGGTTGCGGTGCCGCCAACGACGGAGTTCAGTTGATGCAAAGTCGCCTGCAGTCCCAGAGCCTGCTCCGCCAGAAGCTCCGACATCCGAGTCATCGAAGCACTGAATTCTCGGGTGGATTGCTCGTTCTCCGCGAGGATTGCGGTCAGCTCTTGCAGCCGGATGATGATATTCGCGATCGCGTCCTTGTCGTGGACGCCGACCTCGAGCGCTGCCGAGAGTGCGTCCAGGGTCTCCCGGATGCGCTGCCCTCGACCGTCGAGGACCGCAAAGGTCACGTTCCCCGACAGTGGTCCACTCCCCGTGCCGGGTACCGGGGCGAGAGATCGGGCGAATTGGTCGATGGTGGCGATCACGGTATCCATCTCGACCGGGGTCCGTGTGCGCGTCAGCGGCAGATGCGCATCATCGGCCAGGATAGGCCCGCCGGTATAGGGCGGCGTGAGCTCGATATGGCGGTCGGTCACGATCGACGGCGAGATCAATGCCGCGATCACGGTGTCCGGAAGGTCTATCGCCGGATCCACGCTGAGATGGACCTCGACGTAGCCGGGCCGGGGAATGATCTTTTCGACCTCGCCTACGTCGAGCCCGAGCACCGTCACGGAATTGCCGACGAAAAGACCTGCGGAATTCTCGAAGTCCGCAGTGATGCGATGCGGAGGTGGTGCGGTAACCGCACATCCGGCGGAGAGGACGAACGAGGCGCCGGCAACCGCCATACCGGCAAGTCGAGTAACGCGGTGGTGAGTCGGAATTCGCATGGACAGGGTCCTCTCAGGAACCGACGAGGGAGCCTATCGACCGTGGCCGGCGGAGTGTCTGGTGAGGAATTCCAGTTCGACGCGGAGCACATCGGAGTGGTCGAGTCCGCCGGCGTAGACGTCGTAGTGCCCGCCTCGGCTGCGGTAGAGCTCGCCGCGGGGTGCTCGCGCGGCGGCCTGGGTGGCGGGTCCGGTGGGGGCCATGGTGTCGGTTTCGGCGACGACCATCAGCAGGGGGCATCGGATCCGGCCGGCACTGCGGACGGGGCGGTGGACAGCGATGTCGAGCACTGATCGCGCGGTGATGCGGTTCGGCCACGGCTCGCCGTCAGTCGGAGAGAGTCGGTGTAGTCCGCTGAGTGCGTCGTTTGTGGCGATCACGCCGATGCTGTCGGGTCCGACGCTGAGCGGCAGATACTTCGGCGGTTTGCCGGCGACGCCGCCGAGCAGGTCAACCACCGCGGTGGCGGTCAGGCGCAGCGCGCGCGGCGGGTGCACCTTTCCCGTCCCGGCCAGGCCGTCGACGAGTGGGCATTGTGCGATGGCTCCGGCCAGTGCCGGATCGGTGGCAGCGATATCGAGGATGTGCATGCCGGCGAAGGAAGTTCCCCAGATGAACAGGCGATCGTTGTCGAGCGAGTCGTGGCGACGCGCCCAGGCCAGGGCGGTGCGGTAGTCCTCTCGCTGGCGGCGGATCGAGAGGAGTTCGCGCGGAGTGCCGCCGGACCGCCCCCAGTGCCGGTAGTCGAAGACGAGGGCGGCAAAGCCGTTGTCGGCGAAGAACTCCGCGAACGGGGCCAGGCCGGCAGCTTTGATTCCGCCGATGCCGTGGGCCATCACCACCGTCGGATGCGGCGCCGGTGATGACGGGAGGTACAGCCAGCAGTCCAATTCGGTGTCCGCGCCTGCCGGGATACGCACATGCTCGCGGGTGGTGTCAGTCATCGGGGGTCCTTCGCGGTCGGGTCGAGAGTGATGGTGGCGCCCGCGGATCGGGCGAGGTCGGCGCCGAACAACGCGGCGGGGGTGAACGCGCCGGGGCGGGCATCGCCGTCGGCCAGCCGGCGCGCGACCGTGGCGGCAACACGGCCGGTGAACTGGTAGCCCTCGCCGGTCTGCAACCATGCCCGACGCATTTCCCCGTCCTGCCATTCCGCGGACGCGTAGGCCCACGACGCCTCGCCCGGCGTGCTCGGTGGTGTCAGCTGCCAGCGGTTGATACATCGGACCGCGGTGCGCCGCAACGCATCTACTCGCAGCACCGCACCCATGATCGGCAGTGCGGCTCTAGCCGCTCGGCCGGTAGGCACCTCACTGGAGGTCGCGATCACCTCGGCGGCACCGGAGGCCCGGCGCGCGGCCTCCAGCTCACCGGTGGGTACCGCCACGGTGGCACGCGTTGTACCGTCCGGTAGCGGAATGTGCTGCAGGTGCGCACCCAGCCGGGTCCGCACGAGGCGACCGTTTCGGTAGGTCAGCCCGCCGGTCGCCGCCGCGTCGACCACGCTGGCCAGCACGGCCGGCCCCAAGCCGTCCACGACAGGGATCGCTGCCACTCGGACACGGATCGGAGCGGGACGCCCCGTGCACAACTCGTAGACCAGCGCCTCGCTCGCCAGCGTGCCGAACCCCGCACCCGTCACCAGCGTCGACCCGGCGGCGCGGGCCGCCGAATCCAGCTCCAGCAACGACCGCACCGGCTGGAATTCGTTGGCCAGGTCCACGTAGTGACTGCCCGCGGCCACGCACGCCTGTGCGGTCGGGATGGTCGTCGCGCTGAAGGGGCCGACCGTGTTGACGACGACATCCGGTCCGCCCGTGGCGATCCGGCCGACCGGTTCATCGGTGATCAGCGTCCGCGGCGGTGCCCCGCCCAGCGCCTCGAGCGCCGCCGCGGCCTCGGACAATCGCTGAGCATTGCGGCCGACCAGCACGATCCGATGCCCGCAGCCGCGCAACTCGGCACCGATGTTTCGCCCGGCGCGACCGGTCGCGCCGATGATCCAGATTTCACCCATGAACATACGCTACAACGTGTAGCGTATGTCCGACAAGGGTTGAACCGCTACGATGTGTCGCGTATGTCTGACAAGGGAAAACCCGCCGGAATGGGCCGCCCCCGCAATACGGCCCTGGACACCGCCATCACCGCCGCCGTCGAGCAGCTACTGCTGACAGACGGCTATAGCGCGATCACTATCGACAAGGTCGCCGCGCTGGCCGGTACCACGCGCACCGCGCTGTACCGCCGCTTCCCTGGACGCGTCGCGCTGATTGCCAACAGCATGGCTACGCACTTCGGCACCGATCCTGCGCCCGATACCGGCAACCTGCGTGACGACCTGATCTCGCTGCAACGCGCACAGGTCGAGTTCTTCACCACCCCGATCATCGCAGCGGGCATCGCAGGCCTGCTCGGCGATCTCAGCACCGACCCGCAGTGGAGCGCGCTGTTCCACGAGGCCTTCATGGCCCCTCGCCGCCGGTCGACGCAGGCGATGTTTCAGCGCGCGGTCGACCGCGGCGAAATACCACCGGTCACTCATCCCAACCTCGTCGCGGACATCTTGACCGGCCCCCTACTCCTGCACGCCATGCTCCCCGCCACCGGACCGCTGGACGACACCCTCGTCGCCGCCACAGTCGACGCCGCCCTGCACCTGCTCGAGGTCGGTATTCGCGACGCTTGATACCCCACCGATCCGGTTGCCGCGGTCGCCCGATGGCCCGTCTGACTCGAAATGCCGTCTCGTCGACGAGGCCGTGTGCTACGTTTCCGCCTGGTCTGGTCAGAAGGCGTCACCCTTAGCCGGGAGGTCGAGACATGGATCAACAAACACTGTTGCAGCTCGCTGCTGACGAGCTTGCGATGCGATCGCTCGAGTATCGCGAGATCGAGATTCTGGACTACGTTCCTACGCAGCCTGACCGTGCGCTGCTGTGCCTGCCCGGATCCGTCAGGGTTTTCGTCGCCGCCCAGGGTGATCCGATTCTGCAGCGAGTTCGAGATGCCGCCACCCTGCGTAATGGCGACGATGTCACCCTGGTCGAGAACGAGCTCCGGCCCCGTTTCGAGGGTCGCACGAGACTTTCGACTTACCAGGCCTGGCGTCTACTTCAGCGTTCTCCCGTATTCGCGAGCGTTCGATATGGCGGCCGGACCCTCGCAACGAACATCTTCCCGCCGGACGACCTCGGCGTAGTCATCCTGGACAATCCGTACAACGGTGGACAGCTGAGCCCGGAATCTCTGACTCTCGTCGAACACCGACGTGACGATACCGACGAGGCATTGGCGGCCGTGGCTCTCAAACACGTGCCGCCGCTGACCCCTGCCGAACGGGCTGCGCTGGCGCAGGTGCCGGAGGATCAGCTGGAGGCGAACCTGACGGCCGACGCAAGTTGTTGCGAGAACGGCACTTTTGTCGCGTGGGCTGCCATGGCCGTCACCGTCGCTGTCCTGTGTACGGCAGCTGTCATGGCCGCAGAGGAGGAGGAGCGGCACCTTTCGGACGAACAAATTCAGAGATTGGGCCCGGCCGCGACAGCACGGGAATTGCTCGATCTCCGCCGTGAAGCTCTCGGGCATGTGCATTGATCAAGATGGCGATCGACCATCTGATATTCGCTGCGCTCGCCATATTTCTGTCGGTGTGGTTTTCCGTTTCCGCCGTCTGCCAGATACCCCGTAATGTCGAGAAATGGGAAGCCGGCAGGGCGGAGCAGTGGATTCGCGCGCACGATGTATTCGGATTCATACCGCGCTGGAACTTCTTTGCGCCTACACCGGCGACGGACGATCTTCATCTGCTGTACCGCGATCGACTGCCGGATGGACGCATAACTCGTTGGTGCGAGGTTCGTCCGCGCCCGTCTCCGAAATGGATAGGACCGGTCTGGAATCCCGGCAGGCGGCACAACAAGGCGCTGATCGACGTGACGGTCGAACTCGTCAAGGCCAGCTTGTCGCTGAACCGTGACACCGCCCAGATGCAACTCACGCTGCCGTATATCGCGACACTCAACTTTGTCTGCAGCCTGCCGCGCGACTATTGTGCCCAGGCCACCCAGTTTCTCATCATGCGGTCGAAGGGAGCTGACGAGGATCCGGATCACCACGTGATTTTCTTGTCGACCATGCATCTGTCGGAACAGGTGCTCCGCGAGAGGTAAGCAGCCGATGTTCACCAGCTCGGATGCGCTGCATCTTTCGGCGGCTATCGGCTCCGTCGCCGTCATCATCGGGTCGATGGAGAGGCTGGCGATGCCGCGGCATCTTTCCGATGGCGCCCTCGCCAGCTGGCCTGTCTCGACTACGAGTGTCGCCATGCTGACGAGAAAGCCCTTCCAACACAGCGCCGGACGGCTGCTGGCGTATCCGAGAGTGCTCGGTCTTGTCGCCGTCTGCCTGGCCTGCGGGGTCCTCTTGGCGCTCCACCCCTCGTCGGTCTTCAATTCCTTGGCTGCCGGCGTGATTGCCGTGACCTACATCTTGCTGAGTATGCGCTCGCGCTTCGGAGGCGACGGGGCCGACCAGTTGACGATCATCGTCTTCGCATCGTTGACTCTCGCCTTCGGCATCAGGCAAGAGCGCGCCAACGAGATCGTTCTCTGGTTCCTGGCGGCACAGGTATGTCTCGCGTATTTCACGGCAGGCGCGGCGAAGCTGGTCAGCCCGTCGTGGCGCAGCGGAGCGGCGTTACCGGGCGTCTTGGCGACACAGGCCTATGGGCACCCGCGGGCCGGCAAGATCTTGGCGCGCCATCGAGGCATCGCGACCGTGATGTGCTGGTCGGTCATCCTGCTGGAGTGCGGTTTTCCCCTGGCACTCCTCGGCATTGGACCGCTCACCTACGCACTCTTGATCAGCGGAGCTCTCCTCCACATCGGTACTGCTGTCCTCATGCGCCTGTCCACTTTCCCCTGGGCGTTCGTCGCCACCTATCCAGCAGTAATCTTCTGCGCGACCGGCACGGGCGTGTGACAGAGGCGAGTCACACCCCACAGCGGCGAGGCGATATACGCCCGACACGTCGATAGTGGGCTGCGACATACACGCACGCGTCGTGCATGAACGGGTCCGACCTAGAATACTGCCGATGAGCTGGTGGGACTTCCGGATTTCCCCCAAACGGCGCGGGCGGCAGTGGGCAACGCGGTCGGGGACCGAGGGTGGGGCGACGAAGGACGGCAACACGCTGCGCGCCTGGTGGAAGGACCCGGTCGACTACCGATGGCTGGTCGGCACCCTGGCGGCTCGATCAGCGCTGGGACCGCTCAAGGTACTGATCGGCATCGCGGGAGCGGCGATCGCGGTGATGGGCGCGGTGATCGCGGGAACTCCGGTGGGGCCGCCCGGCGATCCCGGCATCGCTTCGACGATCGGAGTGCTGGCCGGGGCGCTGTGGGCAGTGCGCTGGTGGCTACTGCCGTGGCCGACCAAGACCGAGTCGCTGGTGTTGATCGCCTGCGCCGACGTGCTGTTCACGGTCGAATTCCTGCAGCTGCAGGATCGGCTGTTCGGGGCGATGGGCACAGTGCTGCTCCTGGTCACCGGCAGCTACCTGAGCTTCTTCCACAGCGCGCGAGCACTGGCCGTGCATTCGGCCTGGTCGGTGCTGTCGGTACTGGTGTTCTCGGTGCGCATCGCCACCGGCGGCGGCGATGTCCACCTAGCGGTCGCGGTCGGGCTCCTGCTCGCGTCGGTGGCCGGCGCGATGCCCGCGTACCAGCTCCTCTATTGGCTCCTGCGCACCGAGTCGCTGTCCGACCCGCTGACCGAACTGCTCAATCGCCGGGGCCTCGAGAACCGGCTGCCGCAGCTGATGGACCGCAGTCCCGCGATCTGTGTCATCTGCTTCGATCTCGACCGGTTCAAGAACGTCAACGACACCTGGGGGCACAGCATCGGCGACACGGTCCTGGTCCGGACCGCGCGCCGGTTGCGCGATGCCGCCGGGGAGACGGCGGTGGTGGCGCGCACCGGCGGTGAGGAATTCGTCGTGGCCGCCCCCTTCGCCGCAGCGGCCGCTCGCATCGAGGCCGAGCGGTTGTGCCAAGTTGTCGCCGAACCACCGGAGACCGCGGTGGTGGTCACCGCGAGCGTCGGCGTGGCCGTCTTCGACGCGACGCTCTGCGCACAGTGCCCGAGCCCGACTCCGGAACGGCTGCTGCAATCCGCCGACGCCGCGATGTATCGGGCCAAACAATCCGGCGGGAACCTGGTGATGGTCGACGATCTCTCGCCGCCGCTGGATCATCACCACCCCAACTCCGGATGACCGCCGGTAGCAACTGATTCCAGAACTCGTGGGAGAGCCCCGACCTGCATGGACATCCCGAGATCGTCACGGTTGGCCCAGTGCTCGATGACCTTGCCGTCGGCGATCCGGATCCAGTGCGTCCGAGTGATCGCGAAGGACTTGCCTGTTGCTGGAAATGCTTGCGCGACATCACCGTTGGTGTCGAAGGCGACGAATGTGCCGATCTCTACGTTCATTCCAATCTTGGGAGGCCACGATCATGGCGAACGAATACAGCGCGATCGCAGACCTGGCAGTGCGGTCGATCATCTATCAATGAGAACGTTCATCCATCATTCGAGCACTCGGCAACTACTACCGCCCACGCAGGCGAGCACGCGCGCCCGCGATGATCGTGATGATCATGACCGTCATCACCTGCAGCGCGGTGAGCGGAGGTGCGGGGGGTGACTGAACAGGTGCGGCGTACTCGTCCGGCGGCCGCGGCATCGGCAGCGGCGGGATCGCTGCTGGAATCGATGGGTTCACCTCGGGCAGTCGCTCTCGGATAGGCACGACGGTCGGCGCCACCGCTGCCGGTGGAATGATCAGGGGGATACCGGGCTCCGGCAGACCTGGGACCGGGAGCAACAGCATGCAGGTCAGCAGGGCGCTGCCGGTCGCGGCGCTGCCGACCGCCACACTGCCCGCACCGGCCGAGCCCGAGCCGACGCTTCCGCTGGAACCGAGGCCGATCAGGCTCGAGCCCATGCCACTGCCGGTGACGATGCCAGACCCCAGCGCGGCGCTGCCGACTGCCGCGCTGCCGACACAGGCGGGAAGCACATGATCGGGGTTGGGGAGCAGCAGGCCGCCAAGCGTGCCCGGGGCGGCGGTCGGAGTCGTCGGTGCCGTACCAGGTGCGCGATCGGATGCCCTGGGATCCACGGCGGTCGGATCGGCCATCGCGCGGGCAGCGTCTACGCCGCCGGTCGTTGTCGGGCCGAGGCCGAGGGCTTGCCCGGCCGCCGGGTTCGGGAACAACCCAGCCGAGCTGCCGGTCGGCACCGCAGACCAGACCGGTTCACTCGCGAGGCTGCTGCCGGTGCCGAGCCCCAGTTCCAGCCCGTCTGATGGTGCGTCACCCGGGGCAGCCACGGTGCCCGGAGCCGCACTGCCGCTGACGATCTGGTCGATTGCCGGTATTCCCGGGGCAGCCGCAGCGAGCGGTGCGTGGACGGCGATCAGAGCCGCCGCCGCCGCCGACACCGCCGCGAATCCCCCTACAGTTCTTCGTTTTTCGCCCACCGTGCCTCCGAAAGCCTGATACTGATCGCTGTTTGACCCGGTCAACGAGGAATATCGCCGCTGGACGACGGTTCCGCGGCAAGGTGCTGGAAGCGCGCGAGCGCGAGTTCGTAGGCGTCCTTGGCGACGTGAGTACCACCGGCGAACGGCCGATCCAGTTGGTAGACAGCCACAATGACCGCACCGATCACCAGTCCGAACAACCCGGTCATGAGGATGCTGCGCTTGGTGACCACAACACCGGAGAAGACGGTGCCGAACAACAGCATGGCAGTGGCGAACCACAGGGCGACGTAGAGGAAGCCGGGCAACCGGTAACCGGCGTCAAGGCCACGGTCGAAGCGGGCCTCGGTGATCGCCGCGACGGCAGCGGCAGTCTCGTCCTGGTCCGCTTTCGCCTCCGCGGTGTCGGCAGACACGGAATTCACCGCCTCCCGCAGATCATCCAGCGTTGCCTGCGTGGACGGGCTCAGCCGACGCTGTTCGTCCATGACCTCCCACTCGTCGTCGATCACCTGCCGGGTGTAGGCGGTCACCAGGGATCGGACCTTCTCACGATCCGGCTCGGGCATGCTGTTCGCGGACTCATACACGCTCACCAGGGCTTTGCCCTCCGACACGGTGTGCGCATGCGAGGTGTCGTATTGCTGCCACAGGATCACCACCACGAACGCCACGATGGCGGCGAAGAACATGTTGACCATGTCCAGCATCATCGAACCAGCACCTGCATCGTCGTCGTGCCGCCACGATTCGGGCCGCACCCGATCCCCCAGCACGAAGATCCCCACCGCGACGGCCACGAAAAGCGCCAATACCGCCAGCTGCAACAGAATTCCTAGCATTCCGCGACTCCGTTCCTGCCGGGATGGAAGCGATCACAGGGTATTCGCGGCAGCCGCGCGGATGGATTGCGAGCCGATTCCTTTCCACCCCAACGGTTTACAACCGACCGGTCGCTTTAGGCGCGCTGCCGCCGTGCCAACTCCGCGCTCGCTCCACGTTCACCGCTCGACCTCATCGCAGCCTAGCTATTCAGGTTAGGTTAGGTTAGGTTTACCTCCATGGTTGACAATGCCGTAGAGGCGGAAGGTCTCGTCAAACGGTTCGGCGGGGTGACCGCGCTGGATGGGCTCGGTTTCGCGGTGGAACGGGGCACGATCGCGGGGGTGCTCGGACCGAACGGGGCGGGAAAAACGACAACGATAGATGTACTGACCACATTGCTGGTTCCCGACGCGGGGTACGCGCGGGTCGCCGGTCACGATGTGGTGGCCGACGCGGGAGCGGTCCGGTCCGTGATCGGTTTGACCGGGCAGTTCGTCGCCCTGGACGAGAACCTGACCGCGCGCGAGAACCTGACCCTGTTCGGGCGGCTGCTGAAACTGGGACGTCGGCAGGCGGCGGAGCGCGCCGAGGAACTCCTGAACCGCTTCGATCTCACCGAGGCCGCCGATCGGCGCAGCGGTACCTTCTCCGGCGGCATGCGGCGACGGCTCGACCTCGCGGCATCCCTGATCGGACAACCGGAAGTGCTCTTCCTCGACGAACCGACCACCGGGCTCGACCCGCGTAGCCGCGCCGTGCTGTGGGACGTGGTCCGGGACCTGCGCGACGACGGCATGACCATCTTGCTCACCACCCAATACCTGGACGAGGCAGACGAACTGGCCGACCGGATCGTGGTGGTCGACCACGGCCGTGTCATCGCGGACGGGACCGCCGACGAGCTCAAGGACCAGGCCGGAGGCTCGGTCTGCCACGTCACCGCGGCCGAGGGCGACCGCCCCCGGATCGCCGCCGCGCTGGCGGACATGGCCGGACTCGCCCAACTGAGCGACGGCGTCGCCGTCGCCGCGTCCGGTGCCGCGACGCTGGTCGATGTCGTGCGCAAGCTCGACGCCGCCGAGATCGCCGTCGACGACATCGCCCTGCGCCGCCCGACCCTCGACGACGTGTTCTTCCGGCTGACCGGGCATCCGAGCGTCCCCGGCGAGCCCGAGGACGCCCTGTGACGACGATCGCCCCATCGAAAACCGTTGCCGCGGTGCCCCGTCCCGCTCCGTCGATGTGGGCCGACACCGCGATCCTGGCCGGTCGCCACCTGCGGTTGATGAGCAGACGCCCCGCGTCCATCATCGGCGCCGTCGTGCTGCCGCTGGTCTTCGCGACGATGTTCTACGTCGTATTCGGCACCGTGGTCGAGCGCCGGATCGGCAGCGATTACGGGCAGTATCTGCTGCCCGCGGTCATTCTGCAGGCGATGCTGTTCACGGCCATGTCGGCGGCCATCTTGTCGGTCGAGGACGTGACCGGCGGCATGATCCGCAGGCTCCGGTCCATGGCGGTCTCGCCGGTCGCCCCGGTACTGGGACTGGTCGGCGCGGAGCTGACCCGTGCGCTGCTGACGATCGTGGTCCTGCTTCCGGCCGGTGCCGTAATGGGATTCCGCCTCGGTGGCGGCGTGCTCGCATCGGTCAGATTCGTGCTCATCGCACTGTTTTTCGCCGCGGTGGTGTGCACCGGGTTCATCGCGATCGGTTTCGCGGCGGGCAAGGTGGACTCGGTGCAGGTGATCACCAATGTCATCTTCTTCCCGTTCCTGCTCGTGTCGAATGCCTTCACACCGACCGAGGCGTTCCCGGAGTGGTTGCAGCCGTTCGTCGCCAACCAGCCGCTCAGCCGCACCGTCGACGCGCTGCGGGCACTGGCCGACGCGGAGGCAGCTCTCGCCAGGCCGGTCACCATCGCCCTGCTGTGGCTGAGCGGCGGGTTCGTCCTGTGTGTCGCGATGGCGGCCCGGGCCTATCGGAGGTCACTGTGAACGAAACCCGTACCGCGACGGGACCGCGCCCGCAGGTGCTCATCGACAGTTGGGCGCTCACGATCCGCGCCATCCGGGTGACGCTGCGCAATCCCGTCCTGCTGATGATGGCGACGTTCTTCCCTCTCATCTTGCTGGTGCTGATCACGGTGTCGTTCGGCTCGCTGGTCGCCCCCGGTGGTAGCCGGGCCGACTACGTGAACTTCAGCCTGCCGCTGTTCGCCGTGATGGGCATCATGTTCGCCGGTCTCGGCACCGCCATGACGACCTACGACGATCTGCAATCGGGCTTCGACCGCAGGCTACGAGCGATGCCGATCGCACGCGCGGCCCCGCTGATCGGGCGCATCGCCGGCGACGCGGTGCGCAATCTGATCACCCTGCTCGCGGTGATCGGGGTCGGCTATCTGCTCGGATTCCGTTTCACGGGCGGGGCACTCGGCGTGATCGGATTCCTCGTGCTGCCGCTGATCTTCGGCACCGGGGTCGCCTGGATGATGGTGGCGATCGCGGTCCACGCCAAGTCCGGGGAGGCGGTGGGTTCGGCGCTCAACGCGATCCTGCTGGTGGCCTCGTTCCTGTCGACCGGATTCGTGCCCCGCCAGGATCTTCCCTCGTGGATCCAGCCTGTCGCCGCCGCCAACCCGGTGTCGTCGGTGGTGGAGGCGATGCGTGGGATGGCATCGTCGGGACCGGTCGCATCGCCCACCTGGCGCGCGCTGGCCTGGACGGTGGCGCTGACAGTAGTTTTCGCGACGTTCGCCATTCGCGGATACCGAGGGCGCGGGCGCTGACAGACGGACCCGGCCGCACAGCCCGACACTGTGCGGTCCGGTGCCCCTGCACAAAATCTGAAATGAAAATGTGTCTGAAAGTGTCGGCGAAACCGGCGGCGAGTGGCCAGAATTGGCCACGACGGTCCGGCACGATTCAGCACCTGCCGCACCGTCGCGAATCCCCTTCGGCAACAGAGGAATTGGGCGATGAACAGGGTGTCGAGATCCGCCGCGGCGACATTGGTTGCCGTCGTCGTCGCGGCCGGGACTGCGGCGGCCGGCGTCGCGCGGGCGGAAACGCCCGGCGCGCAGCCCTGCACCCCGTACACCGCGATTTTCGGGCCGGGGACCTGGGAGACCACGCTGGGCGCCGATCCCGAGGTGCCCGTCGGCATGCTCCGGCCCGTCGGCGACGGCCTGGAACGGCAGTTCGGCCGTGACATCACGGTGCGCTACGCCCCCTATGCCGCAAGCGCTTTCGACCAGGGTATGAGCTACGCGGAGTCTCTGAGCACCCTCGAATCCAGCTTGCGCCAGATGATGCGTGGCCTGTGCAGCTCGACGCGGGTCATCCTCGCCGGCTACAGCCAGGGCGCCGACGGCATCGGCGATCTCGCCACCGAGATCGGCAATGGCGACGGCCCCATCGATGCCGAGCGCGTGGTCGGTGTCGGACTGCTGGCCGATCCGCATCGCGATCCGAATACCACGCTCTCCCTGGGAAATCCGCAGCCCGGCCACGGCATAGCCGGAACACGGAGCCGGGATTTCGGTGCGTTGACCGAGCGGGTTCGCACCCTGTGTGCCGACGGCGATCTGTACTGCTCCCTCGATGCCGCCACCTCCCCGTTCCTCGCCGTGCTGGGCAGGGTCCTGAGCGGAGATCCCGCACCGATCGCGAACTTCATCCCCGCCACGGCCGATCCCAGCAGCCTGATCGCGCAAGCCGTCACCATGGGCGCCGGCTGGACCGCCACCGCGGCGAACCTGCCTACCATTCTCGACGACCTCACCCGCCTGCCGGAGTTCATCGCGGCGGGCGACATTCGCGGTGCGCACCGGACCGCGCGCGACCTGAACGTCGCTCTGGCCCCGCTGGTCCAGGCCGCCGCGGGTGTAGACCGGGCCCTGGTCGCCCAGGTCATCCGCGCGGCCGCCGCCGTCGACCCCTCCGGCCGGACCGCAGGCGTCAGCGTCATCGCCGACGCCCTCCTGCACATCGATTTTCTGAGCATCGCCGACAGCGTCGGCCACCTTCAGGAAATCCTGTGGCGTGCGGTCGAATCCCTCGATCGCAACGACCCGATCGCTGCCGCCGCGGACCTGGCGACCGTGGCCGTCACCGGCGCCGACCTCACCGGCTCCGTGCTCGGCCCCGTCGCCGCGGGCATCCGAGCCGACCTCAACGCAACCACCCGAACCCTGCTCAGCATCGCCGACCCCGCCACCGTCGATGAGCTCGTCCAACTGGGCCGCCAGGGCGTGGATATGGCCAACTTCTACGCGTCCGAAGCCCACATCGACTACGGCGACGACGTCCACATCCTCCTGAGCTACCTGAGCTCCCAGGTCGTTTCGTGAGCAGCTGATCGTCGACGGGCTCATGCACCGGGGTCTTCTGGTACACCCTTGACACTAATGTTAGCAGTAATTACATTGCGCGCATGGAATCATCTGCCCTGATCACCATCGGGTTACCGAGCGCGCTCGCCGTCATCATGTTCGGGCTGGGCCTCACCCTGACCGTCGGCGACTTTCGCCGCATCGGACAGTCACCACGTGCGGTTCTGGTTGCGTTGGCACTGCAGCTCTTCGCGCTTCCAGCCTTGGCGTTCGGCCTGATCCAGCTCTTCGACATGCCCCCACTCCTGGCTATCGGGATGATGTTGCTGGCCGCCTCCCCCGGTGGAACGACCGCCAATCTCTACAGCCACCTGTTCCGCGGTGACGTCGCCCTCAACATCACACTCACCGCGATCAACGCCGTCCTGGCCGCCGTCACCGTCCCGATCATCACCAACTTCGCCATCACCTACTTCGGCGCGGACGGGGAGGTAGGCCTTCAGCTGGGCAAAGTGGTGCAGGTGATCGCGATTGTTCTTGCGCCGGTAGCGATCGGGATGGTGGTGCGCCGGCTCTCCCCCTCCTTCGCAGCGTCCGCGGATCGGCCGGTCCGGATCTTCTCGGTCGCCGTGCTGGCCTTGGTCTCTGTCGGCGCGCTGGTCGCCGAGCGCGACAACGTCGCCGATTACGCGCGCCAGGTCGGGCTGGTCGCCGCCATCTTCTGCTTGTCGAGCCTCGCCCTCGGCTACGCCGGAGCACGCGTGCTCCGGCTGGCCCGGCCACAAGCGATCGCGACGTCGATGGAAGTGGGCATCCACAACACGGCCGTGGCGATGACGATCGCACTCAGCGTTCTCGAGAGTTCCGAGGCCGCGATCCCCGCCGCGGTGTACTCGGTCCTGATGTACGTCCTGGCCGCCGCCTTCGGCTACCTGATCACCCGAACTGCCCGCGCTACGTCGACCTACATTGTCGCCTGATCTGGAGGCTCACTTCGCTGTTCCCTGGGCAGGTGTCGCGCTGGTCGCCATGAACACGCGCCTGGCCGCCGCCGAGATCGCCTATGTCCTCGACCACGCGAAAGTATCTGTGGAAGGACGGAACGACAGCGACCGTGGACGAACTGATCGAGTTCGTCCGACAGCGACTGGCCCGATTCAAGGCTCCGAAGACCGGGACGTTCGGTCCGCTACCGCGAACGTCGACAGGCAAAATCCAGAAGTATGTGCTGCGGGACGCGGCCTGGGCGGGGGTGGATCGGCGAATCCGGTGAATGTGGCTGCGCGTGTCGCTGCCGCCGCCAGACCGGCCGACACGGCGACGATGACCGCGGCGATCGCGAATGCCGTGTCATAGGAGTTCCTGATGAACGGTGCCACGATCAGCGGACCGATCATCTGCCCGACAGCGAAGACAGCGGTCAGGGTGGCTGCCGACCGAGGCACCGGAAGCCGATTACCCGCATCGACGGCGAGCATCACGATGGCCATGAAGGTCGCCCCGAAGGTGACCGCGGCGATCAGCGCCCCGAGCACACTGTCGCTCACGGCCGGCGCTGCGGTCCCGGCGCATTGAATGAGCAGGGCGGCGACGAGGGCTCGGCCGGTGCCGATGCGCCGTGCCACGGCGTGCCAGATCATCGTCGCGGGCACCGCCGCCACACCGACCAGAGCCCACAACAGCGCTCCCGCCGAGGAATGTCCACCACCGTGACCGGCCACAGCGGCGACCAGGAACGTTCCCAGAATGATGTAGCCCAGACCCTGGGCGAAGTAGGCGCTCAGCAGAAGCAGCCATGCCCGACGCACATTCGGGTCCTGGTATGACAGGCCCGCCGGGGCGCTGCCGAGGTCGCCGTCGGTTTCGTCGCGGATGTCGAGCATCCAGGCCGGGACCAGCAACGCCGCGGTCAATACCGCCGATCCCACCCACAAGCCCTGCCAGGACAGCCAGGTCCCGGCAGCGAGGGTGAACACACCCGTGATCGCGATACCCGCACCGACACCCGCGAACGCGACCCCCATGGACGCGCCTTCGCGGCGGTGCTGAGCGACAGTGGAGGCGCAAGCGATGAATATCGCCGCGCTGGCCGCGCCCGCGGCGAAACGCAGCCCCGCTTGGGCAACCACCTGCGCCGACAGCGCCATCGCCGCCTCACTGGCGATCAGCATCACCGACCACGCGAAAAAGGTTGTCCGCCGGCTCAGATGCGGCATCCGGGTCAACAGCACCGCGCCCACCAGGTAGCCCGCGTAGTTACTGGTCGCGATGACCGCCCCATCACCCGCGCTGATCCCCGCCGCGGAGGTCATGATCGGCAGCAACGGGGTGAACACGAACCGGCCGACACCCATTGCGGCCGCGAGACCCGCCGCGGCGGCCACTCCGACCCGGGGACCGGTGATCCGAGATCGCGGAGCGCGTGGCAGAGAGAGCGATGATGTCACCTCCGCCACGCTACGAGAGTTCCTCGCACCGAGAAAATACCTTCTCAACATGGGATATACGCTGAGAGCATGGACTTGAAGCTCCGGCATCTCGAAGCATTCGTGGCGCTACAAGAAGAAGGCACCTTCACTCGCGCCGCAACGCGCTTGCATGTCTCCCAGCCCTCGCTCAGCCGGACGATCCAAGATCTCGAACGCATCCTCGACTGCAGCCTGATCGATCGTTCGGCAGCCACGCTCGAGCTCACGGCCAACGGCGAATTGTTCCTCCGGAGAAGCCGCGCCATCCTCACCGACATGACCGAACTGCTGGCGGAGATGCGTGCCCTGACCCGGGTCAGGGTCGGATTCGCCTGGTTGCTGCCCACCGACTGGTTCGCCGCCACCCGCACACGCTACGAACAGCTCGGCGGGCAACTCACCCTGGTGCGCAGCGACAATCCCACCGCGGATCTGAGCAACGGTGCCGTCGACGTCGCGGTCGTGCGCAACATCCGGCAGTCGACCGGGTCGATCGTCTGGCGTCGCATCGGCGCCGAAGAACGCGTGCTTGCCGTGTCCGTCCACTCCGACCTCGCGCGAACTCCAGGACTGTGCTGGGCCGACCTCGCCCGCCACCGCTTGGTCGTCAATACCGAATCAGGAACCACCACACCCGATTCCTGGTCCGACCCAGACCCCGACCGCGAAACCGTCACCTGCCGAAACTTCGACGAATGGATCGAACTGATCGCCGCGGATCGCGGAATCGGCGTTGTTCCCGCACTTGCCGCCCAACGCGCGCCGCATCCCGACGTCGTCTACCGGGAACTGCCCGACATTCCCACCTCGACCCTCTACCTCGGCTGGCGGCGCACCCCCGAGCCCTCTCGATCGACCCGCCTCTTCGTCGACACCGCATTGACGGCTTCGCGGGACTGACCAGCGCACGCGGCGCCGCGGCGGCTGCCGATCGGCCTCCAGCATCCAGCCGGGCGTCACAACAGGTCCGCGCGGCTCAGTCCGCCTTGATGGCGGCGACGCCTTCGGCGTAGGTCGTTACCCGGAACTCCGGGAATGCCCGCTTGAATTTGTCCGAGACGAAGAAATTGTCCACTTCGTATCTCGGCAGCAGCTCCCACAATTCGCGCACGCCCTGGTTGAACAGCCGAGCGACGAAGAACGCGGGCCGTTTCATCACCGAGTAGCCGATCTCGCGGCCCCAGGAGGCGGAGGCCAGCTCGATCAATCCCCGGTACGTCACCCGGTTGTCGTCGCACGGCAGATGCCAGGTCTGCCCGTAGGCCGACGGCGTATTGCCGATCAGGGCCATGGCGCGGCTGGCATCCGGCGTCCAGATCAAGGTCCGCAGGGTGTCGTCGCGCAACGGAACGCGCGACTTCTTGCCCGCCGCGATCGGGTCGAACACCAACGTGTTGGTGAAGCTCTGTGTCTTGCCCGGCCCGTAGAACTCCGGTGCGCGGCAGATGACCGCCTCGACCCGACCTGCGGCCATGGCTTCCAACAGCATCGTTGCCATCTTCGCCCGGGTGTGCGCCTTGCTCCCGGCCGGGGCGAATCGCGTCTGCTCGGTCTGTGGGTCACCGGTCATCGGATACATGTAGGTGTTGTCGAAGAACACGAGTTTGACCCCGTGCTTTTCGCACGCCGCGATCGTGTTCTCCATCATCACCGGGAGCTGATCCGCCCACAGCTTCGCGTTCGGCGGCAGGCCGACGGTCAGGTACGCGATCTCGCTGCCCGCGACCGCCGCTGCGGTCTGTTCGGCGTCCATAAGGTCCGC
Source organism: Nocardia sp. NPDC055053 (assembly GCF_053608285.1). NCBI lineage: Bacteria > Bacillati > Actinomycetota > Actinomycetes > Mycobacteriales > Nocardiaceae > Nocardia > Nocardia sp. NPDC055053. The sequence continues at coordinate 89,051 of NZ_JBSGVD010000005.1, read as the reverse complement.
CGTGACCAGCTCGTCGGTGTCGTGCAGCCGTTTGGGATTACGGCTCACCAGCCTGATGTCCTTGGTGAACCGCTGATGGAGCTCGCGAGCGAGCTCGGTCCCGATCTGTCCGTTCGCTCCGAGAATCGTCTGCACGGGAGGAAACCTTTCGATTGCCGACAATTGACAAGAGACCACAGTAACACCAATGTAAGCACCATAAACATCAGGTGAGCGGCGACACAAATCCCCAGGCCGGAGCCCCGCCTCGCCGCGGCACGACGAACCGATCTCAGCGGAGGTGCTCCGCCGATGCCGTTCGTAGCGGGAACCCACCTCCCGGACGGTCCGCGCATGCCCGGCTGCGCGGCAGCGGGATTGCCGCCACGGGGTGTTCTCGGCGACGGCTGATCACCGCATCCCGCTCAGCGCTCACCGCGATGACTGGATGCGTTGGGGTGGGCGCACCGTGGTGACAGTGTTGTCGGGTGATGCACGTCCGGACGGAAAAGATCGTCGCCCGCGCTGCAGAATCTCGGGCCGCGGCCGCGCAATATTTCCCTCGCACTACTCAAAGGCGAGAGGAAATTCCTTGTCCAGCAAGACTATTCAGTGGCTCCGGATCGCACCCTTCGTCGCGGCCATCGCCGTGTCGCTCGGTGTTGTCACACCATCCCACGCGGCTGACAACCCCTATGAGAAGGGCCCGAACCCCACGGAGGCGAGCGTGACCGCAGAGAAGGGAACGTTCGCCATAGCCGAGGCCCCGGCACCTCCTGGCGCCAGCAACAAATTCAACAAGGGCACCGTCTACTACCCGACGGCCACCGACCAGGGCACGTTCGGCGCGGTCGCCGTGGCCCCTGGTTTCACCAACCCCGAATCCATCATCAGCTGGCTCGGTCCACGCCTGGCGTCACAGGGGTTCGTCGTCATCACCCTCGAGACGAACACCACGCTGGATCTGCCCGAATCCCGCGGCGACCAGCTGCTCGGCGCCCTCGACTGGCTGACCACCCAGAGTCAGTACAAGGACCGCATCGATCCCACCCGGACCGCCGTGGTCGGGTTCTCCATGGGCGGTGGTGGCGCGCTGCGGGCCGCCGAGGACCGGCCCGCACTGAAAGCCGTCGTCGGTCTCGCGCCCTGGGAGCCCTACTCCGCCTGGCAGAAAGTGACCACACCGACGTTGCTGATCGGCGCCGCCGACGACGTCATCGCGCCGACCGGAGCACACTCCGAACCCTTCTACGATCACCTGACCAGCGCCAGGGACAGGGCGTACCTGGAGTACAACTTCGGCAACCACTTCAAGCCGGTGGAGGCCAACGCGACCAACACGAAGTTCACCCTGTCCTGGCTGAAGCGGTTCGTCGACAACGACACCCGCTACGACCAGTTCCTGTGCCCCGGCCCGTCGCGGTCGGCGGAGTTCCAGGAATACCGCAACACCTGCCCGCTGGGCTGAGCGGCGATCACGGAGGGTCGGCCGATGCCGGCCCTCCCCTACGCCCCCAGCGGCTCTACCGGGCGTCATCGACCGCCGCCTCGGCGCCCAGATGTGAGCGTTGCCGCGAGATCAAGCACGCAACAGCGCCGATTGGACCGTCTGTAGTCGTTCGACGTCGCCACGGAATCCAGCCACAGCGTCGTTGTACAGGAACGCTTCCCACAATCGCACGAGGGCGTAGGCCAGCGTCGCCGAGTCGATCGGTGGTCGATAGCCGTGCGTTTCAGCCTGTTCGATCAGCTTCTCGACGATAGCGACTGCCGCCTGATGCACCAGTCCGTCGCTGCGGGTGACCAGCCGCAAGGCCGCGGTCGACTCGTTGTCGAAATAGGTTCGGAGCGAGTCGTCTTCGACGAGTAGGTGGATGGTGCGGTCAAGCACCTCGCCCAGCCGCTCGCCGCCGACGCCCCGAGCGTGCCGGTCGGCGTAGGCCACGGTGCGTTCGAGCTGGTGCGCGATGGCCGCCCCGAGCAACCCGTCGCGCGACCCGAACCACCGGTAGATGCTGGCGCGGGCGACGCCGAGCTCGGTGGCGATGGCGTTCACGTCGAGCCGTTTGCCCGCCAGGAACATCGCGACGGCCGCCTTCAGCACGTCCTCCGGGCTCGCCGATGCCGGTCGGCCCGGCGCCCTGGACCCCTCTGCGCGTTTCACCCGGAAAGCATAGGAGCCCGCGGCAGTTGCTCCGGTTCGCGCTCCGGCTACCCCTCACAAAAAGGTATTTGAGACACTCAAGGCTCTGTGTATCATACTCCGCATGATGCGCATTCGGGGAGCCGTGCTCGAGGAAACCGGCAGAGCCCGCCCCTACATCGACACCCGTCCGATCACCGTGTGCGACCTCGATCTCGACGGCCCCGGCCCCACCGAGGTACTGGTCGCGGTCAAGGCGGCCGGGGTGTGCCACTCCGATTTGAGCGTGGTCGACGGCAACCGCCCGCGGCCGCTGCCCATGCTGCTCGGACACGAGGCGGCCGGTACGGTGCTGGCAGTCGGCGAGGCGGTGACCGATGTCGCCGCCGGCAGCCAAGTGGTCATGACGTTTCTGCCCCGCTGCGGGACCTGCGACGCCTGCGGTCACAGCGGGCTCGATGGGAGTCGTGACGGCAGGCTGCCGTGCACCGAGGGCACCCGCGCCAATGCGGCCGGGGAACTGCTGCACCATCGAGGGCATCTGGTCCGTGACGGTGGACGAGTGCGGCATCACCTCGGGGTGTCGGGGTTCGCCACCCACGCCGTCGTGGATCGCGCATCGCTGGTGGTGGTCGGCGACGACGTGCCCGCCGAAGTGGCGGCGCTGTTCGGATGCGCGGTGCTGACCGGTGGCGGAGCGGTACTCAACGTCGCGCGACCGCAACCGTCGGACAGTCTGATGGTGGTGGGTCTCGGCGGCGTCGGGATGGCGGCGCTGTTGGTGGCCAAGGCGATCGGCGTCGAACGGGTCATCGCGGTCGACCGCGTGGCCGGCAAACTCGACACGGCGCTGTCCCTCGGTGCCACGGAAGCCATGACCCCGGACGAGGTCCTCGCCTCAGGAACCCGGTGCCAGTACGTCATCGAATGCGCGGGGCACCCCGCGGCCCTGGAAACCGCCTATGCCGCTACCCAACCCGGCGGCACGACCGTCACCGTGGGACTTCCGGCGCCGGACGCCACGATCACGCTGCCGCCGCTGAGCCTCACCGCCGAGGCCCGCACTCTCGTCGGCAGCTACCTGGGTTCAGCGATTCCGGCACGCGATGTTCCGCGCTACGAGCAGCTCTGGCGGGAGGGGAAGTTGCCGGTGGAACGGCTGATCTCCGCCCGCATCGAACTGTCCGCCATCAACGACGCGATGGACGCGCTCGCCGACGGCACGGCCATCCGGCAGATCATCGTCTTCGACCAGCAAGATCAGGAGCTTCCATGACCCGCACTCTCGACAAGCTGTACGACGGGCTGCCGACAGGTCAGTTCATCGGCGGTGAATGGCACACCGGCAACGCACATCTGCCGGTGGAGAACCCGGCCACCGGCGCCGTGATCGCTACCGTCGCCGATGGCGGCCCCGACACTGCCACGGCCGCGCTGGACGCGGCAGTCGCCGCCGCGAACGACTGGGCAGCGACAGATCCGCGCACCCGATCCGACATCCTCATGAAGGCCTTCCACCTGCTGCACGAGCGGGCGCAACGGATCGCGCAGATTCTGACGCTGGAGATGGGCAAGCCGTATGCCGAGTCCCGCGGTGAGGTCGTCTACGGTGCCGAGTTCCTGCGGTGGTTCGCCGAGCAGGGCGTGCAGGCGGACGGCGAGTACTTCCGGGCGCCCACCGGCGGACAACGAATTCTGGTGACGAAACAGCCGGTCGGCCCCGTGCTCGCCATCACGCCGTGGAACTTCCCCCTCGCCATGGTGACCCGCAAAGTCGCGCCCGCACTGGCCGCCGGGTGCACCGTGGTGCTCAAGCCGGCCTCCCAAACACCGCTCACCGCAGTGGAGTTGATGCGTGTGTTCCAGGACGCCGGCGTGCCCGCCGGTGTGGTCAACTGTGTCACCACCAGCCGATCCGCGGCGGTCGCGACCACCATCATCACCGACGAACGCCTGCGCAAGCTCACTTTCACCGGCTCCACCGGGGTGGGCCGCAAGCTGCTGGCCCAGGCGTCCGAGCGCGTCCTGCGCACCTCCATGGAACTGGGCGGGAACGCGCCGTTCGTGGTGCTGGCCTCCGCCGACCTGGACAAGGCCGTCACGGGAGCGCTGGCGGCCAAGATGCGCAACGGCGGACAGGCGTGTGTGGCGGCCAATCGCTTTCTCGTGCACGAATCCCTGGCCGCGGAGTTCACCGACCGGCTGGCCGCGGGGATATCGGCGCTGCGGATCGGCGACGGCATGGATCCGGCGACCGCGCTCGGGCCACTGATCGATCGTGCCGCGGTCGATCAGATGCACTGGCTGATCGAAGACGCGGTGGCGCGCGGTGCGCGAGTCCACTCGACCGCCGAACTACCCGATGGCCCAGGTCATTTCGCGCGTCCGGTAGTCCTTACGGCAGTGGATCCCGCAGCGCAGGTGTGGCGTGAAGAGATCTTCGGCCCCATCGCTCCGGTCCGCAGCTTCACCGACGTCGACGAAGCTCTCGCGCTCGCGCAGGACACCGAATCCGGTTTGGCCGCCTATGTATTCGGAGAGAAGCTCGGTGAGACGATGACCTTCGCCGAAGGTCTGCAAGCCGGCATGGTCGGCGTCAACACCGGGATCATCTCCGATCCGGCGGCGCCTTTCGGTGGTGTCAAAGCCTCCGGTCTCGGGCGCGAGGGCGGAAGCACCGGTCTCGACGAGTACCTCGAGACCAAGTACCTGGCGCTGCGGCTGTCCTAGCCGGAAACCGCAGCGACCGGTCGGCGCGCTGCCGACCGGTCGCTGCGTTGTCGAACGAACGTCAGATCGCCAGTGCCAGGCGGGTTCCCTGATCGATGGCCCGTTTGGCGTCGAGCTCGGCGGCTACGTCCGCGCCGCCGATGACGTGAACACTCATGCCCCGACCGACCAGCTCCGAGTGCAGCGACCGATTGGGCTCCTGCCCGGTGCACAGCACGATGTTGTCGACCTCGAGGACGTGGGCGGTGTCGTCGAGCCGGTAGTGCAGCCCGAGGTCGTCGATGCGTTCATAGCTGGCCCCGGCGATCATGGTGACGCCGCGGTGCTTGAGTTCGGTGCGATGGATCCATCCGGTCGTCTTGCCGAGGCCCGCGCCGACTTTGCTCGACTTGCGCTGCAGCAGAGTGACTTCGCGTGCCGATGCCGTCCGCATGACACCGGTGAGGCCACCGCGTTCGCGATGTTCGGCGTCGACACCCCATTCGGCGAGGAAGGTGGCGACATCGGGTTGCGCCGCGGGGTCGGGCGAGGTGAGGAATTCGGCGACGTCGAAGCCGATTCCGCCGGCGCCGAGCACTGCCACCCGATTCCCGACGATCGCTTTGTCCCGCAGGACGTCCAGATAGCTCAACACCATCGGATGGTCGATGCCGGGGAGCTCATCGGGGATCCGGGGGACGACCCCGGTGGCAAGGACGATCTCGTCGAAAGTCCCGTCGGTGAGACATTCCACGGTGGCCGGAATGTTGAGGCGCAGCCGAACTCCCGTCTCGGCGAGACGATGCCGGTAGTAGCGCAGCGTTTCGTCGAACTCGTTCTTGCCCGGAACCTGACGGGCGATATTGAGCTGCCCGCCGATCTCTCCGGCACTGTCGAAGAGGGTGACCGTATGGCCACGTTCCGCGGCGGTGGTGGCGAAAGCCAGACCCGCCGGGCCCGCGCCGACCACGGCGAGACGCTGACGACTGCGAGTCGGGCCGAGGACGAGTTCGGTTTCGTGGCAGGCGCGCGGATTCACCAGGCACGACGTGATTTTCATGCTGAAGGTGTGGTCAAGGCAGGCCTGGTTGCAGCCGATGCAGGTGTTGATGCGTTCGGGCGTGCCCGCCGAGGCCTTGTTCACGAATTCGGGGTCGGCGAGGAAGGGCCTGGCCAGCGACACCATGTCGGCGTAGCCGTCGGCGAGCAGTTCCTCGGCCTTGTCCGGGGTGTTGATGCGGTTGCTGGTCACCAGCGGTACCGAGACCGCGCCCATCAGCTTCTTGGTCACCCACGCGTACGCGCCGCGCGGCACCGAGGTGGCGATGGTCGGGATCCGCGCCTCGTGCCAGCCGATTCCGGTGTTGATGATCGTCGCGCCCGCGGCTTCGATCCGCCGGGCGAGGTCGACGACCTCGTCGAAGGTGGAACCGTCGGGTACGAGGTCGAGCATCGAGAGCCGGTAGATGACGATGAAGTCCTCCCCGACCGCGGCCCTGACCCGGCGAACGATCTCGACCGGGAACCGGACACGGTTGTCGTAGCTGCCGCCCCAGCGGTCGGTGCGCTTGTTGGTGTGGGCGGCGATGAACTCGTTGATCAGGTAGCCCTCCGAGCCCATGATCTCCACCCCGTCGTACCCGGCGCGCTTGGCGAGCACGGCGCAGCGCACGAAGTCCTCGATTGTCTGCTCGACCTCGGCGTCGGTGAGTTCGCGTGGCGGGAACGGGCTGATCGGGGCCTGCAACGGGCTCGGCGCGACCAGGTCGGGGTGGTAGGCGTAGCGCCCGAAATGCAGGATCTGCAGGGCGATCTTGCCGCCGGCGGCGTGCACGGCCTCGGTGACGACGCGGTGGCGGTCCGCTTCGGACGCCTCGGTCAGCATCGCCCCACCCGGGTAGGGGCGGGCTTGTTCGTTGGGCGCGATGCCGCCGGTGACGATCAGGCCGACACCGCCGCGGGCGCGTTCGGCGTAGAAGGCCGCCATCCGCTCGAAGCCCCGGGGTGCTTCCTCGAGCCCGACATGCATCGACCCCATCAGCACGCGGTTACGCAGCGTGGTGAAGCCCAGGTCGAGCGGTGCGAGCAGGTGCGGGTAGTGCGTCGTGTTCATCGAAGGACCTACCGATCATTCCAGGGAGCGGGCAGTGCCGACACGTGCCCAGATAGTAAATTTTGCTACTATGTTGGCACGATAGCTTCTACCGACTATCGCTGTCCACGGGATGTTGACCAAACACAGGCCTCTCGATAGGGTTCATTTCGTTTAATCAACGATTTGAATATGAGGTGTGCGATGCATCCGTTCCGCGCGGCCGTCGAGGCCGAAGACATGGTCGCGCTCGAGGCGCTGCTTGCCGACAATGTCGTCTTCCGCAGCCCGGTGGCTTTCCCTCCGTACCCGGGCAAGCCGATCACCGCGGCGATCCTGCGTGGTGTGACGCGGGTGTTCGAGGGTTTCCGCTACGTCCGTGAGATCGAGGACGCCGGGGGCCGTGATCACGCTTTCCTGTTCGAGGCGACCGTCGACGGCAAACAGGTGTCCGGCTGCGACTTCCTGCATTTCGACGAAGACGGCAAGATCGACGAGTTCACCGTGATGGTGCGTCCGCTCTCGGCCGCCAAGGCGCTGAGCGAGGCGATGGCCGCGCAGTACCCGCGCATCCAGGCCGAAGCGGCCGAGCAGGTGCAGCGCGAGGCGGCCGATGCCGGAGCCGAGCAGCGGTGACGCATTACAAGAGCAATATCCGGGATCTGACGTTCAACCTGTTCGAGGTCCTCGGTCTCGGCGAGTTGCTCGACGCCGGCACGTTCGGCGACCTCGACACCGATTCGGTGCTGGACATGCTCGAGGAATTGCGACGCGTCGCCGAAGGCCCGCTCGGCGCCTCGTTCGCCGATGCCGACCGCAATCCCCCGGTGTTCGACCCCGAGACCAACTCCGTCACCTTGCCCGAGTCCTTCAAGGACAGCTTCCGGGCACTGCGTGAGATGGGCTGGGAACGGCTGGGCCTGCCGTCCGATCTCGGCGGTATTCCCCTGCCGCGCGCTGTGTACTGGGCACTGAGCGAATTGGTCCTCGGGGCCAATCCCGCGGCCTACATCTACGCGCTCGGTCCCGGGTCGTCGGCGGTGTTCGCCGCTACCGGCAGCGACCTGCAGCATGCGATCGTGCGGACCGCCGTCGAGCGGGGCTGGGGTGGCACCATGGTGCTGACCGAGGCCGATGCCGGCTCCGACGTCGGAGCGCTGCGTACCAAGGCGATTCGCCAACCCGACGGCACCTGGCACATCGAAGGTGTGAAGCGGTTCATCAGCTCCGCCGATTCCGACGACCTGTTCGACAACATCGTGCACCTGGTCCTGGCGCGAGCCGAGGGATCAGGGCCGGGGACGAAGGGTCTGTCGCTGTTCTTCGTCCCGAAGTACCGATTCGACCCGCACACCGGAGAACTGGGCGAGCGCAACGGCGCGTTCGTCACCAATGTCGAGCACAAGATGGGCCTGAAGGTCTCGGCGACCTGTGAGTTGAGCTTCAGCGCGCACGGTATTCCCGCGACCGGGTGGCTGGTTGGCGAGCTCGACAACGGCATCGCGCAGATGTTCCACATCATCGAGCACGCGCGAATGATGGTCGGCACGAAGGCCATCGCGACGCTGTCCAGCGGATATCTCCACGCGCTCGCCTATGCCCGGGCGCGGGTGCAGGGCGCGGATCTGACCCGCGCCGCCGACAAGTCCGCCCCCCGGGTGCCGATCATCGCCCATCCGGATGTGCGGCGTTCGCTGATGCTGCAGAAGGCCTACGCCGAAGGACTGCGGGCGGTGTACCTGTATACCGCCGCGCACCAGGATCCCGCACTGGCGCACCACGTTTCGGGCGCCGATCCGGAGCTGGCCGCGCGGGTCAACGATCTGCTGCTGCCGGTGGTGAAGGGAGTGGGCTCGGAGCGGGCCTACCGCTATCTCGCCGAGTCGCTGCAGACGCTGGGCGGTTCGGGCTATCTGCAGGACTATCCGATCGAACAGTATCTGCGGGACGCGAAGATCGACTCGATCTATGAGGGCACGACCGCGATCCAGGCACAGGACTTCTTCTTCCGCAAGATCGTTCGTGACCGGGGTGTGGCGTTCACACACCTGTCGCAGCAGATCGTGGAGTTCGGCCAGGACCCGGCCGGCGCCGCGGAGCTGAAGAACGAACGGGTGCTGCTCGCCACGGCGCTCGACGACGTGCAGGCGATGACGGCGACACTGACCGCGCATGTCCTGGCGGCCGGTGAGGATCCGCGTGGTCTGTACACGGTCGGGCTCGCCTCGGTGCGCTACCTGCTGGCAGTCGGCGACCTGCTGATCGGCTGGCGGCTGCTGCAGCACGCCGAGATCGCGCTCGGGGTCCTGCGTGATCCCGCGACAGGCACCGACACGGAGTTCTATCTCGGCAAGGTCGCGGTCGCGCAGTTCTTCGCCCGAAATGTGCTCCCCGACCTGCACGCTCTTCGCTCTGTGCTGTCCGCCCTGGACAACGACATCATGCGGGTCGACGAAGCCGTGTTCTGAGCACGCGGCCGGACCTGGGTCCCGTCGGGGGTGTTCAGGTAGTCGCGCTACGAAATGCCCGGGCGACGGTTTCCGTCCGCCCGGGCATTCTCGCTTGCCGCTATCGGCTCAGTTCCCTCTTCTTGATCTTTCCGGTCGAGGTCATCGGGAGCACGGTGCGGAATTCGACGATTCGCGGGTACTTGTAGGCGGCGAATTGCTCCTTGCCCCAGGCGATCAACTCCTCTTCGGACGTCGTGTCCCCCAGGGTCTTGAGCACGACCGCCTTGACCTCCTCGCCGAGCGACGCGTGCGCGACACCGATGACCGCGACCAGCGACACTGCCGGGTGGGTCATCAGCACCTCCTCGATCTCCCGTGGGTAGACGTTGTAACCGCCGCGGATGATGACTTCCTTGGCGCGGTCGACGATGAAGTAATAGCCGTCGGCGTCGCGGCGGGCGAGGTCGCCGGTCCGGAACCAGCCATCGCGCAGGACCTCTGCGGTGGCTTCGATCCGGTTGTAGTAGCCCTTCATGATCGGGTGACCCTTGATCGCGATCTCGCCGATCGCTGCGGGCTCGTCCGCTATTTCGGCCCAGTCGGCATCGATCAGCTTCATCTGTACTCCCCAGATCGGCTTGCCGATGGATCCGGGCCGGTTCGGTCCCGCCAGTGGTGAAAAGCAAGCCGCCGGCGACGTCTCCGACAATCCGTAGCCTTCGAGCACTCGAACACCGAGCCGCTCGGTGATCTGCCGGAGCAACTCGACCGGCATCGCGGCACCGCCCGAGATCGCGAATCGCAATGTCTCGGTGAACGCTTCGGGTGCATCGACTTCGACCAGCGCGCCAAGGAGGGCGTGATACATGGTCGGGACGCCGGCGAAGTGGGTGACCGACTCGGCGCGCATGAGCTGCAACGCCTCTTGCGGCACGAAGCGCGGCATCAGCACCACGGTCGCGGCGGAGGCGAAGGCGGTGTGCAACTGCAGCGTTTGCCCGAAGGCGTGGAACAGCGGAAGCGCGACGAGGTGGACCTCGGCGCCGTCGGGTGCGCTGACCAGCCGCTGGGAGGTCATAGCGTTGAGTACGAGGTTCGCGTGGGTCAACTCGGCGCCCTTGGGCTGCCCGGTGGTACCGGAGGTATAGAGCACGACGGCGGAATCCGTCGATTCCGTGGCGGCGGATTCGAAAGCCGTCGAACGACCCGCGAGAGCCTGCGCCCGGGTTTCGATGCCAGGCAGCGGCGACGGCGCGGACGGATCGGCGGTGATGACGAACAGGTGTTCGCAGCCGTCGGCCTCGTCGAACCCGGCCCGGCCCTCGGTGGCCATCGGCAGATCGGTCGTGCCCTGAAAACAGAAGTAGGCCACCGCGTCACTGTCGCGCAGGTGGTAGCCGATCTCCCTGGCCTTGAGCAGGACGTTCAACGGGACCACGACGCCACCGGCCTTGAGGATGCCGTAGTAGACGATCGGGAACCACGGGGTGTTCGGGCACGACAGCGCGACCTTGTCACCGGTCCCGATTCCACGCTCGACCAGCAGCCCCGCCACTTGGTTGGCGGCGGCGTCTATCTCGGCATAGGTGAAACGGGCGTCACCGACCACCAGGGCGTCGCGGTCGGGATGGTTGCGTGCGGCATCTTCCAGGAGGACAGCGAGATTGAGCACGTCAGGCGTCCTGTCCTCGGTCGGCGCGCCGCGGCACGGGGACCGTCGGCGAAGAGCTGTGTCGGTGAAGGCTTCTGCGCATCCTCACTCCAATACTCAATTATGTTAGTAGGTGCGTTGGCGATCGTATGGGATCAATCACCCAGGCGTATACGGAACTCAACTAGTCAAGGAGTTCAATATTTCCCACGGGTCATGAGCCAATGCCGGACGGCGATCTGCAGGGTCATCTGACGATCGGGCGCGTGCAAGTCCTCGCCGAAGAGTTCGTTGAGCCGGCGGATGCGATGCCGGACCGTCTGGGCGTGGACGCCGAGGCGCCGTGCCGCGGCCGGGGCGTTGAATCGGCACTCGAGGCAGGCGAGCAAGGTTTCGGCGAGACGGTACGGTTCGGGGCCTTCGCCCGCCAAGGGTGCGAGGTGTTCGGCGGCCAGCTCGGCCATGAGGTTGCCGTTCTGCAAGATCAGCAGGTCGGGAACGTGGTCGAGGGCGCGGACAGGTGGCTCTGATCGAATTCGTCTGTCTCGCACCAGGTTCATGGTGCGTTGCGCCCAGTCCAACGAGTCGGCGACCCCGCCAGGGTCGACGGTCGGGCCGATGGCACCGATCCGGCCGTGCAGCAGAGAGCGCAGCGCCTCGGCGGTTTCCGGGCTGCCGGGATCGGTCACGATGAAACACTGCCGCTCGAGGTGCAGGCCGGACACCCAATCGCGAGGGATCTCGATGTCGGATCGCCGATAGGGATCGCGGGTCCACTCGTCGACGGCGACAGCCGCGACAGCTTCCGGCCATGGCCAATCGGCCGCGGCGGCCGCCGCACGGATGGCGGCGAGGTCGGGGTCCGGGTCGACGAGCAGTTCGAGCAGTCGGCTGCGCCGCCGGGTCCGTTCGCCGCCGGCGGCGATATCGGCATAGCCCTCCCGCAGCGCGGCCATGACCATGTTCTGGAAGATCAGGACCTGCTGGGCCACCTGCCCGATCGTCGCCGCCGTCACCGCGGGCAACGTCATCGAGAGTTCGGCGAAGCGCGCGATGGATACCCCGGTGCCGATCCGGAAGGCCGTCTGCCGCAACTCGGGGGCGAAGCCCTCCGCCGCGTCCGTGCGGCCCACTTCCCGCAGGAACGCTCGCAAGTCGGTCAATGGGGTCTCGTCATCTTCGAGCAGGTCGAGAAATGTGGTGTTGCACCACTGGACAATCAAGGCGCCGATCTCGTGGTCGCGGCGGCCGAGAGGGCGAAGCTGATCGGCGAGCTCGGTTTCGATCGCTTCGAGAGCGGCTCGGGAGACCTCGGCGTTGTGGGCTCTCAACAAGGCGATGACCTCGGCGGACTCGGACTCGGTGAGCTCGTGATCGATCAGGTTGTACCGCACTGGCGCCTCCGGGGCGTCCGCGCCGGTCGGCTGTGTCGGCCTCGGACTTCGGCCGAAAATGTCACGAAGAGGTCACGGACGAGATAGATTGAATACTCAACTTGTCAACTAGTAATAGAGATTACCTGTCCGGGCGACGATGCCGTGTGGGAAACCGGACGCGCCGTCGTGATGGCGGGAGGGCACGATGACCGCACAACTCGACCGACGACTGCCTGATCTGCTCCGGTCGCGCACCGCTGCCGTGATCGACGAGATCGAGCGGGACTTCCGGCTCCGAACGCCCGGCATCGCCGACACCTGGGAAGCCGCCACCAGCTGGTCGCTACACACGATCATCGACGAGACGATCACCGGCTTTCTCGACGAGCTCACCTGCGAGCCGCCGATCTGGTCGGCGGCGACCTCGCTCTACCGGCGACTCGGCGCGGAACTGGGTAATCAGGAGCGTGATCTGGAACCGTTGCAGGCCGCGCTGCAGGTCGGCGGGCAGGTCGCCACCCGCAGATTCATCAGCGCCGCCTATCGCCACGGCTGGACCGAGGATGTCCTCGCCACACTCACCGACCGCCTTTTCGCGCTGATCGCCACGGCGACGGAGGCCGCCAATCAGGGGTATCTCCGGCAGCGGGGACAGGTGGTCACCGATCGCGACCGGCATCGAACGAGTCTGCGAAATCTCCTGATTGGCGATCGGGAGCCCGAACTCGACGAGATCCACGAGGTCGCGCGAGCAGCATCGTGGCCGGTTCCGAAACGGATCGCGGTGATGGCTCTCGCCCGCAGCGACGGGCGGTGCCAGGCCATCCTGCCGCCCGACGTGCTGGTCGACTGGGAGGCATCGACGCCGTATCTGATCGTGCCGGACCCTGACCGGCCGCAGCTGATCCGGCAGCTCGTCAACCTCACCCGGCAACGACACGCCACGATCGGGCCGACCGCGGCGGTCACCAGGGGCGCCCATTCGCTGCATTGGGCGAGCTACGCGATCACCCTGATCGAGCGCGGCATTCTCCCCGCCGGTCCCGGCCTCCGCTGTGTCGAGCACGCCGCGACGATCTCGGCTTCGATGGCCGAAGACCTGATGGACGCCTCCGCACAGGAACTACTGGGCGAGCTGGCGGCGTTGCCGCCCCGGCGAGCGCAGCCGTTGCTGGAAACACTGTTGGCCTACCTCGAATGCGGCGGCAATGCCCTTGTCGCCGGCGAGCGATTGGGCATCCACAGCCAGACCGTGCGCTATCGGCTGCGCCGAATCACCGAGCTGATGGGCCGGCCCATCGACGATCCCGACCGCCGGCTCGACCTGATGAGCATCGTGAACTGGCAATGCCGCACCATCACCGGCACCCAGGTCGCATGACACGGGACCGCGGCACTACCGCTTTCGAGAGGCCCTGCCGGTCGGATCTCCCCCAGCGTGGCGGCTACCACCCGCGACGCGCACTATGAGCACAACCATCGGCAAGTGTTCTGGCTGCCGATGGTTGTGCTCATCTCAGCGCGCCGAGGCGATCTCCGTCGCGGGGACGACACTGCGCAGGGCATCGACGACGGTGTCGATCAGCGCGTCGGCGCGTTCGGACGAGAACAGACCATCGATATAGCCGAGATTCAGCGACAACTCGCTGGTGCCGACGCCAACGGTCAGCATCATGAGACCGCTGATCGACATGCCGGAGACGAATTCGGCGCCCGAGATCTCCCAGTCACCGATGCGGGCGGGGAAATCGCGGGTATCGAGCGAGGTCAGGCACAGGTTGCCCGGACCGCGGGCGTCCAGTAGCCCGACCGCCTTGTCCGCGCGCGCCGGTGTCGCGGGCAGCATGAAGCCGATTCCGCCCAGATTGGCCAGGTGCTGGCGTTCTTCGATACGGCGCGCGAAGTCGGCGTCGAACGCGATGGCCGTCGACCACAGAGGTTGGCCTGCCGGCGTCGGCAGGGCGACCATCGCCTGATAGGCGCCGGTGTGGGCCGGCGTCAGCGGCCGGTCGAGCTGCTCGCGGAACAGTACCGAGACGCCGACCGGGAAATGAGCGTCCGGCACACCGGCATCGCTACCGGCGGCCCGCGCCAGCGCGGCGGCGACCAGACTCGACAGGGGCACCGCACGCTCGTCGCAGGCGGCCAGGAGCGCCTGGTACTCGGTCCCGTCCAGCACTCGCCGCGTCAGCTTGGTGAAACGCTGCGCCGGCGCCACCTCGGCACCGGCGCCGAGCCGCACCGGCTTGACCCGGAGATCACGCACCCCGTCGACCGCGAGGCGGGCGATGGCCTTGCGCTTGCCGCGCCAGCCGTGGAAAGGCTTGGGGAACAGGGCTTCCGGTGCGGGCGGTGCAGGCACCTCGGCGACCCAGCCATCCGCACCGGCGGCGAGCTCGAGCACCTGCCTGGCCAACGACAGCACGGTGACCGCGTCGGCGATGGTGTAGGTGGAGGTCAGCACGAGATCGTGGACGTCGGGGGTGACGGTGATCAGGGTGGCCCGCAGCAGCGGCGCCTCCGCGTCGAATCGGGTCCGCAACTCGGCGTCGGCCTCGGCGACCCAGTCACCGGACGCCACCTCGCGCAACGGAATCGGGCGCATCGCGACCGGAACGAAGCGTGGATCGCGGCCGCCGTCGCTGCGCACTACGGCGTGCAGCATCGGGTGCCGCCGGACCAGCGCGTCCAGACCGGCGCGCACCGAGTCCGCGTCGATACCGCCGGTGACGCGCACTCGCGACACGATGTGCAGGGGCGCCACCTGGTCCACGGTCCAGTGCCAGCGTTCCAGCGTGGACAACGGCCGCGGCAGCGCCGCCACCGGCGCGGGATCGCCGAGGCCCGGCCAGGTCATCGGCTCGGCCAGACTCGCCTGCAGCTTGGCCTCGTTGCCCTTGGCGATGAAGCTGTCGCGGATCGCGATCACCGCACGATTGCGGGTCTGTTCGAGCCTGCCGAGCTTGCGGGAACCGTCGACGAGCATGGTGGTGCGCGGAATCCGTCGCTGCTCGTAGACCCGCAGCGCGGTCTCGGCGTCGTCGTGGGTGGCCAGCGCGTGCGCGAGCACCACCGCGTCCTCGATCGCCGAGTTCGCGCCCTGTCCCAGGCTGGGGAGCATCGGGTGGGCGGCGTCGCCGAGCAGGGTCACCCGACCGCGACCCCAGGCGGTCAGCGGTGGCCGGTCCTGCGCGGGCAGCGCGAGAATGTCCGATTCCGGAGTAGCGGTGATGATTTCGGTGATCTCCGGTGCCCAGCTCGCGAATCTGCGCAGCAGGTCGTCTTTGCCGTGCCGCCAGTCGGCGGCCTGCTCGGCCGTCGTGGTCATGGTGGCCCACCAGTAGACGTTGCCGTGCCCGATGTCGTGGATGCCGAAACGCATCCCCCGGCCCCAGTAGTGGATCGAAGCACCCGGTTCGATCGCCGGATGGGCGAACGGCACCAGTGCCAGCCAGCACACGAACTTGCCCGGTCGAGGAGCCTGCGATCCGTGCAGCTGAGCACGGATGGCGGAGTTGATGCCGTCCGCGCCGACGAGGACATCGGCGGAAAGAACACGGCCGTCGGCGAATTCGACCTGCACCGCGTCGGCGGTCTCGGTGAAGCCGACCGCCTCGGCGCCCAGCTCGACCCGCAAGTCCTCGCCGCACGCCGCCAGCAACACATCGTGCAGGCTCTTGCGGCTGACCGCGACGGCGGGCGCACCCAGTTCGGCATCGATGGCCGCCACGTCGACGCGCCGCAGCTCCGAACCGCCGGGCCTGCGGAAGGTGAACGATCGGGCCTGCCCGCCGGCCCGGAGCAGTTCCTCGTCGATGCCAAGATCCAGGGTGCGCAGTGCGTTCATCGCGTTCGACTGCACCGACAACCCGAAGCCGGCCGCGCGCAGTTCGGGACCGCGCTCGCACAGCACGACATCGATTCCGGCCCGGCGCAGAGCCGCGGTGGCGGTGAGTCCGCCGATTCCGGCGCCGACCACTAGTGCCGATTTCGCGGGAGAGTTCACTGGATTTCCTTGCTGGGTAGTGGGATTCGTCGTCATGCGGTCGCCGCCGCCTGGCCGAGCAAGCGGGCGAGGCGGGCGGCCACCTCGGCGACCTGCGGGGACTGGATCAAGGTCAGGTGGTCACCGGGTACTTCGATGACCTCGAGATGCCCTGCCGCGTAGGCGTCCCAGCCGTTGGTGGGATCTCGATGCAGGGTGCCCGCTCGATCATGGGCGGGGCGAAGCACCTGCGGCAGCGGCTCTGCGGCACGCAGCAGGGTGATGTCGCCGTCGTAGGCCTGCGGCCGGTAGGCGTCGATCGCCCGCCACCCGGCCACGAACACCTCGAACAGCCGCCGGACCAGAGCACGGGATCCGGTGGGCGGCAGCACGCCCGCGTCGACGGCCGTGGCGAGGATGAAGTCGAAGACCTCCTCCTCGGTGGCGAGGTCGACCGGGATCTCGATCACCGCGGTGTCGGCGCCGCGCGCCAGCCACAGCAGCTCCCAGAGGAAGAACTCGTAGAGCGCGTGCTCCGGCACCGGCATGCCGTCGCCGTGGCGCACCGTCATGGTGTCGATCAGGACCAGGGTGCCGATCTCGTGACCGGCTTCGGCCAGCTGGCGGGCCATCTCGAAGGCGACCATGCCGCCCAGCGACCAGCCGCCGAGGTGGTAGGGCCCGGCAGGCTGGACGCGGCGCATCGCGGCGATGTAGTTGCCCGCCATC
Source organism: Nocardia sp. NPDC055053 (assembly GCF_053608285.1). NCBI lineage: Bacteria > Bacillati > Actinomycetota > Actinomycetes > Mycobacteriales > Nocardiaceae > Nocardia > Nocardia sp. NPDC055053. Next base: position 71,937 of record NZ_JBSGVD010000005.1, on the reverse strand, counting down.
TCGGCGATGGACCCGGCCGGGGTGCTGCCGGTCTCCAGGCCGGCCGCCTGCAAGCCGTACAGCGGTTGTCCGTCGGGCAGATGTTTGCTCAATTCGACATAGCAGAGCACATTTCCGCCGATCGGGTGCACCAGGAACAGCGGGGTTCCGGTTCCCGGACGCAACGGCACCAGTGGATCGAATCCTGTCTCGGCCCGTTCGTCGAGCTGTCCGGCGAGCGCGGCGACCGTGGGACCGGTGGCCAGGGTCGAGACCGGCAGTGACACCCCGTAGCGCTGTTCGATGGACACGATCAGCCGCATCGCGGTCAGCGAGGTACCGCCGAGGGCGAAGAAGTCGTCGTGCACACCGACCTCGGGCAGGCCGAGTGCTTCCGCCATCAGGGCCGCCAGTCCGGACTCGGCGGGTGTGCGCGGGCGGACCCGGTTCGCCGAGACGGCGGCGGGCAGTGCCATCCCGGCCAGGACCGCGTCGGCCCGTTTGCCGCTCGGTGTCAGCGGCAGCGCGTCGAGCCAGACCAGCCGGCTGGGAATCATGTAGTCCGGCAACCATTCCCGCAGCGCCGCGACGATCCCCGGCTCGTCGACCTCGGTGCGGGAGCCGACCAGGAACGCCACCAGCAGCGTCTGCGCGCTGGAACCCTCCGCGGCGGTGTGCGCCACCACCGCGACCTCGCTGACGCCGGGCAGGTCCGCGGTGACGCGGTGCAGCGCAAGCTCGACCTCCATCGGCTCCACCCGGTGACCGCGGATCTTGACCTGGCCACCGCGGCGGCCGTCGCTGACCACCTCGCCGCCGGGCAGCCTGCGACCGATGTCGCCGGTCCGGTACAGCCGCCGCCCCGGTGCGAACGGGTGCGGGACGAACGCCGCCTCGGTGAGGTCGGGCCGGTGCTCGTAGCCGTGCGCGAGTGCGGCTCCGCCGAGGTAGATCTCGCCGGGCGCACCGTCGGGGACCGGGCGCAGCCGGTCGTCGAGGACGAGGATCTCCACACCGTCGACGGCGGTGCCGATCGGTGGCAGCGCCGGGAACAGCGCGGGGTCGCCGGTCATGGTGTAGCGGGTGGCGACGTGGGTTTCGGTGGGGCCGTACTGGTTCTCCAGCACGACATCGGTTCCGGCCGCGCACAGCGCCTTGATTTCCTCGGTGACGCGCAGCTGCTCGCCGGAGGAGATGATCACCCGCAGCCCGGCCGGTGCGGTCCCGAGCCGGATCGCGGCCTCGGCCAGCTGCTGCAAGGCCACATAGGGCAGGAAGATCCGTTCCGCGCCGGTGCTCGCGAGCACCCGGGCCAGCGCGGGCAGGTCGCGGCGCTGGTCCTCGTCGAGCAGGATGAGGCGGCCGCCACCGCACAGTGTCGAGTAGATCTCCTGGAACGACACGTCGAACGACAGCGGTGCGAATTGTGTCGTGGCCGGCGCGATGTCCCGGCCGGGAAGCCGCCCGCTCGCCGTCGAGAGTTGCCAGCGGATCAGATTGGCCAGTGCGCGATGGGGCATGGCCACGCCCTTCGGAGTCCCGGTGGACCCCGAGGTGAACAACACGTAGGCGGTGGCTTCGGGATCGCCGTCGGGCAGCGCGACGGTGGCGCCGTGGGCAACCAGCTCATCGAGGGACAGGCGTGCATGCTCGGGTGGCACCAGGGTTTCGTGGCCCGCACCGGTGATCACCGCGAACGGCCGCGCTTGCGTGAGCATCGCGTGCAGCCGCGAGGGCGGATAGGTGACGTCGAGCGGCACGCAGGCGGCGCCCGCCTTGGCGATGCCGAGCACCGTCGCGATCTGTTCGGGAGACCGGTCCACCGCCAGCGCGATGCGGTCGCCCGGCCGTGCGCCGCGTGCCACCAGGGCGGTTGCGATGCGGTCGGCCTTGGTGCGCAATTCCGCGTAAGTCAGTATCACGGAGCCGAATTCGATGGCTACCGCATCCGGTGTACGGACCGCGGCGGCATCGAACAAGCCGATCACGGTGCCCGGGGAGATCGCGGTGGGCAGGATCTCAGGGGGCCTGCCCAAGGCGCTGAAGTCCACCGTTGCCATGGGGTCGCCGGTGAGCAGGTCGAGAACGCGCAGGTAGGTCTCGCCGATGCCGGCCAGCTGGTCGCGGGTGTACGCGACGGGGTCGCCGTCGATGCGCAGCGCCAGCGTCCCGTCGAGGGGGTTGCGGATGGCGTTGACCAGCAGGGCGAAGTTGGTGTCCTCGCGAATATCGATCCCGAGCAGGGTCACGTCGAGCGCGTTCATGGCCGCGCCCGCGGCGTGGAAGTGCACGTAGTTGAACGCGGTGTCGAGGACGACGCCGATCTCGCGCTGGATGTCGGTGAGCGGGAACCGCTTGTGCGCAGCGCTGTTGCGTTCCCGCTCGAAGACATTCGTCAGCACCTCGCGCCTGCTGCGGTCGGCGAAGTCCAGCCGCAGCGGCATCGTGTTCAGGAACAGTCCGGCCATCCGCTCGGCATCGATGCGCTCGGGCCGCCCGTGGGTGACGACGCCGGTGGTGACATCCGTGCGGCCGGACAGCAGGCCGACGGTGCACAGGTGCGCCGCCAGCAGGACGGCCTTGACCGGGATGTGCGCGGCGGCGGCGGCCTCGTCGGCGCGGGTCAGCAGCTCGGCGCCGACCGGAACCGACACCGACACCCGCGCGTCCTGTGGCCCGGCGGCGGGTGTTGCGCCGACGGGAACGTGGGGGCGCAGTCCGGGGATGCGGATCGTTTCGGCGCCGTCTAGTTCTCTGGCCCAGTGGTCCCGATCGGCCGGATCGGTCAATGAATCACGCTCGGCACGAACATATTCCGCGAACGACGGCAGCTCGGCCGGGAAGGTCGCGGCGCCCCGGTAGTCCGCCAGCAGTTCGGAGACCAGCGTCGCCACACTCCAGCCGTCGAGGATGGCGTGGTGGAACGACAGCACCAGCTCGGTCCGGTCGGCGAGGCGGAACACGGCGAGATCGAACAGGCCTGGTTGTTCGAAGGCGTATCGACGCAAGCGTCGTTGCTCGACATGGTCGCGAACCAGCGTCTCGGCCTCGTCGGTGCCGGCCGCACGCAGGTCGGTGACCGTCAGCGGCGGCTCGAGGTCGGCGTGCACGAGTTGCAGCGGCTCGGAGTAGCCGGCCAATTCGAAGGAGGTGCGCAGCACGGGGTGCCGGGCGATCGAACGCAGCACCGCGGCGCGCAGGGCGTCCTCGTCCCACGGCATCCGCAGCGAGTACCGGAAAACATCGTGGTAGAGCGATGATTCGGCCCGTTCGCGGCTGTGGAACAGCATGCCCAGCTGCAACCTGGTCAACGGATAGGCATCCACGACGTGCCGCAGGCGCGCCCGGTCGATCCCGGCCACCAGTTCGAAGGGTGAGAGCGCGACGGCGGCGACGGCGCCGGTGCCTGCCCGCTCGGCCAGTTCGGCGATGGTGGGGCATTCGGCGATGTCCCGAGCGCTGATCACCAGTCCCCTGGCCTCGGCCCTGGCCCGCACGCGCAGCAACAGGATCGAGTCACCGCCGAGGTCGTAGAAGTTGTCGAACACCGATACCGACTCGCGGTCGAGCACCTCGCGCCAGATCAGCGCCAGCTGTTCTTCGACCGGCGTGCGGGGCGCCGCGTGCCCGACGGACCGGTTCTCCGTGGTGATCGCGGCCAGCGCGGCGCGGTCGGTCTTTCCGCTCGGGGTCAGCGGGATCGCGTCGACCCGGACGAACAGTGACGGAATCATGTACTCCGGCAGCGTCGCCGCCAACGCCTTGCGCAGTGCGCCGGGATCCGGAGCGGATCCGGCGACGTAGTAGGCGACCAGATACGCGCCGCGGTCCGGCGAGTGCTTGTCGATGACCGCCGCGGCGGCGATGCCGGGCAGCGCGGCCAGCGCGTTCTCGACCTCACCCAACTCGACCCGGTTGCCGCGAATCTTCACCTGCCGGTCGATGCGGCCCAGGTACTCCAGTTCACCGTCGGCGAGGCGGCGGGCCAGATCGCCGGTGCGGTACATCCGCTCGCCCGGATGGAAGGGGTCGGCGACGAACTTCTCCGTCGTCAGCTCCGGGCGGTCGCGGTAGCCGCGCGCCAGACCGACGCCGGCGATGCACAGTTCACCCGCGACGCCGACCGGCTGGGGCTGGTCCGCGGGACCGAGCACGTAGAGGCGCGTGTTGTCGATCGGTCGGCCGATCGGCACCCGGGTCACCGTCTCGGCCGGGTCCGTCGGGCAGTCGTGGAAGGACACGTCCACGGTGGCTTCGGTCGGGCCGTACAGGTTGACCAGCCGGGGCGCGTCGGCCCCGAGGCCTGCGAAAGCCCGGTTCCACCGGTTGACCTGATGCGGGAGCAGCGCTTCACCGCTGCAGAACACCGTGCGCAGACCAGCGGCCCTTGGCACCGCGGTCGGGTCGGACTCCAGCAGATCCAGGAAGGGCGTCAGCATCGACGGGACGAAATGCATGACAGTGATACCGAAGTCGGCGACAGCGGCGAGCAGTTCGCGCGGATCCTTCTCGCCGCCCGGCCGCAGCAGTGCCACCTGGGCACCCTCGACGGCCCACCAGAACAGCTCCCACACCGACACGTCGAACGAGGACGGCGTCTTCTGCAGGATCACATCGGTGGGGCGCAGCGGGTACCGCCGCTGCATCCAGCCGATCCGGTTGATCACTGAATGATGTTCTACGACAACCCCTTTGGGTTTTCCGGTGGAACCAGAAGTGTAGATCACGTAGGCGGGGTCGGAGCCGACGGGTACCGGAGTTCGCGTCGGCGTTCCCGTCGACCAGCGCTCCGGCGACAGCACGATCGCGTCGCCGGACACCTCGGCGGCGGTCAGCACCACCTTGGCGGCGCTGTCGGCCAGGAGGTAGGCGACCCGATCGGCCGGGTAGCCGGGATCGATCGGGACGTAGGCGGCGCCGGCATGCAGGGCGGCCAGGATCGCCACGAGCATGTCCGGCCCGCGCTCGAGCAGCACAGCGACCAGATCGCCCGCCTCGACCCCGGATTCGCGGAGCAACCCGGACAGGATGGCGGTGCGGTCGGTGAGATCGCGGTAGGTGATCGTGTCCCCGGTCGCGGTGTGTACCGCGACCGCGTCCGGCGTGTGCTCGGCCTTGGCCAGGATCCTGCCGATGACGGTGGCCTGGTCCGCATAGGGCTGCGATGTCGCGCCGGCGCGGTCGACCAGCAGGTCGTGCTCGGTCCCCGACAGCATCGGCAGCAGCGAAGGATCGGTGTCGACGGCGTCGACACCGGCACGCAACAAGGCGACCAGATGGTCGGCGACGGATTCGATCGGATAGTCGGCATCGAAGATGTCGGTGGCGTGATCGAGCCGGATCAGCAATGGGCCGTCGTCGTCGATTTCGGAGATCGTCCAGGCCATCGCCAGCGGGCTGTAGCCCTGCGAGGGTTGCCGCACCTCCTCCAGCCCCTCGATCAAGCCCGCGGCCGAGGGCAGGCGTGGATAGGCGACCGTCACGTCGAACAGCTGTTTCGCCGGATTGCCGCTGCGGCGCAGCTCGCCCATGAGATCGCCGAGCGGATAGCGCTCGTGCTGCTTCATCCGGCGCACATCGGCTTTCACCGCCGAGACCAGCTCGCGAACCGTGGCACGGCCGCCGGTGCGGATCGGCAGCGGAAGGGTGTTGGCGAAGTGGCCGATGGTGGCCTGCTCGGTGGGGTTGCCGCGGTTGCCGAAGGGGATGCCGATGACGACGTCCTCGGCGCGCAGCACGCGCGAGAGGTAGAGGCCGAGCATCGCGCAGAAGTACGGGTACAACGACAGGCCTGCCGCACGAATCCGGTTGACCAGCAAGCGATCCAGGGTGAACTCGTAGGCGGTGACCGGCGCCAGACCCTCAGTGGCGCGCGGCCGGTCGAACAGCGCGGGGGTCGTCCCGGCGAGCTGGGACACCACCGCGTCACGGTCGATGCCGTACCGATCGCTCGCCCGGTACTCGCGTTCGAAGGACAGGCACCCCAGGAACGACGACCCGGGCAACTCGATCGGATTCCCCGACATCGTCGTGGCGTAGTCGGTGAGGACCTGGGCGCCGATGTGGAACAGTCCGGTCGCGTCGGCGGCTACATGGTGCGTGGCCAAGACGAGGTAGGACGACCCCGCTCCGGCATGGATGATGTACGCCCGGAAGGGCACCGCGCCGAGGAGGTCGACCGCGGACCCGGTGAGCAGCTCGATCCGGCGCTGCGCCTCGGCATGCGGATCGGGGGCGTCGCCGACGTCGATCACCTGGACCGGCGGCATCGGGTCGGTCGACAGCTCCTGGGCGGGGACACCGTCGAAGACGCGGTACCGCAGCCGCAGCCCGTCGTTGCGCGCCCAGGTCCGCTCGACCGCGGCGATCATCGCGGCGTCATCGATGGCGAGGGCGAAGCGGCCGACCACGCTGGAGAGATAGCTGGGCAGACCGGGAAAATGTTCCACCACGGTCCAGATGTCGCGCTGATAGGCGGTGAGTGGATAACGCATGGAAACGGACATGGATAAACCCCTGAGGTGAAGCGCTGAAGTGTGCTCGATCGCGCGGCACTGCTGCGATCCGAATGCTGTCCGGTAGCGGTTTCGCCCGGCTGATCGGGCGATGTCACGAGTGGTCCGTGTGCCCAATCGGCACTTCCGCCACTGTGTCACGCAAGCAGGCCGATAGCCAATGTTGTTGTGCCGTAACGGAAGTCACCCACAGGGGTAAATCAGCTGTATCGGTGTGGAATTGTCCGGATCTTTGGTCGTGTGCGACGAGACCGGAGCCGGAATACTGCACCGGAAACCAAACCGGCGCTCAGGAAGCCGGTCAGTCTTCGCGGACGGCGATGTGACGGTGGACTCTTCGGAGGAATCCCGGCGCCCACCAGTTGGCGGTGTTCAGCAGGCGCATGAAGGCGGGCACCAACACACCCCGGACCACGGTGGCGTCCATCAGCACCGCCAGCGTCAGGCCGACGCCCATCAGCTTGGTGAAGGCGACCTGTGAAAACGCCAGCCCCACGCAGACGATCGCCATCAGCGCGGCAGCGGCTGTGACGATACGGCCGGTGCGTTCGAGCCCATAGGCGACGGCGTCGGCCGTCACACCACGCACCCGGTACTCCTCGGCGATCCGCGACAGCAGGAACACCTCGTAGTCCATCGACAGCCCGAAAGCCAGGCAGAAGACGAGGACCGGCACCGGCGCGGCGAGATAGCCCGTCTCGGTGAAGTCACCGACCAGCCATTTCAGGTGCCCGTCCTGGAAGATGTAGACCATCGCACCGAAGGTCGCCGACAAGCTCAAGGTGTTGAGCAGCACCGCCTTCAGCGGGATCACCACGCTGCCGGTGAACGCGAACAACAGCACGAGCATCGCGATCACGATGAGCGCGACGACCAGGGGCAGTCGCCCCGCCAACCCGGATTTGGTGTCGGCGTTCTCGGCCGTGGCGCCGCCGACCAGCAGCGGCGCGGGCGAGGCCGTGCGCCGGATGTCGTCGAGCAGGTCCTCGGCTGCCTGCGAATACGGATCAAGGTCGGGGATGACCGTCAGGTGCGCGCCGTCGGGCCCGGGCAGACCGCGCACCAGCCGCACGTGGGGCAGGTTCTGGAGCCGCTGGGTCAGGTCGGACAGTTCGGCCGCGGAGATCGGCCCGTCGACCACCACGTCGAAGCGGCCCGCCGCGGTCGCCGGGAAGTCGGCGCGCAGGACGTCACCGACCTGTCTGCTCTCCACCGTCGTTGGCAGGGCGCGATCGTCGGTCAGGCCAAGCCGCAGTCCGGTGAACGGCAGGCCGAGCAGGATCACCACCAGCAACGCTGCGCCGCCGAAGATCCAGGGACGCACCGTGACTCGCCGCGCGCTGCGGTACCAGAAACCCTGCTCGGGTGGCATGGGGGCCGGTTCGGGGCGCCCGCGCAGCCGTCGCAGCCCGCGACGCAGATCGAGCGCATCGATGCGGTGACCGAACAGCATCAGCAAGGCCGGGAGCAAAGTCACCGTGGCGAGTGCGGCCAGCAGTGTCACCGAGAGACAGGCCATGGCCAGCGAGCGCAGGAACGGCATCGGGAACACCAGCATCGCCAGCATCGCGATGACGATCGTGGCGGCCGAGAACAGGACGGTGCGACCGGCGGTTGTCACGGTCGCCCGCACCGCGCTCGGCACGTCGCGACCCGCGCGCCGTTCCTCCCGGAACCGGCTGACCACGAACAGGCTGTAGTCGATGCCGAGACCGAGACCGAGCACCGTGGTGAGATTCAGCGCGTAGCTCGAGACCTGGGTGAACTCGGTGAGCACGCGCAGGATTCCGAAGGTGCCGATGATCGAGACCAGCCCGAGTACCAGCGGCAGCCCGGCGGCGACCAGGCTGCCGAAGACCAGCACCAGCAGGACGAGCAGAATCGGGATCGATACCGCCTCACCGACTTTCAAGTCGTGCGCGAGCTGTTCGGTGACATCGTGATAGCTCACCGCGGCGCCACCGAGGCGCAGGTGGAGCGCGTCGTAGTCCCGATCCCGATAGCTGTCGACCAGCCGCGCGACCACCGCGTCAACCACGATCTCGTCACCCGGAATGTCTACGGCGACCAGCGCCTTTCCGCGGTCGGCGTCGCGGAGGAACTCGGGCGATCCGGTGGACCAGTACGAGCTCACCGAACGCACACCCGGCACGGCGGCCAGCTCGGTGGTCAGCTGCCGACCGGTGGTGGCGACCGCGGGCGTGTCCACGGTCCCCGCCTCGGCCGGAACCTCCACCAGCACCAGGACATTCGGAGTTCCGGTGGTGTACTTCTCGGCCAGGATCCGGGCGGCGCGCGCGGATTCGGCGTCCGCGTTCCAGAATCCGCCGCCGGAGAGCCGCTGCTGCACCGACGCGCCGCCCGCGCCGGCGAGGAGTAGCAGCAACACGATCACCGCGACCACGGTTTTCGGTCGGCCCACAGTCAGTCGCGCGAGTACTCGCACTGTCCCTCATCTCATCGCGGGCACCGCACGTGCACTCCGGCGCCGGTCTCGGCACGACGACCATCTCCACCGCCGCTGCTCGGGCATGTCGGGGTCGGCGCCGGTGCCTCCCGCAACCCGGGTCGGAGCCAGTATCGATGCTCGAATGAACTGTGTCACTGCATCATTCGATGAATTTTCCGCTCGTGACTGTACTTCGGCGACAGGTCGCGATCCCCGGATGTGCGCCTCAGCCGGCCCCTGCTCGCCTCCCCCACGCCGCACGCTGTGCAGTCGGCACCGTCATCGACGAGCCGCCTCCGCTGACACACGCCGGGCGTGCACCTCGGTGTGCAGGTGGGCCGCGGTCCCCGACCAGCGCAACCGTGCGGCGAGCAGCTCGCGGATCGTGTGGGCGTGCGCGAACGCCGCGGGCAGATCGGCGCACACCCCGTCGACGGCGCGTGCCCATACCCGCCGGTCCCGGTCCAGATCGTCGGTGACCTCGACGATCATCGGCTCGGCCGCCGTCCCGAGTTTCTCGCGCAGCAGGTCCGCCGCCCCGCTCTGCGCGCTGACCAGCACCGGCGTGCCCGCCGCGATCGCCTCCCACGTGACAAGCCCGAATCCGTCGGCACGCGAAGGCATCAGGCACAGCGCGGCGGCACGCAGATCCCGGCCGACCGCGGCGGTGCCTGCATAGGGACGGACATCGATCCGGCCGCGGGCCAGTCCGGATACGTCGGTCAGTGTGCGGTGGACCGCCTCGCATTCCCCGGCGGGCGCGCCGCGGACTCGCAACGTGGGCGCGGTGACGCCAGCGCGCTGGGGTAGCGCCCCGATCGCGGCCGCGGCGATGTCGAGGCCTTTGAGCGGCACGTCGCCGGTTCGGCCGAGCACCAGGACGTCGATCTCGGTGGGGACGCAGCGGCGCCGGTCGAGGGTGCCCGGTTCGATGTCGAGTCCGGGGTCGAGGCGCACCACCGGCGCGGTGCGGTAGCCGTCGCTCAGGATGTGGGTCGCGTAGCGGGTCAGGCGCGGGCCGACCGCCGCGACCACCGTGGCGGCCTCGGCGATGCGGCGCGTAAACTCTTCACGCGCATCGGCTTTCGCGCCCGCTGCGCCGAGATCCTTGTACGGCTCGATCTGCGCGGGTGCGGTGTGCACGAGATGCACCAGGGCGCTGCCGTCGTACCGGCTGGCGTTGAGCCAGGCGATGTGCCCGGTGATCCGGTCATGTCCCACCACGACATCCGGTGCGGGCACTCCGATGTCGGCGACGGGCAGGTGCAGGCTCGGCCCGGACGGTGTCGTCGCCGCGGTGACCAGCGTGACGCCGTGTGCCTCGGCGTCGCACCGGTCAGCGGTGGTCGCGGTCTCCACCAGGCAGGTGACCGGGTTGCCGTTCTCGGCGGCGGCGACGGCGAGGGCGCGGTTCACCACGGCGATTCCGCCGGTGGTGGACAGCCATTCGTCGCAGACGAACAGGTACGACAGCGAGCCGGGGGCGGACGGCGGGAACGACTCGGGCGAGATCGGCAGGGGGCGCTGGATCGACATGGAGCCACTCGACAAGCGCGAAAGAATGAAGAAAATGGCGATCGAATGAATCGGCGGAAGGAGCGCTGCGGTGACCGAGGAATTCGAGGCCGAGTGGCGGATCTGGGCGAGTGGGCTTGTCCCGGTGCGGGATCTGGCGCGCAAACAACGACGCGGCTGTACCGCCGAGGAGGAACGCGCGGCCTGGGTGAAGGTGGCTCGAGCCCCCGCCTTCCACGGCCTCGGGCCGACTACCCAGCCCACGGACCGAGGACGATGGATCGCGGCCCGCATCCAGCAACGCCTCATCCTGGTGGCCGAATCCGTGAGCGACCGGGAATCCGCCGCGGGCCGGGCGATCCGGTGCTGGGCCCACTACGTCGAGGACGGACTCACCCCGGCCCAGCTGTACCGAGACCATCCGGAACTGTTCGTGCAGGAGCCGACCACCAGCACCACCGCCCAGCGGCAACGAGTCCAGGCCCTGATGTGGGCCGGTGGAGCCCGCGGCGACAAGGACTCCCTCGCCGGCCTGCGCCTGGTCGTGGCCGAACTGCGCTCGGCGCTGTCGACCGAGCTGCCCGGCGGAACGGTGATGGACGCGGTGACCTTCGACTACGAGTGGCGCAGGCTCGCCGGCCGCGCACCGGCGGCCCGCGATCTCTTGCAGGCCCTGGCCCGCCTCGCCCCCGCACAGCCGTTCCCGCTGGGGATGCTGCGCGAGGCGGGAGACTGCCTGCCCGGGCTGGCCGGCGACCTGTGCACCCGGCCCGCCGACCTGCGCGCCACGATCCGCGCACTGCGTGATCGTGGCCTGCTGGTCCAAGCGGACGACGCGGTGTACGTACCGGAATCAGTGCGACCGCTGGTGACCGCGCGGGTCACCGAACGCCAAGGCCCGCACTGGACAGCCGCGGTCCTGCGCTTCCTGACCCACGCACTTCCCCCGGCCACCCACGACCCGGCGACCTGGCCGCAGTGGGACCCGGCCCGCGCGCACGTACTGGCGGTCTGCGCCACCGCCCTGGACGAACGGGTCGGGCTCGGCGACGTCGTCTACCTGCTCGACCGCGCCTCGGTCCACGCCAGGGAAGCGCTCGAAGACGTCACCTCGGCGACCGAACTGGCCGAACGGGCAGTGCGAACCAGCACCGAGTCCGGCTGCGGCGATCCGGCTCTGCACGCCGACGCCCTGGGCAACCTCGCACTGGCCCACCGCAACGCGGGCCGCACGACCGAAGCGGTAACCGTATCCGAACAGGGATTGGCACTCCTGGAGAAGACCCTCGGCAACGACAGCGAGGACTACGCCGAGAGCCTGAACGTGCACGGCGGCCTGCTCGCCTTCGCCGGCCGCCGCGACGAGTCCGAGCAGGCGCACGAACGCGCGATCGCGATCCTGCGCGAACTCGGTGGGGCGAACCCCGCCGCCTCGACCCGCGGCCTGCTCGTAGAAGCACTCAACGACTACGCGGTGCGGGTGCTCGCGGGCGGCACCGAGGACGAATCCGCCCGGCCCGCGCGCGTCGAGCGTGCCCGGGAATCGTTGCGGGAAGCCTCTCGCTTGACGAGCAGGCACGAATACGGTTGGGCCCGCACCGAGTTGAACCTGGCGCTCGCCGACCGCGAAGCCGACGACGACGCCTCTGCCCGGACCAGGCTCGAAGCGATCCGCGCCTACTGCCGCGAGCACATGCCAGGACCGTCGACGCTCCTGGTGACCACGCTGCGGTTGCTCGCCCAGCTCTACGAGGACACAGGGCATCCCGCGGCGCGGGAGACCCTGCGCGCGGCGCACCGTCTCGACAACGAACTCGCCTTCTCCGGCGACCCGGCCGAAATCGGGCGCAGTAGCTGACCCCGGCCGGGTCAGCAGCCGTGCGGCTCGATCACCGGCGAGCGGCCGCGCCGTGCGAACCGGGTGTGTGCGAGCGATTTCGCGACCTGCCATCGCGCCAGCCAGCGGTCACCGCCGTCGTACTGCGGGTGGAATCGGGAGCGCCCGTGGACGACCCGGCTGTTGTCCAGAACGAGGATGTCGCCGGGCCGCAGCACCACCGAGGTTCTGGCCCGGTACCACAGCGCGCGCACCGCGGCCAGCGCCTCGGTGTGCCGGCGGGTGTGCCCGAACATGAGGTCCTCGTCGTAGCGCACGATCGGATCCTCAGCGGGACCGGCGAGCACCGCGAGCGGGCCACGCACCCGATTCTGCACCCCGCCCGCGACAAAACTCGCGTCGATGCGGGTGAAGAACTGTTCCTCGCGCAGCGCGGCCACCGTGTCGGCGGGCAGTTCCCGCGCGATGGTGCGCGCGGAGAGGGCATAGGTCGCCGCCCCCGGGTCACCGCGCAGACAGGCCAGCACGACGAAGTCGGGCCGCGAGACGAGGTTGAAGCACTGCTCGGTATGACTCTCCAGATCGACCGCACCGGTGGACATCTGCTGATGGGAGTGCGCCCGGACCGGGACGATCGTCTGGCACAGCAGGCCTGCCGATTCGCAGCGATACCCCACGAGATGGCCGAATCCCGCAGCTAGAATGGCGGACTGACGGGCCATCAGCGTCGCCTGCGTCGCGGTGGTCAGCGGGTCGGACGGCGTGTTCGGCAACGAGCCGACCACCGCACCGGAGACGAGCAGCAGCCCACCGCCCGCGATGTCGAATTCGTAGGCGGCGTCCGCAAGATTCGTCGGCAGCCGCCTGGACAGGAGGTGCGCGTGCCGCGCGAACTCGCTCGGCTTCAACGGCGCGTCCGGGTCGATCCGCCCGCCGAGGGCAGCCAGTTCTCCCTGCTCGAGCGCAGACAGCGGCCGCAGCGTGCAGACGGGAGGAACCTGTTCGTCCTCCGTAGACGGCTGCTCGGTGGTGTAGGTCCGTGCGTCGGTGCTGTATGTCATGTCGTTCGACCTCGTGTGTTGAGCGCGGCGCGGGGCCGGGAGCCGCTGGGCACGCGCACTCCCGACACCGTTGGCGCGAGTTCCGGATCGAAAGACACCCCGCGTGGACCCGATCCGGCCTGCTCTGACCTCGCGGCCCGATTCCGCGCCGCGGCACCCAGACTGCGCGCGCGGTCCCACCGCAGGCTCGGCCGACCGGAAAACGCCGGAACACACCGGACACGGAGTGGGCCGTGACCGATCACCGCGCGCGGACCGGCCAGGAGACCGCGCGCCGGGAGTTCGTCACCGCCCTGCAGGCCGCGATCCAGCGCTCCGAGCGCCGCGCCGGTCGCTCACACGATCGGCAGGCGCTGGCCCGTCGGCTCGCGATGGCGAAGTCGACGCTGTACGCCTACCTCAACGGCACGACCATTCCCTCGACGACGACGCTGGACGCTCTCCTCGACGCCTTCGGGATCGATCCGGCCGAGGTGGGCCGGATCGCCACCCTGCGCGACGCGGCCGAACTGGCCCGCCGGACGGGCCGATCGAACCGCAAGCCACCGACCACCGCCGACGTGACCGCGACCACCGGATCGGTGGTGCCGCGCCAACTTCCGCGAGTGACGCCCCGCGTCGTCGGCCGGGACGCCGAATTCGGCCGGCTCGACACCGTCGTGCGCGAGGCAGGCACGCTCGAGCCCGCCCTGATGATCATCGACGGGACAGCCGGCGTCGGGAAGACGACACTGGCCGTGACGTGGGCCGCACGCGTCGCGCCCGACTTTCCCGACGGCCAGCTGTTCATCGACCTGCGCGGATTCGACGCCGGCGCACCGCTGTCCGCCGGCCACGCGCTACACCAGGTGCTCGAGTCGCTGGGCGTCGCCGCGAGCACCATCCCCTCCGACACCGCCGCCAAGGCCGCGCTCTACCGCAGCCTGCTCGCCGACAAGCGCCTGCTGGTCGTACTGGACAACGCTCGCTCCGCCGACCACGCGCGACCACTGATCCCCACCGGCGCCCACGTCACCCTTGTCACCAGCAGGCACCGGCTCGGCGGGCTGATCCTGCACGAGGGCGCCCAGCGAATCACCGTCGACCTGTTGGGGACGGTCGCGGCCGAAGAGCTGCTGCGGCTGCGGATGGGCCTCGAGCCGACCGCGACCGGCCTCACCACAACCACCGACGCCCTCGTTCACCTCGCCGACCTGTGCGCGGGCCTTCCGCTGGCGCTGAGCATCGTCGCCGCGCAGACCACCTCCGCGTCCGAGATCGCCGACCGCGTCGAGGAATTGCGCGCCGAGCACACTCGGCTGGATCTGCTCGGAGTCGAGGTGGAAGATCTCGATCTGCGCGCCGTGTTCTCCTGGTCGGTCCGGGCGCTTCCCGAAGCCGCCGCCCGGCTGTTCCGGCTGCTCGCCGCCTATCCCGGCACCACCTGGGACCGGGCCGCGAGTGCCGCGCTGGCCGGATCCGACGAGGATTCCCGGCCGTTGCTCCGCTCGCTGGTCGAGGCCAATCTGCTCACCGAAGACGCGGGCCGCTACACCGCACACGACCTCTTGCGCGCCTACGCCGCGGATCTGGCCCGTAGCGCGCCGGAGGAACACCACGCCGCAACAGCACGGCTGCTCGACCACTACCTCGGCACCGCCGCGCGGGCGAACAGCCTGCTCCAGCCCTGCCGCGTCGGCGAGCTGCCCCCGGTCGAGATCTCCTCGGCGCCGCTGCCGATGTCCACCTACGCCGAGGCAATGGGCTGGTTTACCGCCGAACTGCCGGCCTTGCTCCGGGTGATCGAGGACGCCGCGGCCTCCTTTCCCGAGCGCGTCTGGCGGTTGGCGGCCATGTGCACGGTGTTCCTGCGCCGAACCGGTCGCCGGGTCGAGCGTGAGCGCGTCCACCTGCACGGCCTCGCGGCGGCGCTGCACTGTGGCGACCGGCTCGCACACGCCGACGCGCTGCGCCTGCTGGGCGACGCGCGCGCCCGGCTGGGCAACCACGACAGCGCCGTCGAACTGCTCACCGAATCCCTCAGCGAATGCGCGGAACTCGGCTCACCGGCAGGTATCCGGCACGCGCATCTGTCGCTGTGCCGGATCCACGAATCCCGTGGCAATCACGCACGCGCCCTTCAGCACGCCGAAACGGCCCTGGCGGGCGCGGACCCGAGCGAGGACAGGCTCGGCTACGCCGACTGCCTCGACGCCACCGCGCGGCTGAACCTGGCCCTCGGCGAGCACAGGACCGCGATCTCGTTGGGTGGCCGCGCGCTGACCCATTACGAGCAACTCGGCTACGAGGAGGGCGTCGCCGACATCCTCGTCACCCTGGGCCGGGCCGAAAGCTTGCTCGGACATCACGACACCGCGATCGACCTCATCTCCCGATCGCTGGCGATCGACCGCGCGCTGGGCGACCGGTTCTGGGAGGCGCACGCCATGGACCGCCTCGGCGACGTCCACCACGCCGCCGGCGACCTTGCCGCCGCGCTGGCTCACTGGCGCGGTGCGGCGGCGGTCTTCGAACTGTTGCGCCATCCCGCCCGGGCACGACTGGATGCCAAAATCGACCTCTACCGGGCAGCGCCGCCTCAGTCGTCTGGGCCGCCGTAGGCGGCGAACTGTTCCGATCCGGGCCGGCGCGAATGGGCACCGATTCGCGGATCGGTGCCCACCGTGACGACGTATGCGGAGTCAGTTCGCGTTGACGGTCACCGCATCGTCGGCGATCGAGTAGCTGATCGACCCGTTCTCGAAGTGGCTGATCTTGCCACCCTCGATGTCCTGCTCATCGGAGGTCGGGTAGCCCAGGCGGCCACCCGCGCCACCCTCGGCCTCCCAGGCCTGACGGATCGCGCCGTAGACGGTCTTGGTTCCCGTCGCGAGGTTGAAGTAGATGACACCACCAGCGAACTCCTGGTACTTGCCACCGTTCGCGGCATCCAGCTCCTCCGAGATCGGTTCGCCCAGCGGGCTCGAAGCGCCACCCGCTTCGTTGTAGTGGTCGCCGATAGTGCCCTTGACTTCGAATGCCATCCCGCAATCCCTTTCGTACAGATACCAACTGGCGAATGCCAGCGGCGACGCTATCGCATAGCCACCGACCCGTACAGAGATTCACACGGCGACAGAACAGCCGCACACACGGTGTTCTCCACCGAGAGATCGCTCTCGGTGGAGAACATTCGAGGCACTATCAGCTACCGACCAGCATCTTCACGATTCACCGGTCCCCGAGCCAGCGTTTCCCCGCCGAAATCAATACCCAGCCACCGCGACTCCACACCTCGACACGCCGCGAATCCAGCCGATGTGAAGATGTCCTCAATCCGGTCGGCGGGCCAGCGGCACCACTCCCCCCCGGGGGGTAGTGGGTGTCCGACTGCCACCGCTGTCCAGGCTTCCAAGGCTGCGATGTCGAGGAAGCGGGCACCGTCGGGCGAAGCGATAGCGCACACGTCCCAGCCGTCGGCCTGTGCGAGTTCGACCAGTTCGCCGACCGTGTCAGCTGGTAAGGGCCGGCAGCTCTGGCAGTTCGGTGCCGGTGGTCATCACGCGACCACCAGCGACACGGTCTCGACCACACATACCGGCTTGTCGCCGCCGGCGCACTCGATGACGACCTTGGCCGTGACGAGGTACCCGCCAGCACCCGGCGCGACCGACTGCAGTTCGACCCCGGCCCTGACCTCGGACCCGACCGGCACCGGCGCCGGGAAACGAAGCTTGTTGGCGCCGTAGTTGACACCCATCTTGACGCCTTCGAGCTGGTACACCTCCGCGACCAGCATCGGGACCAGCGACAGCGTCAGATAGCCGTGCGCGATCGTGGTGCCGAACGGTCCCTGGGCCGCCTTCTCGACGTCGACGTGGATCCACTGGTGGTCACCGGTCGCCTCCGCGAAGATATTCACCTGCTCCTGGGTCACCGGATGCCACGCGGAATAGCCGAGGTGCGTACCGACGGCGGCTTCGAGTTCGGCGACGCCATGGAAGGTCCTCATGCCTTCGGCCCTCCCGCCACGTAGAGCACCTGACCGGAGACGAAACCGGCGCCCTCGCTGACGAAAAACGACACGGCATGGGCGATGTCGGCGGGCACACCGGTGCGCGCGACCGGGATCTCCTTGGCCGCACCGGCTTTGAGATCCTCGAACGAGATGCCCATGCGCGCGGCGGTGGCGGCGGTCATCTCGGTCTCGATGAAGCCGGGCGCGATGGCGTTGGCGGTGACGCCGAACCGGCCGAGCTCGAAGGCCAAGGTTTTGGTGAAGCCCTGCACGCCCGCTTTGGCGGCCGCGTAGTTGGCCTGGCCCCGGTTGCCCAGTGCCGAGGTGCTCGACAGGTTGACGATCCGGCCGAAACCGGCTGCGGTCATGTGTTTCTGGGCCGCGCGCGTCATCAGGAACGAGCCGCGCAGGTGCACGTTCATCACGGTGTCCCAGTCGTCGGTCGTCATCCGGAAGATCAGGTTGTCCCGCAGGACTCCGGCGTTGTTGACCAGGACGGTGGGTGCGCCGAGCTCGGTGACGACCCGCTCGACCGCGGATTCGGCAGCGGTCTCGTCGGCGACGTCGGCGCCGATCGCGACGGCCCGGCCACCGGCGGCCTCGATCTCGGCGACGACCGGCTTACACGCGGCCTCGTCGAGATCGACGACGGCCACGGCCAGGCCGTCGGCGGCGAGTCGACGGGCTACGCCCGCGCCGATGCCTCTGGCTCCACCGGTGACGATGGCGGTTCTGGTGGTGCTCATGCGCTACTCCTGAGTTCTCTTGGTGCATCGCCGAACTGGCGATTCGATGCCACTGGCATCGACACAGATGAGGGTGCGGGGCGGTCAGCTGGCCGCGACCGGGTCTCCGAGGTGCGGAGAACGACACCGACCGCCGTCCAGCTGGACATCACACGCCGCCGGTCAGCGTCACTCCGCCGTCGACGACGAGCAGCTGCCCGGTGATCCACGCGGCGTCCGCCGACAGCAGGAACGTCACCGCTCCCGCGATGTCCTCGGGCATGCCGAGCCGCTTCAAGGGGTAAGCGGCGGCGACCTCCTGCTCGCGCCCTTCGTAGAGCGCGGTGGCGAACTTCGTCTTCACCACCGCGGGCGCGACCGCGTTCACCCGGATGTCGGGGCCGAGTTCCACGGCCAGTTCCTGGGTGATGTAGGTGAGCATCGCCTTGCTGGCACCGTAGAAACCGATTCCGGGCGCAGGCTTGATCCCGGCCACCGAGGACACGTTGACCACGGCGCCGCCGTGCTCGGACATCCACTGCTTGTGCGCCTGCTGGGCCCACGACAGCGCTCCCAGGCAGTTGACCTCGACGATCTTGCGGGCCGCGTCGAGATCCATCTCGATCATCGGACCGTAGACCGGGTTGATACCGGTGTTGTTCACCAGCAGGTCGGCGCCACCGAAGGTGGCGATCGCGCGCTCGACCGTGTCGATCTGGTGGTCGACGTCGTCGGAGCGTCCGGCGACTCCCAGGGCGTGTTCGGCGCCACCGAGCTGCTCGACCGCCGCGTCGAGGGCGTCCTTCTTGCGCGCGGTGATGACGACCTTCGCGCCGTCGGCCACCAGCCGCTGCGCGATGCCGAGCCCGATCCCGCGGCTGGCACCGGTGACGATGGCGGTCTTTCCCGCGAATCGCCCGGTCACGACAGCCGCTCCAGCACCATGGCCATACCCTGACCGCCACCGACGCACATGGTTTCCAGCCCGAACTGCTTGTCGTGGAAGCGCAACGAGTTGATCAGCGTGCTGGTGATCCGGGCACCGGTCATACCGAACGGATGACCCACCGCGATCGCGCCACCGTTGACATTCAACTTGTCCTCGGGGATCCCGAGCTCACGGGCGGAACCGATCACCTGCACAGCGAAGGCCTCGTTGATCTCCACGAGATCGATGTCATCGATGCCGAGCCCGGCGCGGCGCAGGGCCTGCTTCGACGCCTCGACCGGGCCCAGGCCCATGATCTCCGGCGACAGACCGGACACACCGGTGGAGACGATCCGCGCCAGCGGGGTCAGACCCAGCGCCTTGGCCTTGGTGTCGGACATGATCACCAGCGCGGCGGCGCCGTCGTTGAGCGCGCAGCAGTTACCCGCGGTGATGGTGCCGTCGGGGCGGAACACCGGCTTCAGCGCGGAGACCGCCTCGAGGGTGACACCGGCGCGCGGACCGTCATCGGCGCTGACCACCGAACCGTCGGGCAGCGTCACGGGGGTGATGTCGGTGGCCCAGAAGCCGTTGACGATCGCCTTCTCGGCCAGGTTCTGCGAACGGACACCGAACACGTCCTGCTCCGCGCGGGTGATCCCGGTGAACTGGGCGACGTTCTCCGCGGTCTGGCCCATGGCGATGTAGACATCGGGCAGTCCGCCGTTACGCCGCGGGTCAGCCCAGGCCGCGGCGCCACCGGCGGCGCGCTCGGCTGTACGGGCGATCGCGTCGGCGAAGATCGGGTTCTCGGTGTCGGGCAGACCATCGGCATTGCCCTTGACGAACCGGCTGACGGTCTCCACGCCCGCCGAGATGAACACATCACCCTCACCGGCCTTGATGGCGTGCAACGCCATCCGCGTGCTCTGCAAACTCGACGAACAATAGCGGTTCACGGTAGTACCGGGGACCGCGTCGAGCCCGGCCAGCACCGCGACCACCCGAGCGATATTGAAGCCCGACTCCCCCGCCGGCTGTCCACAACCGAGCACAAGATCCTCGACCTCGGCGGGATCCAGGCTCGGCACCTGAGCCAGTGCCGCACGCACCATCTGGACGGTCAGGTCGTCAGGACGCATGTCCTTGAGCGAGCCCTTGCCCGCGCGGCCGATGGGTGAACGGGCTGCGGCGACAATCACGGCTTCCGGCATCGGAACTCCTCTTCTAAGTAAGCGCTTGCTTAGGTGCTAGAGTGCAGGAGCGCACAAACGATCGTCAATAGGCCACTTCCCCCGGTTCGTGTTAGCCACACCACACCACCCGTCCCGGAGGGCGTGGCGACGTCGCGAGATAATGACCCCGCCATGACCGACTCAACCGAACCTCGCGGCGACGCCACCCGCGCACGCCTCCTGGACGCGGCCATCGCCGCGTTCGCCGACAAGGGCTTCAACGGCACGACGACCCGCGACATCGCGTCCGCCGCGGGCATGAGCCCGGCCGCGGTATACGTGCACCACAGGTCGAAAGAAGAACTCCTCTACCTGATCTCACGATCCGGGCACGAGGAGGTGCTGAACCTCGTCCGCGCGGCGGTCGGGTCGTCCGGCGAGCCTGCGGCCGCGCTCCGTGCCGTCATCCACGACTTCGCCGCCCACCACGCGCGCGGCCATACCAGCGCCCGGATCGTCAACTACGAACTGGCCGCGCTCACCCCCGAGCACCACGCCGAGATCCGCAGCATTCGCCAGCAGATCGATCAGGAGATCCGGGGCCTCGTCGAGCGCGGCGTCGCCGCGGGAGTCTTCGACGTTCCCGATCCCCGCATAACCAGCGTCGCGCTGCTGTCGCTGGGCATCGACATCGCTCGGTGGTACCGCGAACACGGCGATTGGAGCCCCGAGGACATCGGCGACGCCTACGCCGACATGGCACTACGCATAGTTGGCGCAGCAAGCCAATCTTCCGATCATCACACCGGCGAACACACCACAGTCCAGCAGACGAGCTGACCCCCTGGTACCGGCGCACGATGCCCTGGTCACTCCCGGTGTCCCGCCTGAGGTAATCCGCTACCGCGCATGCCGAGCCGGTAGACGAATAGCACAGGGCTTGGCCGAACGTCTGACCAATCGCGGCTTCGCGGTCCCAGCCTTTTCCGATCACCGCTGGCAGCAGATCGGCGAGGCCCGCCGGGCCATCGAGCCGGTCTTGCTACGGATGTCGATCGAACGGGGTGACCTCAACTGGGAGGGCGATGTCCGAGCTGCCTACCACCGGTTGGCACGCACGCCGGCATTCACTCCGGAGGACGGCGAGTACTACAGCGAGGCATAGGCCGAGGCTCATCGGGTATTTCATCGCGCACTCGTGGAAGGGTGTGAAAACCCGATGCTGCTGGCAACTTTCGACCGGATGTGGGTCGCGAGCGAGCTCGCCCGCCGCTGGTCGACACACCGCAACCCGGCGCGAGACGGCGTCGACGAGCATCGCCGATTGGAGGAGGCGACGCTCGCCCGTGACTCCGACGCCGCTGTCGACATCCTGACTCGACACCTCACCCTGACGACAGCCGCACTGGCAGAGCACGAAAGCTGACCCCAGCGCCCGATCTCCACCAATTCGCTTTCCGGAATTAACTATTCAGAGTAGATATCTAATCGCGAATAATGATAATTCCGACATGTTCGTATTCACGATTTCGGCCACAGAAAGAGCAGGGCGGGTTATATTTTTTGAACACCCATTTGCGGCTCGACATCCCGTCACACCGCTGCTCGATATTTTCTGGAGATCGCCATGAGATCGACCTCTTCCCTCTTTCGCGCCGGATTTCTCGCTCCGGTGGCCGTCGCAACCGTATTCTGCTTGGCCGCACCGGTAAATGCCGCCCCCGTCAGCGTGAATTGGAGCTGCCGGGGCACCATCTTCGGTATCGGCCAAACCTCGAGCATGAACACATCGGTCACCGGCACCGCGCCGAGCTCGGCGGCGTCGGGTTCCGCGGTGGCCATCACGATCACGCCGGGCGCCTCGTCGGTTCCCAGTTCGGCGTCCGGATTCACCGTGAACAACATCAGCAACCTGAAGATGACCATTCCGACCCCCGCGAATTCGACCTTGGTCTCGGCGACCGCCTCCGGGGGTACCGTGGCCGGCTCGGTAGCGACGTCGGGTGGGAATGTCGTCCTGACCGTGCCGGGTCCGATCGCGGGCGGCACCAGCTTCACTCCCCCCGCGGTGACCATCAACGTCACCGCCGGTGTCGCCGGAACGCCGATCACCAGTAAGTACGCGGGGACCAGCTACGCCAGTCCCGGCATGACGATGACGACCAACGTCTCTTTCGTCGGCAATGTCGCGACCTCGTGTTACCCGAACCCGTCCCCGACCCTCACCACCACCAATGTGACCTGAGCCCGCGCACGAGCGCCGGCGCGCACACGTCCAGCCTGCGGCGAACACCTCCGGACCGGGTTGCCCGAGCAACCCGGTCCGACCTCACCCGACCCGCACCTGGCGACTATCGTTTCCCGATAGTGCTTGCCCCACTTGATGTTTGGTGCACAGCGGCCACTTCGACCGAATATTTCGATGCGCGGTGTCGCATCCCTGGCCATGTCGTACAGTGCATGTCCGACACCGCCACGAACGCTCCGACGGCCGGAATCGGACGCCCGGCGATCGAGCACGCCCTGATCGGTGAGTTCTGGTGAGCGGTTGTATGTCTCGAGTGATCGATGGGAAAGCCTGTGTGCCCGACAACAAGCGAACCCGCCAGGATCCCGGTCGAGCTGAAAAGGGCGCTGGATTTCTACCACGGATCCGTCGAGGATCTGATCCGCGAGGTGATCAGAGTGCTCGGCGTGAACGAGACCGATCGACGCGCACTGGAGATCGTCCTGCTGGAAGACGAGAAGTCCACGACGCCCGGAATGCTTGCCGAACGGCTCGGACTCACCTCCGCCGGTGTCACGATCATGCTCAACCGGCTGGAGAAGCAAGGCTACATCGCCCGCTCGCTGCACCCGACCGATCGTCGTCGCGTGATCGTGATGGCCACCGAACTCGCGGCCCATCGCGTGCAGGAACTCGTCGTACCGATGATCGTCGAGAGCTACAAGATGTTGCTGAGCTATTACGACACCGCCGAACTCGAAACAATCGCCGACTTTCTCACCCGCGCCGGCGAATTACAGCGAATACACCGGCAACGGCTGCGTGAGGTCGATCCCTACTCGAATCCCTGACACATACCCACGCCGACCGCGATATGTGCCGTAATCGATAATCACGGTCGGCGCAGTTCCAGAAGGTCAGGCTCGGTGTAGGGCGAGGACGGGGATGGTGCGGATCCCGGCGGTCTTCTCCGCGTAGCCGGCAAATCCTGGATAGCGACGGGCTTGTTCCGCGTAGATACGGTCACGGCCGGCGCCGGTGATCTCGGCGACAGTGACCGGGTAGGTGTCGGTGCCGATCTCGATGTCGGCGGCGCCCGCCGTGGTGAGGTTGTAATACCAGGCGGGGTTGGTGGGCGCGCCGGCTTTGCTGGCGAAGACATAGATGGTGTCGGGGTCGTGTTCGTCCGGCAGATACATCGTCGGGGTGATGAGTTCGCGGCCGGTTTTGCGGCCGCGGTGGTGGAGCAGCACCATCGGGGCACCTTCGAAGTTGCCGCCGACGCGGCCCTGGTTGGCACGGAACTCGGCAATGATCTTGGTGTTCCAGTCCTCGGGTGTGCTCATGGCTCGGATTCTCCCGCCGGGTACCTCGATGATCTTGGAACCACTGCGGCGCGTCGACGAACGTGCTGGGCAGCCGGGGATCACACGGCGGCGTGGCTGTGCAGCGGGAGGGTCGACGCCCATTGCCTGGCCATGTCCTTGGGCTTGATCTCGGTCGAGGCATCGTGACGGGCGTGTTCGCCGACCTGCACGGCGCCGCACTCGGTCAGCTTTTCCGCGGCGATCTCCCCACCCCGGTTGAAGGTGTCACCGTAAACACTGTCACCGAGGCCGAAGACCGCGAAGCGCAGACCGGTCAGATCGGGGCGGGTGGCGTCGAGAGTGTCGAAGAACGGTTCGGCGCCTGTGGGCAGATCGCCGTCGCCATAGGTCGAGCAGACGACGATGTGGAAGTCCGCCGCGTCCAGATCGCCGGGGTCGAAATCGACCATGTCGTAGACCGAGACCTCGTGGCTCGACAGCTCGCCGGCCAGGCAGTCCGCCACCGATTCGGACGTGCCCAGCTCCGATCCGAAGAGGATGACCACGCGCACCAAGAGACCTCACTCTCCAATCAGGTTACCTATGCCTAACCTAACATCCCTTCTGGTCGATGGCTATCGCCGACATCCGGAACACCGCTGTCGCACAGCCCGCCGACAGGATCCGGCCACCGCAGCGCGTTTCGGCGGACCCGGCATTCGATGCGCGATGGGGTACCCGCGAGAGCCAGGATCGTATGCGGGACTCGCGGTCACCGAATCGCTGGCGTTATGGCTACCCGACAACAAGGGTGCCGGAGTGACCGTCGGCCTGATCGACGGCGTTTGCGGTTCGCAGTGGCCAACCTCGACGACGCCGGCGGTATTCCGGCGGTCGGGGTTCGGGGTGAGGCGATTCGCCGGGGCTCGGGATCGACGGTGAGCGCAATGATGTGCAGTCTCGCGCCGCGGCCATCCCTTGCATCGTGGACTGACATCGTTGCGGCCACTGCCAGCTAGGCTGCGGTTCTTCGTCTCGAGAGCGGGTGAGATCGGTGCAGTCTCGCCGATGGCCATCCGGTGGCGATGTCGTCGAGGCTGAGGCGATACCAGTCGGTGTCGGTGATGAGGTGCAGGTCGGGACCTCGACCGATGAGACGTGTATGGGCGGCCAACGGCTGCCCGGTCGGTAGCGTCAGCCGGTATTCGCCGGTGACGTGCATCCGCCCGCCGCTGAGGATGCCTACCACCAGCCGCCCATCGACGGGACCCCATCCGTCATATAGGGCGATGCGGTCACCGTCGACGGCGAGGGCTTTGGCCCCGAAGACGTCGTTGCGCCAACGGGTGAGTATTCCGTTCTCGATGCGGATGATGGAAAAATCGTCGTAGTAGCACGTCCAGGTGGTGTTGCCGTCGATGTTCAGCGCGTAGCAGTCGTAGATCCGCGGCGCGTTCGTCGAGAGCGACGTTGTGTCCCCGAATCGCCAGTCGAGCTGTAGGTCTGGAGTGAACCGAGCCAGTCCGCCTGCACCAGGGTTGGGTGAACCATCGGGGAGACAGTCGAAGAAGATTCCTCCGTCGCTGTAACCCACCCAGGTATGGCCCTCAGTACTCGTGTAGATATGCGCGATGTTGCAGCCGAGCACTCCTTCGGCCACCACCGATCCAGCGTTGTCGTAGACAGCGGCGGCGGTGAGGGGAAAGTAGTCCTCCTGTGAAAACGAGGCCAATTCGGTACCAACCACGAGAGTCCTGCCCTGGGGCAGCCTCTGCACGTCGTGGGGAGCCAGATGCATACCCGCGATACGAGTGACGGTCGGTTGCGGCGTATACACGGCGACTCGGACGGTGAGCGGCCGAGTCGCCCTGTATGCGAGTCGGGCAGTTGGCTTCCGACACTCCATCGGCGTCGGAATGAGCGCACGCCACTCCGCAGCCGAACACCACAACGCGATGACCTCACCCGCAGGTCCGACCGAGACGGCCGTTCGCACATCGCCGGGTGCGGCGGGAGCGATCACCGCGTGATGGCGGAACTCCAGCGTAGGCAATGCCATCACCGCCGCGCGTCGTTCCTCGTCACTCAGCCACCATTGATCTTCCCATTCGGTCAACATTGATCGGCCTCCGGAAGTTGCATTCGAGTGGATGTGTAGGTGCGTCGGCGCCTCTGCCCTTGGTCGGCAACGTTCGTGGGCGACCGGTTTTGATTCCGCGGCGTGTGGTCGGCGCCATAGCGGAAACATGACGGCGCCGACTCACGGCGGGTCAGGCTGCCTTGATGACGGTCTGGTACCGGCCACGATCTCCAGTAAATTGCAGAATGTCGAGGGGCGGCAGCTGATCTCTGGCGTAACGTCATCAGATAGTTGTCGTCCGATCCGATCTCGTCGCTGTCGAATAGGCACCGCATTTCATCGAAAATCACATTTGCCATGATCGTCTCTTCGTTCGATCCGATTGCTCGGACTGACACCAATAATTAGGCCGTTGCCCTTACGGTCGACTGACTAAATCCTTGCAATCCAGAAGAATCGATGCGCAAATCAAAAGTTGATGTAGCGTAGGTTTGCCACCAATGGACCCCGGAAGATGCGCCGCATGTGATCCCCGGAGGGTGCGCGAGTGGTGACGTGCGGGAATTGACTGTGGTGGACCGCAGGTCTTTGTACGCGAAGCGCGCGGCTCGTCAAGCGTGGCGGCCATGGATCCTGTTGCTCACACCTATTGGGAATCAATGCATTTCAGCATTGACAAGGCGACGATCGAGTCCGTTGATATGAGTTGCCAGAATTTTGCCAGCCGATTATCAGTGATCGAGTGTCTTATTGGTTCCAGAAAGTTCAAGCCGGTGGAACGGACCCCCGATTTCACCAAATCCAAAGGAGAAGTCATGGCGAACGTAATTGTCGACACCATGAAGTGCGTGGACGAGACTGGGAACGGTGCCGATGAATGGACATCAGACGATGTCTATCTGCTGCTGTTCCGGGGCAGCGTTCCGACCGGTGTCAACCTGGCGTCGCGGACGGAGTTCACGGTGACCGGGCCTGGTGGTTTCTGGGACGTGATGGACGACGGAGACCGTCGTAGCCGCGACGTCACGGTCGCCGCTTATGACCCCACCTCGGTGTATGTCGTTCAGTTGATCGAGAAAGACAATGGCCGCGATGTCGACGGCAATGTGATCGACGCTTATCGGAGCACCCTGAATCTGGCATGGACCGCGGCGCTGGCGCGCACGGTCGGCCAGTTGGCTGCCCCTCGGGCCAGGACGCTCGCCACAACTATCACGGAGGGACTCCGGGGCCTGAACTCCATCTATATGGAGTTCGGGAAGGGCAACGACGACGAGATCGGAGCGCCACAGCGCTTGTCCCTGCCCACCCGACAGTCGACCGCGGTCCTCGAATTCCGAGGCCAGAGCGGTCGTTACAGGGCCACATTCAAGGTGACCTGATCTGAATGGCGACGGTGTCCCTGCCGCCCGGCGGTCCGGGCGGCAGGGGTACCAACGCACTCCTGGGCTCAGCCCGTCGCACCCGCGGTGACCATCACTCGCAGGGTGCGGCGGGTCCCGATCCCGATAGAACCTACTTTTGAGGAGCACAACCATGTTGTCGCAGTCCCATCCAGCTTCGCCACAGTACCCGCCGCGCCGCAGGTACCCGTATGCATCGTGGTGGTCCCGGGTCGGCGCTTATCTGATCGACTATTTGTTGGCGGTGGTGCCCACGGTGATCGCCGTCTGTGTCGGGCTCGTCATTGCCACCGAGCCGACGAGGTCCGCACGGCAACAGTTCGGTTCGTCCGCGGAGGCCGCACCCAATGTGCTGGGGCTGGTGATCGCGGTGTTCGGGTTCTTCGTCTACCTGGCCGTCGCCGTATCGAACCAGGTGGTTCTGCAGGGCAGGACCGGTCAGTCCCTCGGGAAGAAGTGCGTCGGCATCGCGGTGCTCGCGGAAGCGACCGGATGGCCCTTGGGGGTATCTTCGGCGCTGGTCCGCTGGGGTACACAGCTGACGATCCACGTTGTCGGAAATCACCTTCTGTTAGGCATCCCAGGTCTGCTGAACAGCCTGTGGCCTCTCTGGGACTCCAATAATCAAACCTGGCACGACAAGGCCGTTCAATCAGTCGTGGTCAGAATCCACCCTTGAGCAGATGTGACCTGCTCGTTTCGGTCACAACAATGGCTGACCTGGCAGTACCTGGATACATTCAGTTGACGCTGCCTGCAGCATCAACCACCGGCCCCGGCCACCAGTGTGGTGCCCGGGGCACCGACAACGGTTGGAGGTGAAGGTGACCATGCCGGAGATAGACGTCCGTGTCCTCGGGCCCGTGCGCTTGCTCGTCGATGCACAAGAGTTGCCGGTCGGCGGTCCCAGACCGCGGACCATGCTCGCGATGCTGGCCATCAATCGTGGGAAGGCCGTGTCGACAGAGGCCCTGGCGGAAGCAGTGTGGGACGGAAACCCGCCCAATGCCTACACCAATAGTTTGCAAGTGCTCGTTCACAGAGTGCGCGAAAGCTTGAAGTCGGTGGGGGTCGCCCCCACAACCCTGTGCACCATCGCCCCCGGCTACCGCCTCGACATCACCGATGCCGAATGCGACGTCGGACGATACGCATCGGCCCGTCAGGCCGGCCAAACGGCCAACAAATCAGGCGATCCCGCCGCCGCGGCCGCGCACTTCCGGCGCGCGCTCGACCAGTGGAGCGGCACCCCGTTGGCCGATCTACGCAGCATCCGATACGCCGACGACTTCTCGACCGCGATGAAGGAGGAACACCTCACCACGACGTCGGAACGGATCAGTGCGGATCTGCATTGCGGCAAGGCCTCCGACGTCGTCGGCGAACTGCAGACGTTAACCGGCGAACACCCATTTCGGGAACCGCTGTGGGGACAGTTGATCACCGCGCTATCTCTATCGGGCCGACAGGGCGATGCGTTGGAGGCGTGTCGCAAAGTCAAGGCGATCCTGGCCGACGAATTGGGAATCGACCCGTGCGCGCAACTCGTCCAGCTGGAGCAGCAGCTGCTACGGCGGGAACCGATACTCGGATCGGGCCCAGCCGACACGATGCAGGCCAAGACGATGCTCACCACCGTGGCCGAGATCCCGAGGACCCACCGCAGTGGGCGGCTGATATTCGACGACGGCCGTATCGTCGCGGTCCCCCCGAAAGGATTGAGCATCGGGCGCGATCCCGGCAACGATCTGGAGTTGGACGACCCGAAGGTCAGCCGCCTCCACGCGCAGATCGTCCCCAAACGGGAAGGCCTGGCGATCGAGGACGTGAACTCGTGCAACGGTGTCTATGTCGAGGGCGCACACATCGAGCTCACCACCTTGCTGTCGACCGGAACCGTGATCCGGATCGGTTCGACAACAATGACTTTCGAAGAAACATGACCTGCCGTGCAGTGCAGTGCAGTGCACACACCATAGAACGATGACGGCGACGGCCATGCCAAACTCCGTGCGGCAGCAACAGCGACTCGACAACGCCACCGATCATCGGTCCGAACCAGCGAGTTCGGTGAAACGAGACCGCTGAACCCGATCTGACACAGGTACTGCCGTGTCTGCACTGGGTCTGGATTTCGTGCCCGAGCACTGGGCCCCATATAGGCATCCCTTGCGCAACGGTTCGACAGCCCCGACAGGAACCGGAAACGCGAGGATTCTACCGGGAATAGAGCCGCACCTGCGACTCTCCGGTCCCGTTCCTGATCGGGTCGGTGTACTCCGGAGCGACCACGAGGGTGTACTCGCCGTCGACCGGCAGGTCTGTGGTGTCGATGGAGCCGCTGCCGTCAGTGCTGATGCATCCTGTAGCGATCTCCTTGCCGCCCGGGTCGCGCAGCGACAAGAAGCAGCCGGACGGCATGAGGGTCGACAAGGCCACCTCGACGGACACCTTCTGTCCCTTGGTGCCTGCGAACCGGAACCGGCTCGCAGCACCGGGGGTGTCGATCCTGCTGGTGACCGGCGTCCCGTCCGGAGAGATCGTCGCATCCTGGTCGACGACGGTGAACGGCCGCACCTGCGACTCGCCGGTCCCGTTGGTTGTCCGGTCGGTGTACTCCGGGTCGAGGACGAGGGTGTACTCACCGTCGACCGGCAGAACCGTGGTGTCGATGAAACCGCCGCCATCGCGGATGCATCCATCCGCGATCTCCTTGCCGACCGGGTCGGTCAACGACAACGGGAAGCATTGGTCGGGCAGGTCCGTCGAGTCCACCTCGACGAACACCTTCTGTCCCTTGGTGCCTGCGAACCGGAACCGGCTCGCAGCACCGGGGGTGTCGATCCTGCTGGTGACCGGCGTCCCGTCCGGAGAGATCGCCGCGTCCTGGTCGACGACATCAATCACGCGTACGGTTGCTTCGCCGGTGGCGTCGTTCGACGGGTTCAGCATCACGGCATACTCGCCGCTGGCCGGCAGGGTCGTGGTGTTGATGACCCCGCCGCCATTGCGGATGCATCCGTCCGCGATCTCCTTGTCGACCGGGTCGGTCAACGACAAGGGGAAGCATTGGTCGGGCAGGGTCGACGAGGCCACCTCGACGAACACCTTCTGGCCCTTGGTACCGGCGAATGCCAACTCGTCTGTGTCACCAGGTTTGGCAATCTTGAGCGTTTTCTCGACAGCCCCGCTGTCGGGCTGCGGCCAAATCGTGAATTTCACCGTGACGCCCGCCCCGAGGACCAGCAGAACGACTGCGATCGCTGCGGCGGTCGACCGCCTCCGCCACCAGGGCGTCGCCGGTCTCGAGCGCAGTGCCTGTCGCACGGCTGCAACGACATGTCGGCAACGTGTCGAGAAGCCATCGGCGCGATTGGTGGATGCGAAAGTATGGTCCACGGGTTGATTGACCACTGTGTCGGACAGTGGTGCAGCCGATTGTGAAGACGGTGCAAAGGTCTCCCTGTGAGCGTGCCGGTTGCGTGTAGGGCGTGTGGCAGGTGGCCCCGAGCCTGGCCTGGTGCTATCGGAGAGTTCGGTGGGTCGGGCAGGATCGGCCGAGTACAGGGCTTGTCGGGCGGCCTCGGCGAGGGCGCGACAACTGGGTGGGCGATTGTCGGGGTCCTTCGCCAGCGCCCTTTCGATGACGCTGTCCAAGTCGCTGGGCAGCCCGGTGACGCGGGCCGAGGGTACCCGGCTGGGCAGTGGGATCGGCGCCTCACAGTGCGCCCACATCAGTTGCGTCTCTGTGCCCGAATAGGGCGGGGATCCGGTGATCAGGTGATACAACGTGCAGCCGAGGGAGTACACGTCCGCGCGAGCATCGACTGCGGTGGATGATCTGAACCGTTCCGGTGCGGTGTAGCCGAGCGTGGCCCGTATCCCTGTACCGGTCAGCCCCTGGGTGACCTCGAGTGCCTTCGCGATGCCGAAATCGGCGAGGACCACCCGTTCGTCCTGGCCACCAGTCGGCCGACCGAGCAGGATGTTGGCAGGTTTGACGTCACGGTGCAGCACACCGTGCGCGTGTGCGAAATCGAGCCCCTTGGCGGCCTCGGAGATGATCCACACCGCCCGACCGGCCGACAGTGCGCCGCATGTCCGCACTGCTGTGGCTGCGTCGCCGCCGTCGATGTATTGCATCGAGATCCATAGCTGGTCATCTTCGCTGCCACGGCCGTAGACGGCGATGATGTTGGGGTGTTCGAGCTGGGCGATGTGCTCGGCCTCGCTCAGGAACCGGTTACGCGATTCATCGTCGGCACTGTCCAGCAGCTTGAGCGCGACGAATCTTGGCAAGCTTAAGTCGCGCGCCAAATACACCGCGCCCATGCCGCCGGCGCCAAGTCGGCGTTGGATCACGTAACCCGCGAACACCTGGCCCGGGGTCAATTCCCGCATACACCCATTCTCGCCCTCGATCTCCCCGACGTCGCCCAAGGCTCCCGGTGCGGCGTGGCGAAACCCCACCCCAGTACGCGTCCTCCGATGTGCTGGGCGTGGAGCAGGTTCTGCGCGTGACGCCGACCGACGGACGTGAGCATGTTTGATCCAATCGAGGTGTTGTGGTCACCAACCTGCCTTGCTGACGACGAGATCGGATCTCAACCTGGCCGAGGCACGTGCTGACGGGACCGGGGTTGACGCCGATTCCTCGACCGACCACACCAGCGGCTCATCGAGGCTGCCGCAGATGACCCGCTCTACGCGCGGATCCAGCGACTCGATCTGCCGGTGCCGGCAACCCATGGACGCTCCAGCCCGCGCACCTGACGGCCACCCGGCCTGGCGCCGGACGGGTCGCACGCGCGATTCCCTCGATCGACAGTCGCGCTGCAGCCGCGAGACCCCGGGAAGCTCGCCATCCGATGGCTGAAATGCAATACTGGAAGAGATACAGTATGGCCGACTGCGATGGTCTGCCGCGAGGCCTCGATGGCGTATCTGCAACGAAGGGACAGGGAATGACAACGCTGGACTATCTGGCCATTGACGTCGACAACCACTACTACGAAGCATTGGATGCGTTCACCCGCCACTTGCCCAAGGAATTCAGGCAGCGCGGTGTGCAGATGGTCCAGGACGGCAGGCGCACCCTCGCGATCATGGGCGGGAAGGTCAATCACTTCGTCCCCAACCCGACGTTCGACCCCATCATCGAACCCGGCTGCCTCGATCTGCTGTTCCGCGGTGAGATCCCGGACGGCGTGGATCCCGCCTCGTTGATGAAAGTCGACCGCCTGGCGGACCACCCGGAGTACCAGCAGCGCGACGCCCGCGTACCTGTCCTGGACAGGCAGAAGCTCGAAACCGTCTTCATGCTGCCCACTTTCGCCTGCGGGGTCGAGGAAGCTCTCAAGCACGACATCCCCGCGACGATGGCCTCGCTGCATGCCTTCAACCTGTGGCTCGACGAGGACTGGGGATTCGACCGGCCCGACCATCGGATCATCGCGGCGCCGATCATTTCGCTGGCCGATCCCGTTGCCGCGGTCGAAGAAGTCGAGTTCGTGCTGAACCGGGGCGCCAAGATGATCCTGGTCCGCCCGGCGCCGGTGCCCGGCGTCACCCACCCACGATCGCTGGGCGACCCGTTGCACGATGCGGTGTGGGCCCGCTTGGCCGAGGCGGGAGTGCCGGTCGGCTTCCACCTGTCCGACAGCGGATACCTCGCGATCAACGCATTGTGGGGAGGCAAGGCCCAATTCGAGGGATTCGGCAAGAAGGATCCGCTGGATCAGATCCTCCTGGACGACCGCGCGATCCACGACACCATCGCCTCGATGATCGTCCATCAGGTCTTCACCCGGCACCCGAAGCTCAAGGTCGCGAGCATCGAGAACGGCTCGTACTTCGTCTACCGCCTGATCAAGCGCTTGAAGAAGGCGGCGAATACCGCGCCGTACCATTTCACGGAGGATCCGGTCGAGCAGCTGAAGAACAATGTCTGGATCGCGCCCTACTACGAAGACGACGTCAAGCTGCTGGCCGAGACGATCGGCGTCGACAAGATCCTGTTCGGCTCCGACTGGCCGCACGGTGAGGGCCTTGCCGATCCGACCACGTTCACTGCGGATATCCCGCAGTTCCCGGAATTCTCCTACGAGGACACCCGAAAGGTGATGCGCGACAACGCACTCGACCTGATCGGCGCGAAGGTCACGCTGGACTGACTCGGCGGACCCACCCCATCAGGCCGTCTGCCCCAGCACCGCATCAGACATCGACGGTGCCGGGGCAGGCGGCTGTTCTCATTTGACCGTGAACCTGGTGACGTCGAGAATCAAGACGACACGGTCGTACACATCGGCGGGCAGTCCGCCGTGGGCGTCACCGTAGAGTTCGTTCAGCTCCTGATAGAACTCACCCTTCTCATCCCCCAGCACGGTGACCAACCACCCCCGGGTCTCCAGGCACCGCGACGGAGCCTCCGGATCCGTGATCAGGAACGAGTAGTTCGGATTTGCCTGCAGGCTGGTGAACTTGCGGCGCGGAATCGTATGACTCATCCGCAGATGTGCGCCGTCCCAGGTGAAGCGCATCGGCGTCAGATCCGGAGCACCGTGCGGAGCGACTGTGCCGAGAATTCCGACAATCGGCCGCCGGAGAAGGTCCTCGAGCTCGGCGGGCACCTGTGCGGTCATGACACACTCCATCTTCGGTTCGCTGTGACTATTTCCATGTCGCGCCTACCTCGCGATCACCGAGTCCGCGAACGCCCGGATCGACCGGACAGCGGCGTCGGGACTCGTGCTGTCGGCATGTACGACGGCCCAGGTGGCGCCTCGCTTCCCGAGGTCCTCCAGTACGTCGATCGCGGCACGCACCGAGGAGCGGTCGGTGAAATCGACCACCGGGCAGACGATCTGGATGTCGACGGAATCCGGATCGCGTCCGGCGGCGGCCAGTTCGCGACGCAGGCCGTCGACGCCGCCGGTGAAGTCCTCGGCATTCTCGATCGCTGTCGTGCGCATCGCCGCGGCCATACCTCGATCGGCGATGATGGGCATCCATCCGGCACCGTGACGCACGACCCTGCGCCGGGCGGCGGCCCCGTTTCCCCCGATCCACAGCGGTGGATGGGGCCGCTGCACGGGACTCTGCGTCCACACCGGTCCGGGCGCGCCGAAACCTTCTCCCGTGACCGGAGATTCGGGCTCGGACCAGATCCGGCACACCGCATCGAGCGACTGATCGAGCAGCAGGCCCCGCCGCGTGTGATCGATGCCGAGCGCGGCGAACTCTGCGCGCAGGTATCCGGCTCCGACACCGGCGATCAGCCGGCCCCCGGAGACGATGTCCAGACTTCCCAGCGCCTTCGCCGACAGATACGGGTTCCGGAACGGCAGCACGTACAGATTGGTGAGTAACCGAATCCGTGAGGTCACGCCGGCGATGTAGCTCAGCGCCGCGATCGGGTCCAGCGTGTTGTGCCCACCGTTGCGCCGCCACTTCAGCGACGGCGCGGGGTGCTCGCTCAGCGCCACCGCGGCGAATCCGCACTCCTCGGCCGCGACCGTGAGTTCGCGGATCACCTCGGGATGCAGAAACGCCTCCGACGCGCCGGGACGCTCACTGGGGTATTCCAGAACGTACTTCATCGCTGACAACCTCTGTCTCACCGATCCTCGCGCAGTCGTGACCCAGCTCGGTCACCCAGTCGGCAGTAGCCCTTGCAGTTCTAGCTACTGTATATATTACAGTACATACTTTCGCGGTCGCTTTCACCGGCCCGACGACGCAAACGAGGTCAGCTGTGCAGATTTCCGCCGAGGCAGAACCGGGAGGGCCGCTGTCCGGGCTCACCGTTGTCGCGCTGGAGCAAGCGGTGTCGGCACCGATGTGTACGCGCGTCCTCGCCGACTTCGGCGCCCACGTGATCAAGATCGAGAATCCGCGGGGCGGCGACTTCGCCCGGCACTACGACGATGTCGTCCACGGCCTCGCCGCGCACTTCGTCTGGGCGAATCGTGGCAAGGAGTCCGTCGCGCTGGATCTCAAGGATCCCGGCGGCCGGGCGATCCTGCGACGGATCCTCGGGACCGCCGATGTCTTCGTGTCCAACCTCGCACCGGGAGCGACCGCCGCACTCGGGTTGTCGGCCGAGCAGCTGGCGGCGGAATTCCCGGAGCTGGTGGTGATGGAGATCGATGGCTACGGCGCGGGCGGGCCGCTGTCACACAAGCGGGCGTACGACCTGCTCATCCAGGCCGAGTCGGGCACCTGTGCGGTCACCGGTACCCCGAACGCGCCGGCGAAGCCAGGACCACCCATCGCCGATGTGAGCTCCGGCCTGTATGCCGCACTGACGATCCTGGCGCTGATCTGCGCCAAGCGCGCCCCGGACAGGCGATCCGCCGTGCCATCCAGCGCGTCGGTGAGCCTGTTCGACACCGCGACCGAGCTGATGGGCTACCACCTCACCTACACCCGCCACACCGGGGTCGACCAGCAGCCACTTGGCATGAGTTCTCCCGCGGTCGCCCCCTACGGCGCGTACCGCACCGCCGACGGTGAGACGGTCGTACTCGGCACCACCAACGACCGGGAATGGCAACGCCTGGCCCGCGACCTGATCAACCGGCCGGACCTGGCGGCCGACCCCCGGTACGCCACCAATGCCGACCGGGTGCGGCTGCGCGACGAGCTCGACCGAGAGATCGCCCGCTGGTGCGCCGGCCACGATGCCGACGCCGTCCAGGAGCAGGCGGATGCGGCCGGCATCGGCAATTCCCGGTTCCGAACGCCCGGAGAGGTCATCACGCATCCGCACCTGGCGGCCCGGCGGCGCTGGCGCGACATCCCGACCCCGGCGGGTCCGGTCACCGCGCTGCTGCCACCGCCGGTCATCGCCGGCTTCGAGCCGCCGATGGGCGCGGTACCGGCACTGGGTGAGCACACCGAAACCGTATTGACGAGAGCGGGTTTCACGCCGGAGGAGATCGAGGAGTTCCGCAGCCGGGGCGCGCTCGGGCCCGCCAGGAACAACGACGAAAGGACGATCCAGTGACCGCAGAACCCACCTTGCTCATCGAACAGACCGACGGGGTGCGCACCCTGACGCTGAACCGCCCGCACCGCAAGAACGCGATCAGCTTCCCGCTGTGGCACGCGCTGCGGGCAGCGCTGAGCGACATCGCCGGAGACGAGATGGTCCGTGCGGTGATCCTCACCGGTGCGGGCGAATCGTTCTGTGCCGGTGCCGATATCGCCGATGCGGAGGGTATGGACGAATTCCCTGATCCCCGCGCGGAACTCGCGACCATCAACGACACCGTGCGCTTGCTGCACGAACTGCCCGTGCCGACGCTGGCCAAGGTTCGCGGTGTCGCCGTCGGTGCGGGGTGGAACCTCGCGCTGGCGTGCGATCTCGTGATCGCGACACCGGAGACTAGGTTCTGCCAGATCTTCGCCCGCCGGGCGCTGTCGCTGGACTGTGGTGGTTCCTGGCTGCTGCCGCGTCTTGTCGGCCTCCAGCAGGCCAAACGCCTCGCCTTGCTGGCAGAGATGATCGACGGAACGCAAGCCCTCGAGCTGGGTTTGGTCACCTGGCTGCACACCGCCGACACGATCGACGGTGTCGTGACCGACCTGGCCCAGCGCCTTGCCGCCGGTCCGCCCTTGGCACTCCGGCAGACCAAGGACCTGCTCAACACGGGTACCGGTCGCACCCTCCCGCAGGCCCTCGATGCCGAAGCGGCAGCGGCCGGTGCCAATATCGCGGGGCCGGACGTGCTCGAGGCATTCGCCGCCTACGCGGAAAAGCGCGAGCCGCGCTACACCCGCACCACGGAAGTCACCGCGTGAGCGGCCGTCAGGGCAGCGCGCCGCGCCGCAGGCGCGAACGTGGCTCGCTCAATCCGGAGGACATCATCGACGGCGCGTTCGAACTCGCCGAGCAGGTCACCGTCGACGGCCTCAGCATGCCGTTGCTGGGCAAACACCTCGACGTCGGGGTGACCAGCATCTACTGGTACTTCCGCAAGAAGGACGATCTGCTCAACGCCATGACCGACCGCGCGCTGCGGCAATACCTGTACGCGGTGCCTTTTCCCTCGGTCGAGCCGCACAATTGGCGGGATTCGCTGGCCCGGCACGCACGGATCATGCGCCGCACCTTTCTCGACAACCCGATCCTGTGCGACCTGGTCCTGATCCGCTCGGCGCTGAGCCAGCACGCGGCGCGACTGGGCGCCGAACAGGTGGAGCGGACCGTGGCGAACCTGGTCAGCGCCGGGTTGTCGCTCGACGACGCCTTCACCGTCTATTCGGCGGTCAACCTGCACGTCCAGGGATCGGTGGTGCTCCAGCGACTCCATGACAAGAACCAGGAGCTGGGCAGCGAGGCAGCCGCCTACTACGACGTGATCCGTATCGAACCCGAGACGACACCGTTGCTCGCCGCGGCGATGGCCGAAGGTCGCCGCTCCGGCGCCCCCGACGACCACAACTTCGAGTGGGGTCTTGCCTCGGTGCTCGACCGTGCCCAGCAGGCCATCGCGATGCGAAGCAGCCCA
Organism: Nocardia sp. NPDC055053; assembly: GCF_053608285.1. Classification (NCBI taxonomy): domain Bacteria; kingdom Bacillati; phylum Actinomycetota; class Actinomycetes; order Mycobacteriales; family Nocardiaceae; genus Nocardia; species Nocardia sp. NPDC055053. The sequence continues at coordinate 34,222 of NZ_JBSGVD010000005.1, read as the reverse complement.
TAACGGCGGATGGCCATGTGTGACAGGAGAACCTGGATGGAAGACGGTACCGAGGTGGAGCCGACACGGCAGGCACCCGGCGCAGAACCCACGACCCTGGGCGGAGTGCTGCGCGCGCACGCACGAGCGTTCCCGGACAAGCCGCTGCTGGATCGAGAGGGCGAGCGGTTGACCTTCGGTGTCGCCGAACGCCGTTCGGCGCTCCTCGCCCGCGGTCTCGCCGGACTCGGTGCGGGCAAGGGCGTGCACATCGGGCTGCTGTACCCCGATGGGGCTGAATTCGTTGTCGCGCTGCTCGCCGTCGCGCGTATCGGGGCTGTCGCCGTCCCGCTGCCCGCATCCGCCGGTTCCGTCGAAATCCGGGATCTACTGGCCCACAGCGATGTTCGGATTCTCCTGCGCGCACAGGAAAACGATGTACCCAGCGCGGCCCGGGTGGTGTCGGAGGCATTGCGCGGCGCGGAATTCGATGCCGAGGGGAGGTGGTATTGCACGGCGGCACCACAGCTGCGCCACGTGGTCACCGACAGCATGACACCGGCACGGTATGTCCCGGAGGTCGATCGATGGGCCGACGCCGTCGACGACGCGCAGCTCACCGCCCTCGAAGACGATGTCCATGCCGCGGATCCGCTGTGCCTGCTCTACCTCCCCTCGACGGGAGGCTCGCTCACCGGTGCCGTACATACCCACGGCACGCTGCTCGGTGGTCATCGTGTCCGCAACCGGACACGTGCGCTGACCGAGGAGTCCGTGCTGCGTGCCGATCACCCGCTCCCCTCCCCCGCCGGGATCCTGTCCGGGTTGCTTCCCGCGGTGCTCGCCGGGGCGACGCTGCGGAGCCCCGGCCCCGCCGACCTCCTGGAGGTCACCGCCGGTTGGGATGATCAACCGGGTTCGGTGGAAGCGGGCGGTTCGGTCCTGTTCTACGGGGACGCGGGCCGGATCGGTGGAATTCCGGTGCCCGGCTTCGATATCGCGGTGCTCGACCCCGACACCGGTGCCGCGGTCGATCCGGGAGTGGTCGGCGAGTTCTGTTTCCGTGGACCGTTCGTCATGCCGGGCTACCACCGGCGAAGCCGTGAAGAGTGCTTCGATCCCGACCAATGGTTCCATACGGGCGAGCTCGTCTATCGCGACGAGGACGGCGCCGTTCATCCGGTCGGTCGCGGCATCGAGCCACCGACACCGGCGAACCCGGCCGACCACGCAGCCACGACCATGGACCAGCTCATCCGCGATCGGGCGGAGCGGTCCGGCGATGTCGCGGCGCTGATCGAGCCCGGTGGCCGGCTCACCTACCGCGAGCTCGACTCGGTCACCCGGGAGCTGGCCGCCGTGCTCGTCGATTCCGGTGTCGGCAAGGGAACCCGGGTGGGTCTGCTGCTGCCGAACGGCATCGACTGGGTGCGGATCGCGGTGGCGCTCACCAGGATCGGTGCAACGCTGGTGCCGTTGAGCACACTGTTGCGTCCTCCGGAGTTGCGGGCACAACTGCGGGTGGCCGCGGTCGGGATCGTGGTGACCGTGCCGGAATTCCGCGGCCGGAACTATCTCGAGGATCTCCCGCCGGCGCACACGGACGGAACGGTCGAGCCCGATCCGTCACTCCCGGCGCTCCGCCAGATCTGGACCGCTGACCGCCTCCTGGCCGCGAAGCCGACCGGCCGAGCGGTTCGGATCGCGACGGCGCTGGCCGAATCCGTCTCGGCTGCCGATACCTTCGCCATTCTGTTCACCTCGGGAAGTCGTGGCATGCCCAAGGGAGTCCTGCACTCCCACGGCAGTGCTTTCGGCGCTGTCCGGGCCGGACTACCTGCCCGCGCCATCGACGAGAGCACCCGCCTGTACTTGCCGATGCCGTTCTTCTGGGTCGGCGGCCTCGGCGGCGGAGTGCTGTCGACACTGCTCGCCGGTGCAACGCTCGTCACCGAGGCTGTCCCCCACCCTCACTCCACCCTCGAGCTGTTGCGCAGGGAAGGGGTGACGCTGTTCCGCGGCTGGCCCGAGCAGGCCGAAGCGCTCGCCCGGGCGTCCGCGGCGGGCGATATCGCCGTCACGACGCTGCGGCCCGGCAGCCTGGATGCGTTGCTGCCCGCCGATCTACGACCCAGACCCGGTGCTCGCGCCAACCTGTTCGGGATGACCGAATCATTCGGCCCGTACAGCGGGTATCCCGCCGGCACCGACATGCCCGCGTCGGCCTGGGGCAGCTGCGGGCAGCCGTTTACCGGGATGCAGGTCCGGATCACCGGCCAGGACAACGGTTCTCCGCTGCCCGCCGGTGACGTGGGTGTCATCGAGCTCCGCGGTCCGCACCTGCTGCGCGGTCTGTGCCTGCGCGAGCGCGCCGAATTCATGACACCGGACGGCTTCTACCGCACAGGTGACCTCGGCCACCTCGACGACCAGGGCTTCCTCTTCTATCACGGACGTGCCGACGACATGTTCAAAGTCAGTGGCGCGACGGTGTATCCCAGCGAGGTCGAGCGGGCACTGCGCGGTGTCGACGGCGTCATCGACGCCTGCGTGACCGATGTCGCGGGCGAGCACGGCGCGCGGGTGGGCGCGCTCGTGGTCTGCGACGGCGCGACCACGCCCGATACACTGCGCAAACAGGTCCGGGAGTCGTTGAGCGCCTTCAAGATACCCACTGTGTGGGTGCTGGCGGATTCGCCCGAACGGATACCGCGCGGTGCGACCGGCAAAGTCGACATCCGCGGTCTGCGCACCCTGCTGCAGTCTGCCCAGCCGGAAGGAGCCGGTCGGTGACCGAGCATCAGCAGTCCGCGACACAGCCGCTGGCCGGGGTCAGGGTGGTCGAGATCTCCAGCTTCGTGGCCGCACCGCTGGCCGGGATGACCCTGAGCCAGCTCGGCGCCGAGGTCATCCGGGTCGACCCGCTCGGTGGCGCGGCCGATGTCCACCGCTGGCCGTTGACCGACGACGGCGCCAGCATCTACTGGACCGGCCTGAACAAGGGCAAACGCTCGGTCGCGGCCGATCTCCGCTCGCCGGTGGGACAGCAACTGATCAGCCGGCTGATCACGGCGGGTGGCCCCGCGGGCGGAATCCTGCTGACCAATGTGTCCGGTCGCGACTGGCACAGCCATGCCGCCCTGGTCGCCCAGCGGCCCGATCTGATCCATCTCGAAATCCTCGGGCGTGCGGACGGGTCGACCGCCGTCGACTACACCGTGAACGCGGCCACCGGCTTCCCGCTCGCCACCGGACCGGTCGACCACGCCGAACCGGTCAATCATGTCGTGCCCGTGTGGGACCTGCTGTGCGGCCTGTACGCGGCGCTCGCGATCGCCGCCGCGGTCCGGCACCGCGACGCCACCGGGGAGGGCAGCCGGATCTCGCTGCCGCTGGAAGACGTCGCCCTGGCCACGGCGGGCAACCTCGGGTTCCTCACCGAGGCGATGGTGTGCGAGCGCACCCGTCCCCGGCTCGGCAACGCCATCTACGGCCAGTTCGGTGGGCATTTCACCGGAACCGACGGCGCGACCTTCATGGTGGTGGCACTGACCGCGCGGCACTTCCGGGATCTCACCGGGCTCACCGGGACCGGCCACGTCGTCGACGCGCTCGCCGCCGCGCTGGCGGCGAACTTCGCCGACGAAGGGGATCGCTATCGCCATCGCGAGGTACTCACCGGTCTCTTCACGCCGTGGTTCCGGGCCCGCACAGGCGCGCAGATCGCGGCGGGGCTGGCGGGCACATCCCTGCTGTGGGAGCGTTACCGGACCTTCGGCGAAGTCGCCGCCGACCCGAAAGTCACCGCGAATCCACTGTTCTCGCACCTGGATCAGCCGGGCATCGGCACCTATCTCGCGCCCGGCGCTCCGGCCTCGATCAACGGCACCCACACGCCCGCGCAGACCGCGCCGGCACTCGGCCAGCACACCACCGCCGTCCTGCGCGACCTGATCGGACTCTCGACCCCGGCCATCACGGACTTGCAAAAGGCAGCGGTCCTGGCGGCCGACACCTGATCCGCCTGCGTCGCCGGGTGACCGGTCGGCCCGGTCAGCTCCGGCGCTGCCTCGAGAGCAGCGCCTTGGCCCGGGTGAGGTGCGGCCGGTCGAGCAGGGCACCGCGGTGCCCGATCGCGCCTGCCGCGGGGTCGGCGGCGAACAGATCCACGATCTCCTGCGCGGCGGCCAGTTCGGCCTCGGTCGGCGAGAACACGTCGTTGATGATCCCGACCTGGTCCGGATGGATCGCCAGCATGCCACCGAAACCGTCCTGCCTGGCACGGATACAGCGCGCCCGCAGCCCTGCGGAGTCGCGATAGTCGGTGTGAATGGTGTCGACGGCGACCGCGCCGGCGGCAGCGGCGCCGAACAGGCACAGGCTGCGCGCCGTTTCGAGGACCGGGCCGAACCGTCCGTCGGCGCCGCTCACCGCCTCGGCGCCGATCTCGGCCGCGAGGTCGGCGACGCCCCAGGTCACAGCGGCCAGCCGGGGCACACCCCGATAGGTCCCCATGGTGTGGACCGATTCGGCGGTCTCCGGAGCCAGCGCGATGACCGCGGTCTGCCCGGGCGGTATTCCGCCGGCGACTTCCAGTGCGGACAGATAGTTGTCCAGCGTCCGGAGATCCTGGCCGCCCCGGGCTTTGGGCAGCATGATGCCGCCGGGCCGGGCGGGCATCACCGCCGCCAGGTCCGCCAGTGTGTGCGGGCCGTCGAACGGGTTCACCCGGACCCACAGCCGCCGCTGGTCCGCGGCGGGGCAGCCTGCCAGGAATTCCGCGCACAGGGCACGAGCGTGGGCTTTGCGATCCTGCGCTACCGCGTCCTCGAGATCGATGATCACGATATCGGCCGAGCTCCCCGCGGCTTTCGTCATCTTCCGCTCACTGTCGGCAGGAGCGAACAACCACGATCTCCAACCGAGGTCGGCACCTGCGCCCGGCTCATCACTGAATATCATCCCGTTAATGTTACTGTATTCAATTCGGTCGATCACCGCCACGCCTGCTCGCCCGCGCGCCGAGCAGCGGAAATCCCATCGGTAATGGTTACTGTGGTAAATAACAAAAGCCGCGCACCGACATAGAAACCGCACCAAAGACTGCACGAAGGTGGCCACAGATGACGAAACGAGCAACCACGGACAAGCGCCCACGGCGTGAGCGGGGTTCGCTGAACCCCGACGACATTCTCGACCGCGCCTTCGAGCTCGCCGAGGAGGTCTCCCTGGACAACCTGAGCATGCCACTGCTCGGCAAGCACCTCGGTGTCGGCGTCACCAGCATCTACTGGTACTTCCGCAAGAAGGACGAACTGCTCAACGCCATGACCGACCGGGCGTTGCAGCAATACGAGAATGCCGCTCCGTTCATCGAAACCGATGACTGGCAGGACACCCTGCGCAATCACGCGCGCACCATGCGCAAGACATTCCTGGGCAACCCGATCCTGTGCGATCTGATCCTCATCCGCGGAGCGCTGAGTCAGCGCGCGGCACAGGTCGGAGCCGTGATGACCGAGAAAGTCGTCGCCAGCCTCGTCGACGCGGGGATGTCGATCGATGACGCCGTCGACACCTATTCCGCGGTGCAGCTGCACACGCGAGGCTCGGTGGTCCTGCAGCGGCTGTACGACAAGAACAAGGAATCCGGCGACGAGCCGGGTGCGTACTACGAACACCTGCAGATCTCACCGGAAAACACGCCGCTGCTGGCCGAAGCCGGTGCCAGGGGCCACCACAGCGGCGCGCCGGACGAGCACAATTTCGAATACGGGCTCGACTGCATTCTCGAGCGAGCCGTTCGCCTGATCGGCACACCGGCCAAGAAGACCCCGGCGAAGAAGACATCCGCGAAACCCGCCAAGAAGGCCACCGCGGCGAAGAAGACCGCGACGGCCCGGAAGGCTGCCGCCCCGCGCCGCACCCGTGCGGCGGCGGGCACCGAGTAGCCGACGCAGGCCGCTACGGCAGGTCATCGGGCCGACGGACATTCCATCGGCCGGTGAACGCGGTCTCTCGCTTCTGCGCGAACGCCGCATAGGCCTCCGGCAGATCCGCGACGGCGAAATTGACTGCCTGCGCACGCGACTCGCCGGCCAGGGCCTCACGCAGGGAGCGGTCCACTCCCTCGTTGAGCAGGGCCTTGGTCTGCGAGATCGCGATCGGCGGGCCCGCGGCGAGTCGCCGCGCGATCCCGTCGACGAACTCGTCGATCTCCGCCTCGGGCCTGATCCAGGTGAGCAGGCCGAGTTCGCGCGCTTCGGCCGCGTCGATCGTTTCCGCGAGCAGCGCGAGCCGCTTGGCCTGCTGGACGCCGACGAGCTTGGGCAGCAGCCACGACCCCCCGCAGTCGATCGAGAGCCCACGCCGGGTGAACACCTGGGAGAACGTCGCGTCCGGTGTCGCGACGACCAGGTCGCAGCCCAGCGCCAGGTTCCATCCGGCGCCGACCGCGACACCGCGCACCTTCGCGACGGTGGGGACGGGCAGGTCGTGCAGGTACTGGGCGACATCGGTGATAGCCCGCAACTTCCGGAACGGTGCGGCGTAGGGGTCGCTGTCGACGACGTCGGCGCCCGAGCAGAAGGCTCCGCCCGCCCCCGTGAGGACGACGGCCCCCACGCCGGGTTCGTGGGCGATCGTGTCCAGCGCACCGCGCAGCGCGTCCCAGTTCGAGGGTGATCGCGTTCTTGCGGCGGGGCCGATTGAGCGTGAGCGTCACGACGCGGCCGTTGCGCTCACGGCGCAGGATGTCGGTCATCGGGATCGGATCCTTCCGCCCTGCCGGTGTCACCCGGTGCAAGCTCACAGGAAGAGGTCGGTATTGAGCGGAGCCAGGCCCGGCACCGCCCGGTATCGGCCGAAGTCGGTGACGCCGTGCTCGGCCAGCACGTCGTCGTCGATGAGAAACCTGCCCGTGTACTTTCCGGGTGGCGCGGTGAACACCAGATAGGCGGCGTCGGCGCAGATCCGCGGCTTCCGCGAGGTGGCCACGCGCTGTTCGCCACCGGGCCGGTTGCGGATCGCCGCGGTCGCGATCGTCGTGCGCGGCCACAGGGAGTTGACCCAGATGCCGCTGCCACGCAACTCCTCGGCGAGCCCCAGCGTGACCAGCGACATGCCGTACTTGGCGATGGTGTAGCCGAGATGGGCGCCGGCCCAGCGCGGCTCGAGGTTCAGCGGCGGCGACATGGTCAGGATGTGCGGATTGCGCCCCGCCCCAGCCGATTTCCGCAGATGCGGCAGCGCCGTCTTGGCGAGCAGGAAACTGCCACGGCAGTTGATGTCCTGCATCAGGTCATAGGCCTTCATCGGCAGGTCCTCGGTGCGCGACAGGTCGATCGCGGACGCGTTGTTGACCACGATGTCGATCCCGCCGAACCGCTCGACGGTCTGCTCGACCGCCGTCGCGACGACCTCGTCCCTGCGGACATCGCCGATCACCTTCAGCACGGTGCCGCCCGCCGCCTCGAGCTCCTCGGCGGCGGTGTGGATGGTGCCGGGCAAACTCGCGTGCGGCTGGTCGGTCTTGGCGATCAGGGTGATGCAGGCCCCGTCCGCGGCCGCCCGCCTGGCGATCTCGAGTCCGATGCCGCGGCTGCCGCCGGACATGATCATCGTTCGCTGCGCGAGGGCTCTGTCACCGTCGGGCATCGGCCGGCCTCCGATCTGCTCGACCCGCCGGCCAGGCCGGCGGGTGATCGTACTGTTGCCATTACAGTACATACCCCTGGAGGCTGCGTCCAATCACGCTTACTGTAATACTGACAGTATATCTTTTCCCGGCCGAATCCGGCCTGCGCTCTTGCCCGTCGACGACGGCTCACCCCCACCCTGCCCCCCGAGGAGCGGAACACCATGGCCTACGTCATCACCCAGCGCTGCTGCAACGATGCCAGTTGCGTCTCCGACTGCCCGGTCGACTGCATCCGGCCACGTCCGAACGAACCGGAATTCGCGACCGCCGAGATGCTCTACATCGATCCCGACACCTGCATCGACTGCGGCGCCTGCGCCGACGCGTGCCCGGTGGACGCCGTCTTCGCCGAGGACGAACTGCCCGACGTACTGCGCAGATTCGCCGACATCAACGCCGCGTACTTCCGGCAGTATCCGCTGATGCCCGCGTCCGATCCCGCCGTCGCGCCCCTGCGGGTACCGAAAGACCTCGGCCCACTGCGGGTGGCCATCGTCGGCGCGGGTCCCGCGGCCTGCTACGCCGCCGAGGAACTGCTCCGGCGATGCACGGCCGAGATCGAGATCTTCGACCGGCTACCCACCCCGTGGGGCCTGCTCCGTTCCGGGGTGGCTCCGGATCATCAGAGCACCAAGGCGGTGACGACCAGGTTCGAGTCGGTCCTGAAACGCGATGCCGTCGGGCTCCATCTGAATGTCGAAGTGGGCGTGCATGTCTCGCATGCGGAGCTGCTGGCCGACCACCACGCGGTGCTGTACGCGGTCGGCGCCTCCGGTGACCGCGGGCTCGGCATCCCGGGCGAGGATCTGCCCGGATCACATTCCGCCACGGAGTTCGTCGCCTGGTACAACGGCCACCCCGACTACGCCGACCGGGTATTCGACCTGTCGGGTCCGCGCGCGGTGATCATCGGCAACGGCAATGTCGCCCTGGATGTGGCCCGGATCCTGACGATGCCGCCGGATCTGCTCGAGCGCCGGACCGATATCGCCGAGCACGCGCTCGCGGCCCTGCGGGCGAGCGGCATCACCGAGGTCGTCCTGATCGGGCGGCGCGGTCCGCTGCAGGCGGCCTGCACCGGTCCGGAGTTCCTCGCGCTGGGCCACCTCGAGGGTGTCGACATCGTCGTCGAGGAGGCCGACCTCGATCTGGATCCCGGAAGCCGCGCCGTGCTCGACGATTCCGCGGCGGAGCCGTCGCTGCGGCTGAAATATTCCGTGGCACAGCAATACTCGAAGTCGGCCTGCACACCTGGACACCGCCGCATCGTCTTCCGCTATCTCGCCTCCCCGACCGGACTGACCGGCGACGGCAAGGTCGAGGCCGTCCAGCTGGTCCACAACGAGCTCACCGAGCAGGACGGGCACCTGCATGCCCACCCCACCGACCGCACCGAAACCCTCACGGCCGCACTCGTACTCCGCTCGGTCGGCTACCGGGGCACGCCGCAACCCGGCCTGCCCTTCGATCCATCGCGTGGCGTGATCCCCAACGAGCACGGCCGGGTCGTCGGATCGGACGGCGCACCGGTGGACCGGGTCTACGTGACCGGCTGGATCAAGCGCGGTCCGCAGGGCGTCATCGGGACCAACCGTCTCGACGCGCAGGAGACGGTCGAGGCCATCCTGGCCGACTTCGCCGCGGGGCGCCTGGCATCTCCCAGCGGCGACCGGGACGCACTCACCGAGCTGCTCGACCGCAGGCAGCCCGACCGCATCGACCGGGACGGCTGGGCGGCCATCGACCGCGCCGAACTGGCCGCGGGTGCCGCCACCGGCAGACCGCGCGTCAAACTGACCACCCGCGCCGCACTGCTCGCCGCGGCCGCCGCACCCCAGCAGTCCTGACAGCACTACCGCCGCTCCGGGTCACGGAGCGGCGGTAGTGGTTTCGGGCGGCCGTGGTGACGGCACAGCTCACTTCGGCTGGAAGCGCTGACCGCCGTCGATACGCACCACTTCCCCGTTGATGTAGGGGTTCTCGAGCAGGTGCTGGGCCAGCAACGCGTATTCCACGGGTGCGCCGAGCCGCTTCGGGAACGGCACGGACGCGGCGAACTGCGCGAGCTTCTCCTCGCCGAGGAAATCCATGATCGGGGTGTGCATGGTGCCCGGCGCGATGCTGTTGACCCGGATGCCCACCGCGCTCAGATCGCGGGCGGCGACCAGCGTCAGACCGATCACGCCACCCTTGGCCGCCGCGTAGGCGGACTGGCCGATCTGACCCTCGTAGCCCGCGATCGAGCTGGTCATCACCACGGAACCGCGTTCACCGTCGGCCTTGGGCTCGAGCTTGGCCATCGCGGCCGCCGCGAGCCGCAGCACGTTGTAGGTGCCCGTGAGGTAGAGCGCGATGGTGTCGGTGAAACCCTTCAGCGTGTGCGGGGATCCGTCCCGGTTGACCACCTTCTCCAGCACACCGAAGCCACCGTGGGCGATCACCGCGTAGCGCAGTGTGCCCAGGTCGGCGGCCGCGGCGATCGCGTTCTCCACCGAGGCCTCGTCGAGCACGTCGGTCCGCACGTAGACGGCCTTGTTGCCCAGCTCGGTCGCCAGGGCGTTGCCCTTCTCGTCATTGAGGTCGGCGATCACCACGGCCGCGCCCTCGGCGTGCACCTTGCGCACCGTCGCGGCACCGAGGCCACCGGCACCGCCGGTCACCAACACCACTTCACCTTCGAACGACACTGTTTCTCCTCACTTCTCGGTTCGACGGCGGACAAGGCGGCCGTACGGCCTCACTTGCCCGTCCACTGGGGGGTTCGCTTCTCGGCGAAGGCTTTCGCGCCTTCCTTGGCGTCCTCGGTGGCGAAGACCGGGCCGATGAGAGCCATCTGCTTCTGCCACATCTCGTCGGGGTGCCACGCGGCCGCCTCGACGATCACCTGCTTGGTCACCGCGACGGCGACCGGCCCGTTGGCGGTGATCCGCTCGGCCAGAGCCAGTGCCCGGTCCAGGGCTTCGCCCGGTTCGGCCAGCTCGTTCACCAGACCCCACGACGCGGCGTCCGCGGCGGTGAAGGTGTCGCCGGTCAGGGACAGCTCCAGGGCCTTCTGGTAGGGGATCCGCCGCGGCAGCCGCAGCAGGGCGCCGCCACCGGCGACCAAGCCGCGCTTGACCTCGGGGACACCGAACTGCGCGGTGCGCGAGGCCACGACCAGATCGGTCGCCAGCACCAGTTCGGTGCCGCCGGCCAGGGCGTACCCCTCGACCGCGGCGATGATCGGCTTGAGCGGCGGCTTCTCGGTGAAGCCGAGACCCCGACCGGCCACGTACGGGTACTCCCCCGCCGCGAAGGCCTTCAGATCCATTCCGGCGCTGAAGTTTCCGCCACTGCCGGTCAGCACCGCGACCGACAGTTCGGGGTCGCCGTCGAGTTCGTCCATGGCGTCGGCCAGCCCCTGGCTGACCGCGAGATTCACCGCATTGCGCGCCTGCGGCCGGTTGATCGTGACGACCAGTGTCCGGCCGCGTCGTTCGACCTGTACTTCGTCCGACACAGGTACCTCCTTGTTCTGTTCGGGGATTGCCGGGTGCTCAGACTTCGATGACCAGGGCGCCGCCCATACCGCCACCGGCGCACATGGCGCTGACACCGATCCCTCCGCCGCGGCGGCGCAGCTCGTAGATCAGCGTCGCCACCTGGCGAGCACCGGAGGCCGAGATCGGGTGGCCGAGGCTGCACCCGCTGCCGGAGAAGTTCACCTTCGACTCGTCGATGCCGTGCTTGCGGCAGGCGGCGATCGGGACCGAGGCGAAGGCTTCGTTGATCTCCCACAGCGCCACATCGGAGACCTTCAGCCCCGCGCGATCGAGAACCTTGCCGACCACCTCGACCGCGGCGATCCCGTTGTCGGCCGGAGTCACAGCGACATTGGCCCAGGTGCGGACCGTGGCCAGCACCTCGAGACCGGCACCTGCGGCGTAGTCGTCGGCGGTGACGGTGACCGCGGCAGCCGCGTCGTTGATGCCACTGCTGTTACCCGCGGTGATGGAGAAGCCCTCGATCCCGGGGTGCAGCACCGGCAGCGAGGCCAGCCGCTCGAGGGTGGTGTCGCGGCGGGGATGCTCGTCGACCGCGAAATCGAGGACCGAGCCGTCGGCCTGGGCCACCTTCAACGGCAGGATCTCCTCGGCGAAGCGGCCCTCATCGATGGCGGCGATCGCCCGCTGGTGGGAGCGCAGCGCCCATTCGTCCATCTCCTGGCGGCTGATGCCGACCTTCTTGGCGGTGTTCCAGCCGACCGTGATCGACATGTCGGTCGCCGGGGCGTCGGGGGTCTCCGGATGCGACGGCGGGATCCAGGGCTCGCGGAACTCAAGATCGGGGCCGACGCCGGGCACCCGCCACTTCATCAGCGGGGCCGTCGACAGCGACTGCACACCACCGGCGACGATGACCCGTTCCACGCCTGCGCTGATGTGGGCCGCGGCGTTGGCGATCGAGGTCAGGCTGCCCGCGCAGTGCCTGTTCACGGCCTGGCCTGGCACGCCGGTCATCCCGGCGGCCACCGCGGCGTGCCGGGCGAGATCGCCACCGCCGTAGTTCAATTCGGCGAGGATGACATCGTCCACCTCGGCCGGGTCGATACCGGAGCGGCGGACCGCCTCGGTCAGGATCTCGGTGGCGAGGGTCTCCGATGCCACATTGACGAGCGCGCCTTTGAAGGACCGCCCGATCGCGGTCCGTACCGCGCTGACGATGACCGGTTTGGCCATATCTCTCAACCTTCGTCTCTCTGGGCCGCACCGGGCGGTGCGGCGTTGGTCTGTTGGGTGACAGCAGTGGGGTTGCGGGGCGTCACGGCGCCGCCGGTGCGCCGGTGGAACGGAGCGTCGCGGCGGCCGCCACCAGGTCGAGGTCGCCGGCGCCGAGCAGGTCGCGAGGGAGCTGGGCACCGCCCCCGATCAGATCCTGTGCGGCGCGGACATCCTTGGGCCTACCGACTCCGAGAACACCGACCAGCCGGTCCTTCTCCAGGGACAGCGCGAGGAAGGAGCCGCCGTCGATGTCACCGTGAACGACGAGTTCGTCACCGCGAGTGGGCCATCCGGTGATCTGCAGGGTGCGGCCGAACTGGCTGGTCCAGCACCACGGGACGTCGCGGTAGGGCGATCCGTGACCGAGCGCGCTCCGCGCCGCGGCACTGCCGTGCGCCTGGGCATGGTTCCAGTGCTCGACCCGTTCGGTCCCGCCCAGGATCGAGTTGGGGAACCGGGCGACATCTCCGGCGGCGAACACCGCGGGTGCCGAGGCCGCACAGTACTCGTCTACGACGACGCCGTCGGCGACGGTGAGCCCGGCTGCCTCGGCCAGGCCGGTCTCCGGCGCCATCCCCACGGCGACGATCACGACATCGCCACGCCAGGACCGGCCGTCCTCGGCGGACACCGTGGTCGCTCCGTCCTGGATATACGCCGAGACGAGCCGCACTCCGGTGTACACCCCGACACCGCGATCACGGTGCAGGCGTTCGTAACTCGCCGAGATCGCCGGTGGCAGTACGCGCTCGAGCACCCGATCGGCAGCTTCCAGCACGGTGACCTCGGCCCCGGTACCGCGTACGGCCGCGGCCACCTCCATACCGATCAAACCGCCGCCGATGACCAGCACCGACAGGGTCTCGCCGACCGGTGCGGCCGTGCCGAGCACCGGCCGCAGCGCATCGACATCAGCCAGCTGCCGCACCGTGTACGCACCGGGAACGAGGTGGTCCAGCCGTTTCGCGCGGCCACCGGTCGCCAGCACCACAGCGTCGTATGCCACCGCGGACCCGTCCTCGAACTCGACACGGGCAGCATCGGCATCGACGCGGGTGGCGATCGCGGCAGTCCGTAGCTCGATGCTCATGTCCGCCCAGAAGGCCGGCTGTTCGAGCCGGGCCCGTTCCGCGCCGACCGCGCCGGACAACAGTTCCTTGGACACCATCGGGCGCCGGTACGGTTCCGCCCGTTCGGCACCGGCCAGCACGATCGACCCCGCAAACCCTTCCGTACGCAGAGTTCTGGCGGCGCTGACGCCGGCGATGCCGGAACCGACGATCACGACCTGCCCGCGGCGTGGAACCGTCACCGCGCGACCTCGATCATCTCGAAGTCGGATTTCTCCGCACCGCAGTCCGGGCAGGTCCAGTCGTCAGGGATGTCAGCCCAGCGAGTGCCGGGCGCGATGCCGTCGTCGGGCCAGCCCAGTTCCTCGTCGTACTCCCAGCCGCAGATGACGCAGCGGAAGAGCTTGTGAGCCGTGGTGGTGTCGGTCATTGTCACTTCCCCCAGGGCACGGCCTTGACGAATCCGCCTGCGTCCACGCGGATCTGGCTGCCCGTCACGAACCGGGCGGCGTCCGAGGCCAGGAACACGACCATGTTCGAGACGTCCTGCGGCTGGATGTAGGGCACGGGCATGGCCTGCATGGCCGGGAACGCCTGCTCCGCGTCGGCGCGGGTCGGGGCGTCCTTGTCGGGGCGGAAGATCTTGTACATGCCGTCGTTGTGCAGCATGTCGGTGTCCACGTTGGTCGGGTGGACCGCGTTGACCCGGATCGATTGCTTGGCCAGCTGGATCGACAGATCGTTGACGTAGTGCGCGACGACCTGCTTGGCGAAGCTGTAGGCCGAGCCGCCGGGCCCCTGCTTGGTGGAGCTGCCCAACTGCGCGGCCAGCGAACCGGTCGCGATGATCGAGGCGCCCGCGCCCAGGTGCGGCAGACTGGCCTGCACCACGTTGAACACCCCGACCAGATCGGTGTCGATGGTGTCCGACCACGATTGCATGCTCTGCCCGCTGCCCAGCGGTGCGATGCCCGCGTTGGCGACCACGATGTCGAGGCGGCCCAGCGCTTCCGCGCCGGCGGCGACCGCGGCCCAGACCGCGGTGCGGTCGCGCACGTCGACGATCGCCGGGTGACAGCGCCTGCCTTCCTTCTCGACCAGCCGGGCGGTCTCCTCGAGATCCTCGGGACGGGCCAGAGGGTAGGTATTTCCCTCGAGATCCGCGCAGATGTCGAGGGCGATGATGTCGGCGCCCGCGGCGGCCAGGTTGACCGCGTGCGAGCGTCCCTGTCCCCGGGCCGCGCCCGAGATGACGGCGACCTTGTCGTCCAAACTTCCCACTGATGGCAACCTTTCAGTACTTCTACGGTGGTCGGATGTGCTCGCGGGCTCAGTGCTGCCGCGGGAGCCGGGAGCCGATGGTCTTGGTCTCGAGGTACTGCTGGAACCCCTCGATGCCGCACTGGCGGCCGACTCCGCTGTTCTTGTAGCCGCCGAACGGCGCGTCCGCGCCGTAGAACATGCCGCCGTTGACGCCGACCACGCCGGTGCGCAGCCGACGCGCGATCGCCATCCCGCGTTCGTCGCTGCGCGAGAGCACGGCACCGGCCAGACCGAATGCGGTGCTGTCGGCGATGCGGACGGCCTCGTCGTCGTCGGCGAACGGGATGACGACGAGCACCGGCCCGAACACCTCCTCCTGCGCGATCGCCAGACCGGGATCCTCGGTCGCGAAGACCGTCGGGGAGAAGAAGTGCCCGTCGGCCAGGTGTGCGGGCAGATCGGTGGGTACCTCACCGCCGGTGACCAGGCGCGCACCGTCGCGCACCGCCCGCGTGCACGCGTCGCGGACCCGATCCTGCTGTGCGGCACTGATCAACGGGCCGACGAGGGTTTCCGGCAGCGCCGGATCGCCGACCGGGACCGCGGCGAAGGCCGCCGCCACTGCCTCGACCATGTCGTCGTACATCGAGCGGTGCACCAGCATCCGGCTCGTCGCCGCGCAGGCCTGACCCGCGTGCACGCAGACCCCGATGGCGCTGCGCAGAGCCAGCTCCGGTTTCGCGTCGTCGAGCACGATCAGCGCCGACTTCCCGCCGAGCTCGAGGAACGTCCGCTTCATCGACGCCGCGCCCTGGCGCATGAGCAGGCGCCCCACCTCGGTCGACCCGGTGAACGAGACCAGATCGACGCGCGGATCGGTGGACAGCAGTCCGGCCACCTCGTTCGACGGCGTGGTCACGATGTTCACCACACCCGGCGGGAAGTCGGTGTGCTCGGCGATCAGCCTGCCGAGCCTGGTGGCGTTCCACGGTGTGTGCGGATCCGGTTTCAGGACAACGGTATTACCCGCCGCCAGGGCGGGGCCGAGCTTGTTGAGCACGACTTCGACGGGGAAGTTCGACGGGCAGATCGCCGCGACGACACCGACCGGTTCCTGCACCACGGTGCGCTTGTTCCGATCACCGAAGAGACCGCCACCCGCCAGAACCCGCTCCCAGGCGAATTCGTCGATGAGCCCGGCCGGATACCGCAGCGCCTCGGCCAGTGGCCAGTCCAGTTGCGCGTTGTGGGTCGTCATGACCGGACAGCCGACCTCGGCGACCAGCTCGGTGCGCAGCGCCTCCTTCTCCGCTTCCAGCGCGCTCTGCAGCTGTTCGAGACAGCGGCGGCGCAGCGCCCGGTCGACCGGCCAGGAACTGTGATCGAACGCCCGCCGCGCGGCGGCGATCGCCCGCGTCATGTCCGCCTCCGCCGCGGCGGCGGTGACGCCGAGCAGCGACCCGGTGGCCGGGCTGTGGTTGCCGAACGTCGCGCCTGAACGCGCGCCGGTCAGCTCACCGTCGATGAGCATGCGTGACTCGGCCTGCGCGGCGGCCACCAGCCCCAGCTCCGGACTCAGTGCGGCCCGCTCGCCGACGACCTCGCTCACATTGCCTCCCGATGACCATCCTGGATGATTAACTGTAATGATTACCGTATAGTACTTCGGGACACGTATCAATCGCGGGAAAGGAGCACCGATGTCCGGATTGCTCAGTGGCGTCACGGTTGTCGAGCTGGCGTCGTGGACCTATGTGCCGAGCGCGGGCGCCGCACTGGCCGACTGGGGCGCGAACGTCATCAAGGTCGAGGACACCCGGGGCGGCGACCCTTGCCGCAACCTGACCATCGGCGGCCTCGACGGCACCGGCACCTCAGTCCAGGCCAATTTCATGATGGAACTCGGCAATCACGGCAAGCGCAGCATCGGCGTCGACATCAAATCCGAACAGGGCAGGCAGATCCTGGGCCGGCTGATCGCCGAGGCCGACGTCTTCTTGACCAACTGGCTGCCCGCCCCGCTGCACCGCGCGGGCTTGACGGTGCCGCAGATCCGGGAGTTCAACCCGTCGGTGATCATCGCCCGCGGTAGCGGCCACGGCAGCCGCGGCCCGGAGAAGGACCGCGGCGGTTTCGACGCGGCCAGCTACCTGGCCCGCGCGGGCGTGGCCTACGCCCTGTCCCCGATCGACGCCGAGTTCCCGATGGCGCAGGGCCCGGCCTTCGGCGATCTCCAGGGCGGCATCACCCTGGCGGGTGGCGTCACCGCCGCGTTGTTCCACCGCGAGCGCACCGGCCACGCGCCGATCGTCGACAGTTCGCTACTCGCCCAGGGCATGTGGTCGGTCGCGCCCGACATCGCCGCCGCCGACTACTACGGCATCGACCGGATTCCGGCCGGCGAAGCGGGCACCGCCCTGAACCCCGCCGTCAACCGCTACCGCACCCGCGACAACCGCTGGGTCCAGCTGGTCCTACTGCAGGCCGACCGGTTCTGGGCCGGGTTCTGTGAGCGCATCGGCCGCCCCGACCTCGGCACCGACCCGCGCTTCACCCCGCTGGCCAACCTCGTCGTCAACCAGGAGGCAGCGACCACCGAACTGCGCAAGACCTTCGCCGAGCGCGACCTCGCCGACTGGCAGAAGGCCCTGGCCGACGAGCCGGGCGTGTGGGCCACCATCGCCAGCCCCCAGGAAGTGCTCACCGACCCGCAGGTCGCCGCCAACGGCTACCTCATGACGATGACCGACAGCGGGGGCACCGAGTACCGGACCGTCGCCGCCCCGGTCCAGTTCGACGAGACACCCGCTCCGGCCAGCCGCGCACCCGAGTACGGCGAGCACACCGAGACGATCCTGCTCGAACTCGGCCTGAGCTGGGACGACATCGTCGCCGCCAAGGACAGCGGGGCGGTCCTGTGACCGAGACCCAGAAGCGCTATCTGAGCTGCCCGTGCGGCGAGTGGCTGACCGGCACCGACGAGAACGACCTCGTCGAGCGGGCCCAGCAGCATCTGACCGAGCGCCATCCCGGCCACAGCTACACCAGGGAACAAATCCTCTTCCTCGCCCACTAGGCAGGCGGAAATCTCTATAGTAATACTTACAGTAACTCAGATAGGAGAGTGCTCGTGGACAAGAACGATATGGTCCTGATCAGCGTCGATGACCACATCATCGAACCGCCGGACATGTTCGCCCGACACCTGCCCAAGAAGTACGCCGCCGAAGCACCGCGCCTGATCCACACCCCGGACGGCGCCGATGTCTGGAAGTTCCGCGACACCGTCATCCCCAATGTCGCCCTCAACGCCGTGGCGGGGCGGCCGAAAGAGGAATACGGACTCGAGCCCGACGGCCTCGACGAGATCCGGCCGGGCTGTTTCGATGTCCACGAGCGCATCAAGGACATGAACGCGGGCGGCATCCTGGCCTCGATGAACTTCCCCTCGTTCCCCGGCTTCGCGGGCCGGCTGTTCGCGACCGAGGATTCGGACTTCTCCCTCGCCCTGGTCCAGGCCTACAACGACTGGCATATCGACGAGTGGTGCGGCGCCTACCCCGGCCGCTTCATCCCGATGGCCCTGCCGGTGATCTGGGATGCCGAACTGTGTGCCGCCGAGGTACGCCGGGTCGCGGCCAAGGGCGTGCATTCGCTGACCTTCAGCGAGAATCCGGCGGCGCTGGGCTACCCCAGTTTCCATGACCCGTACTGGAATCCGCTGTGGAAGGCCCTCGTCGACACCGACACCGTGCTGAGTGTGCACATCGGGTCCTCGGGCCGGCTGTCCATTCCCGCGGTCGACTCCCCGCCGGATGTGATGATCACGCTGCAGCCGCTCAACATCGTGCAGGCGGCGGCCGATCTGCTCTGGTCCCGGCCGGTCAAGGAATACCCGGACCTGAAAATCGCGCTGTCCGAGGGCGGCACGGGCTGGATCCCGTATTTCCTGGAGCGGGTGGACCGCACCTTCGAGATGCACTCGACCTGGACGATGCAGGACTTCGGCGGCAAGAAGCCGTCGGAGGTGTTCCGCGACCACTTCCTCACCTGCTTCATCAGCGATCCGGTCGGTGTTCGCCTTCGGCACGAGATCGGCGTCGACAACATCTCCTGGGAGATGGACTACCCGCACAGCGACTCCATGTGGCCCGACGCTCCCGAGGTTCTCGCCGGCCTGCTCGAACAGGAACAGGTGCCCGACGACGAGATCGACAAGATCACGCATCTGAACGCGATGCGCTGGTACTCCTTCGACCCGTTCCAGCACATCCCCCGGGAACAGGCGACCGTCGGTGCCTTGCGGGCCGTCGCGGCAGGCCACGACGTCAGCATCAGGTCCCGCAGCCAGCGATCGACCTCGGCCGAGGACAAACTGGCCTCCTTCCAGGCGCAGATCAAGGCAGCCACCGCGCACACCGCGAGCTGACCGGCACGACCGCGCGCCACCCCGGACCCGGATCCGGGGTGGCCGCCTCCGCTGTGAACCGATGAGGTGAGATTTTGAGCATTTCCGTGCTACTCGAGATGGCCGCAGCCACCCGGCCCGACCACAACGCCGTCGTCGCCGACGACACCAGGATCACCGTGGCCGAGCTGAGCGAGCTGGCCGACCGCGCGGCGGGACTGATCAGCTCGGCCGGTGTGGGCCATGTCGCCTACGTCGGCACCGGCGGAATCATGCTGCCGTTGCTGCTGTTCGGGTCCGCGCGGGCTGGCCGCGCGTTCACTCCGCTGAACTACCGGCTCGGCGCGGCCGCATTGCGGGAACTCATCGAGCGGCTCCCCACCCCGCTGGTCGTCGCCGACGACGACTACGCCGACATCGTCGCGGGAACCGGCAAGCAGGTCATCGGCTCCGCGCTGTTCTGCGCTGCGGTCCGCACCGCGTCCGGCGACTCCACGATCACCGAGCCCGCGCCCGAGGAGACGGCGGTCCTGCTGTTCACCTCGGGCACGACCGCCCAGCCCAAGGCAGTGGAACTCACCCACGCCAACCTGACGAGCTATGTCATGGGCACCGTCGAATTCGATTCTGCCGCACCGACGGACGCTGCCCTGGTCTGCGTCCCGCCGTACCACATCGCCGGTGTCGGTGCCGCACTGTCGAATCTCTATGCCGGCCGAACCACGGTGTACCTGCGGCAGTTCGACGCGCAGCGCTGGATCACGCTGGTCCGCGAGGAAGCCGTCACCAACGCGACGGTGGTGCCGACGATGCTCGACCGGATCGTCACCGCCCTGCGCGCGGCGCCTGGGACCGGGCTGCCGAGTTTGCGCACGCTCGCCTACGGCGGTTCCCGGGCGCCGCTCCCGCTGGTACGCGCGACCCTCGAACTGCTGCCTGAGGTCGGTCTCGTCAATGCCTACGGGCTCACCGAGACCAGTTCGACCATCGCGGTGTCGACACCGGAGGATCACCGGATCGCCTTCGCGGCAACCGATCCCGCGATCGCCCGCAGGCTCGGTTCGGTGGGTCGGGCGGTGCCCGGCATCGAACTGGCGATCCGGGCCGAGGACGGAACCGTCCTGCCGCCCGGCGAGATCGGCGAGCTCTTCGTCCGTGGCCCCCAGGTATCCGGGGTCTATCGTGGCCTCGGCTCGGTGCTCGACGCCGACGGGTGGTTCCCGACAAAGGATCTGGCCGCGCTCGACGCCGAGGGCTATCTGTTCATCGGTGGGCGCTCCGACGACACCATCATCCGCGGCGGGGAGAACATCGCCCCGGCCGAGCTCGAGGATGTGCTGGTCGAGCATCCCGAGGTGGCACAGGTGGCCGTCGTCGGCCTACCGGACCAGCAGTGGGGCCAGATCCTGGTCGCCGTCGTCGTGCCCGTCCCCGGTGCGGATCCGGACCCGGAGCAGCTGCGCGACCATGTCCGCGCGAACCTGCGTGGCTCCCGCACCCCGGACCGGGTCGTCTTCCGTACCGACCTCCCGACCAACCCCACAGGCAAGATCCTGCGGCGCGATCTCGTCGACGAGCTCTCCGCCGTGTCCACCACACGAGGAGCATTGTGATCACCAGCGGAACCCGCCTCGAAAGCCAGGTCTGCGACACCCAGGTCATCGTCATCAAAGCCACCGACGCCATCGCGGGCTTGCGATGTGGTGGCACACCCATGGTGACCCTGGGGACAGCCAAGGACACACAGGCAGTCATCGACCCGGATTTCGCCGGCGGGACCGCCGTGGGCAAGCGGTACGTCCACGCCACCGGCGCCGAGATCCTGGTCACCCGGGCGGGTGTGGGCACCCTCGACGTGGACACGGTGCCCCTGGACCTCAAGGAAGCCAAGCAACTTCCGTCCAGCGACTGAGCGCGACGCGCGAAACGTCGACGGCGCTCCTGCACGAGAGGCAGGAGCGCCGTTGATGTTTCGTGGGCCGACCGCGTCAGCGCCAGGCTGCCATCAGTTCTTCGGTCGTGGTGATCGTGGCGATCATCGACAGTGTGTTGTCGATCATCGCCGCACCGTATTCCCGGGGGATGCCGGCCACCGCGTCACGGGGCACCACCACGTCGTAGGCGGCGTTGACCGCGTCCATCACCAGATTCGGGATGGCCACGTTCAGCGAGACACCCACCGCCACCACGGTTGTCACCCCGAGGTTCCGCAGTACCGCGTCGAGATCGGTGCCGCCCATGGGACCGAGCCCGTGCCTGCGCCGCAGCACCAGATCACGTGGCTCGGGCCCGAATTCGGGCAGCAGCGCGGTGGCCTCGGTGTCCGGATCCAGGGTCACTCCGCGCGTGCCGAGGGCGAACAGCTTCGCGTTGTGGTTGGAGCCGAGCCCGTCGGGTCGACGCCAGACCAGGCAGTGCACCACCTGCACCCCGGCTGCCCTGGCCGCCGGGAGCAGTGCGCCGATGGCGGGCAACGCGGTGTCGCGGGCCTCCTCGGCCAGCGCGCGCAGCCCGGCCGCTTCGCCGACCACCGCACCCTGGAGTTCCTGGGTGACGATGGCGGTGCGGCCGGGCGCCACGAGCTCGGCCAGGGACCTGCGCGTCATGCCCCGGCCTGCCCGCACAGCGCCGTCATGTCCGCACCGGCGCGTCCGCGGGCGGCACGTCGTAGAACTGTGTCGCCCACTTACGCAGGGAGAGATACGGTTTGGCGTCCTTGGGCGAAAGCGGCGGGTGCTCCACATACTTCTGGTACCGCCAGATGCTCAGATCCTCCCAGACCGTGACCAGGAACTGCTTCTCCACCCGCGCCCGGACTTCCGGTGGCGGAACATCGGATTCGTCACCCGGGTCGCGCGGCCACCAGATCGAATAGAACAGGTCCGAGGATTCGTCGTCGACCGGCGTGGTGGCGAAGATCAGCCGATGCCGGGACGAGCCCTCGAACGCGCTGATCGAACCACCGAGACCGAACATCTGCGCGTGGATCTTCAGCGCCATCTTGTCCGGATCGTCGCTGCGCGCGTCGGGCCAGCCGGTCAAGAACGACCAGGTGTGATCGACGGCGCTGTAGTCGAGCATCTGCGGGGTGACGGTCGCACCGTGGACATACTCGAAATGCAGGCTGTCCGGCCCGTTTTCGAGCACAACCTGCGGATGCACCGGCTCGCGTTCGGTCTTGCTGGAGAACTCCGGATAGGGCCGGTAGTAGTCGGCGGGATCGGATCCCAGTTCCGGGAACATGCGCAGGATGTCGGGCATCTCCCACGACGGAGGGTTGCCTTCGGGGTGATGCCACAGGAAGACACACCCGTTCTGTTCGTTCACCGGATATACCTGCAGCCGCAGGCCGCGGTTGACCCGGTCTTCTCCGGGGATGTGCCGGTTCCTGCCGTCGGGGCCCCACCGCCAGCCGTGGAACGGGCACTCGACACAGTCTCCGACCACTTTGCCGCCGTGGCCGAGGTGCGCGCCCAGATGCTTGCAGTGCCCGGTGAGGATGTGCAGTTCCCCGGCCTCGTCCCGGTAGGCGACGAGATCCTCACCGAAGTAGTGCAGTGGCTTGGTCTCCCCCTGCGGGAATTCTGCCGACCAACCGACCATGAACCAGCCGGTGACTTTCCAGGTGAACGGGACTTTCACAGGGCACCTCCTGTGCCGGATGTTGTACTCGGACATTCACGGGATCGCATAGCCTGTCCCGCTCAGGTCGTCACGATGGTCGCGCCCGCGGTGCCGGGCGCACCGTAGAGCAGGGCGAATCCGGCCTTCGGGCCACCGGCGACCTGACGCTCTCCGGCAGTGCCGCGCAATTGCAGCACCAGCTCGTGCAGCTGGCGCATACCCGAAGCGCCGATCGGTTCCCCGTTCGCGATGAGCCCGCCGTCGGTGTTCACCGGCAGTGTTCCGGAGATCTCGGTCGCGCCCTCGGCGATCAGGCGTTCCTGCTCACCGTCGGCGCAGAAACCCGCCTCGGCCATGTGGATGACCTCCGCGCCCGCGTCGGTGTCCTGCAACTGGACCACGTCGATATCGGCCGGGGCGATCCCCGCGCTCTCGAATGCCGCGTTGGCGGCGAACACCGACGGGGATGCGACCTCCTCCACGGGCGCGTAGGTGGTATTCACCTCATAGGCACCGTAAGTCCGGGTGCGCACCTCCACCGCCCGGACGTAGATCGGTGTACTGGTGAACCGGTGCGCGATATCGGCGCGGCACATGATCACCGCGGCGGCGCCCTCGTCCGGCGCGCAGAACATGTAGTGGGTCAGGGGATAGTTCAGCATGGGCGCGGCGAGGATGTCGGCCTCGGCGACCGGCTTGCGGCGGAAGGCATTCGGGTTGAGCACGCCGTTGCGGTAGTTCTTGGCGGCCACCTTCGCGAGGGTGTCCACCGAGATGCCGTGGTCGTGGAGGTAGCGGTTGGCTTTCATCCCGAAGAACTGGGTGGTCAGGTACTGACCGTTCTCGCCATACCATTTCGGCATCCCGACCAGGGTGGGGTCGACGGTGAACGCACCGCGCGGATGCTTGTCCATGCCGATCGCGATGCCTATGTCGTATTTGCCGAGCCGGATGGCGTCCGCACAGGCCTCGGTGGCCGACGCCGAGGTGGCACACGCGTTGAACACGTTGGTGAACGGGATACCGGTCAGGCCCATCAGCGACACGATCGCGTCGGGGTTGGCGACCTCCCAGCTGCCACCCACCGCGAATTGCATGTCCCGCCACTCGAGGCCGGCATCGGCCAGGGCCGCGCGGATCGCGTCGGTCCCCATCTGCATGGCGGTCTTACCGGGAAAGCGACCGAACGGGTGCATACCCACACCGATGATCGCGACATCGTTGGTCATCTCAGATGTTCCTGTCCGTCAGGCGGGCTGGAAGGCGAAGGTGAGTACCTCGTTGCCTTCGGAGTCGGTACCGAGGGGGATGCTGGTCAGCACGACACTCATCCCGAATGTCACAGTCGCCGGATCGTTCTCGGTGAGCCGCCCTTCGATCCGGATGATGTCGCCGAGCTGGACCAGCCCGACCCCGAACGGCACGAATGTCTCCGCGGTCTCGTCGCCGAGATACGGTGCGCCGGGCAGGAATCCCTGCGTGGTCCAGGCGATGAGGGTGCCCGTGCGTGGCAACGTGATCGGCTCGATCGCGGGCTTGCTGCAGCGCGGGCACAGGTCCTGGACCGGGAACACCGAGGCGCCACAGTCGCCGCACGATCCGGCGATCAGCTGGAAGTCCGGCTCCGGCCAGGTGGAGATCTCGGGGGCGATCATTCTCTGCATCAGTCATTCCTCTTCGTCGAATTCGTCACCAGGTCTCCGGCTCGCACCGCGCATTCCTCGACGAAGGCCAGCAGGCCGAGGTGATAGCCCGCGGCGCCGAAGCCGACGCTCATGTTGTGGCCACAGCCGGCCTGTTCGTGGTTCACGACCCGGGGCGCCTCGGTGAACAGGGCGGCCAGCCCGCCCACCGCGACCGGATCGGTCCGCCACACCCGTTCGTGCTCGGCGTGGGTCAGCCGCACCGGGACCCGCACCTGTTCGGCCAGCACCGGGAGGTCGGTCGGCCACTGCCGCACGACCACGGTTTCGTACATCGGTGTGGCCGAGGACAGGGACCGGCCGCCGAACACTTCGGGTGGGTAGCCGTCCGGCGGGCTCCACAGCAGGTCCCGGATGCCGCCGGGGCGCCCGGTGCGGTGGATTTCCTCGATGACCCGGATGGCCTCGGGCTGCTTGTCCACGCCGGTGCCTGCCAGCTCGAGGCCGAGCAGGTCGTTGCCACGGGGGTCGGCGGCCATCCGTGCCGCCAGATCGCAGCCGGCCGAGTGGCCCATCACGAAGGCACCCGCGCCGCGCGGACCTGTGCCGAGCAGTGCGTCGATCGCGGCGAAGGTCGCGTCGACCCGCTGCTGGGGCGGGTCGAAGGTTCGATCCCATGGCGCCGATGCGCCGTAGCCGGGGCGGTCGAGCGCGATCATGGTGAATCCCAGCCGCGCACCGAGCTGGAGCAGCGACAACCACGGCCGGTCCGGCAGGTCGAAGTACTGGGCGGTGGTGGCACCACCGTGCAGGGCGACCACCACAGCACGTGGCTCGGCGACCTCGGCGCACAGGGCCGAGAACCGCATGCCACCCACGTCGACCGTGCGTGCGGTCACCGGACCGGTGGTGGCCGGACCGTTCTCGATACTCATGTGTCCCTCCGCAACAACATCACTCCGCTGGGGGTCAGTCCCCCGCTGCTGACGACCGCTACGCGGGCGCCCGGTATCTGTCTCCGGCCCGCCTGGCCGCGCAATTGAGTCACCGCCTCATGGATCAGGCCCATGCCGTGGGTGCGCCCGTGCGAGAGCTGACCACCATGGGTGTTCAGCGGCAGGATGCCGTCACGGGCGATGTTCGTGCCGCCGTTCAGGAAGTCCTTCGCCTCGCCGATGCCGCAGAAACCGAGGGCTTCGATCCAGGACAGGCAGTTGAAGGTGAAGCCGTCGTAGAGTTCGGCGACGTCCACATCGTCGGGCCGCAGGTCGGTGCGTGACCACAGGTGCGCGGCTTGGCCGAGAACCTGTGGTTCGTGGGTGAGGGTGCTCTGATCCCATTCCAGGCGTTCGGCGATCTGCGTACCGACCGCTTCGACCAGGACGGGCGGCTGTGCCAGATCGGCCGCGGTGTCGCGCGCGGAGACGACAACGGCCACGGCGCCGTCGCAGGGTACGTCGCAGTCGTAGAGGCCGAACGGGGTGGTGACCAGGCGCGCGGACAGGTAGTCGTCCATGGTCAGCGGATCCCGGTAGATCGCGCTCGGGTCCAGCGCCGCGTTGGCACGCTGGTTGAGCGCGATCCAGCCCAGGGTCTCGCGGTCGGTGCCGTAGCGGTGGAAGTGCCGTTGCGCGGTCTGCGCCAGCAGGTGCGCGGCCGACACGGCGCCGAAGGGCACCAGCCAGGGATCGGTGATGCCACCCGACGGGGTGATCCGCCCGGTGCGCACGAGTTCGCCGTAGCTCGACTCCCAGACCGTGCGGAAGCACAGGACGTGGCGGGCCAGGCCACCGGCGACGGCGAGCATGGCCGCGATCACCGATCCGCCGGGGCCGAAGGTTTCCGCGCCACCGTTGTGCCAGGTCGGATACAGGCCGAGCGCCGATTCCAGCGCGGTGACACCACCCTCGCCGAACGGCCCGAAGTCGCCGGAGCCGGGGTAGGTCGACAATCCATCGATATCGTCGAAGGACAATCCCGCGTCCTGCACCGCAGCCCGGCATGCCTGCACTGTCAACGACATCGGGTCGGCCAGGAGCCTACGGCCGATCCTGGACCGGCCGACGCCGGTGATGGCGACCCGGTCCTCGAACTTGGCCCCGGTCACCGGCCCGCGGATCCGCTCGCGCAGCCGTGCCGGTTCCACCGGATCAGTTGGCAACGCCGAAAGCGGTTCCGCCGCCTCTGGATCCGCCGGGCGGAACAGTGGCAACCAGCTCCCGCCCGCCTGGTGGAACTCCACGATCATCCGCTGTCCCAGCACCAGATCGGCCGGGTCTGCGCCGATCACGTTGGTGGTCAGCCGAACCCGGTCGTCCTCGGCGATCGCGACCTGGGCGACCACGTACGGCGCGGGCAGACCGGGCACCGAGAACCGGTGGTTGACGGTGAATCCGATCAGCGTGGCGTAGCCGGAGACCGCGTGGATGTCGAAGTCCTCACCCCGGCAGTACCGGCACACCGGCCGCGGTGGGTGAACGAGTGCGGCGCACGACCGGCACTGCCGGAAGCGCAGCAGGCCGTCGGCGCCGGAGGCCCAATAGAATTCGGTCTCCGGCGTCGTCGGCGGTGGCAGCCGCTGGGTGTCCTCGGCCACGGGTGCTCCCTCCGAGCCGGTCAGCTCGCCGTGGCTTTCGGCGTGGCGAGCGGTGCGTAGGTCGGCCTGCCGAGTCCGAGGATGTGCTGGGCGATCATGTTGCGGAACACCTCGAGTGTGCCGCCGTAGATGCCGCACAGCGGCGCCCACCGGAAGATGTATTCCATGCCGCCGTCGTCGGCCGCGCCCTCGGTGCCGATCGGCAGCGCGGCGGCGGGCCCGAGAATGTCCATCAGGTCCGGGGAGATGTCGCGCATGGTCTGGGCGATGGCCACCCGGCCGAACATGTGCGGCGCGGACAGGGCCGCTTCCATCCGGGCGATGCTGCGGCCCAGCCGCAAGGCCACCGACCGGTCGTCGAGCAGCCGCTGCCCGCCTGGCCCTGGCTGCGCCGCGATGGCGGTGACCCGGTCGACCGAGGTCGCCATCATGGTGCCCTGGTGGACGAGGATCGACACATCCTGCAGTCCGTCGGCATCGGCGTCGACCACGCCGTGCTCGGTGCTGAGCGGGCCCATCAGCACCGACCAGCCCTCGTTGACCGCGCCGAGGCGGTACTTGTCGTCGACCCGGACATCGCTGTAATACACGATGTTCGTGCGGTCACCGTCGACCGTCTTGATGCCCTGGATCTCGATGCCCGGAGTGTCCAGCGGCACCAGGAACATGGTGAGGCTCTTGTGTTTGCGCGCCTCGGGGTCGGTGTTGGTGATGAGGAAGACGTACTGGCAGTTGTGCGCGCCGGTGGTGAACATCTTCGAGCCGTTGATCACCCACTGGTCGCCGTCGCGCACCGCCCGGGTCTTGCACATGGCGACATCGGATCCGCCCTCGGGCTCGGTATAGCCCAGGCACAGCCGGATTTCGCCGCGCTCCAGACCCGGTAGCACTTCGGCCTGCAGTTCCGCGGAACCGTGCGAGCGCACCGAGGTCGCCACGATGGCGGTGGTGCCCCAGGTGACCCAGGGGATGTGCACCCGCCGCTTCTCCAGGTCCCACAGGCGCCCGCGCAGCCTGCCGAGTCCACCGTCGCTCTCGCCGGCGAGTTCGGCGGCCAGCCAGCCGGCCGCGCCGAGGGCCAGGTGCACGCCCTCGTCGAAGTTGTCGCCGGTCTCGCGGTCCCGGCGCCGCACCTCGTCGGTGACGTGGGTGGCGAGGAATTCCCTTGCCCCGTCGAGGAATTCCTGATCCTCGCTGGACAGTTCCACGCGTGAGAAATCCATGTTCGTACTCCGTTTCTAGGAGGTCGCCGCGGCGAAGAGTTCGGCGACCTGCACCGCGCTGGCTCCGAGGTCACCGGCGGCCAGCGGCCAGCCCCTGGCCCGGAGGAGGTAGGACGAGGCCGCCGATTCCTCCGACACCCCGAGACCGCCCTGGACGTGTGTCGCCGTGGTGGCCGCCTTGGGCGCCGCTTCGGCGATGTAGACGAAGGCCGCGGCGGGCAGACCGGGCTGCACCGTGGGTTCGTGTTCGAGGAACCAGGCCGCGCGCCGGGTCAGGTTGCGGGCGGCGTGGACGGTGATCGCGATATCGGCCAGCGGGTGTGAGATGCCCTGCAGGGTCGAGATCGGCACGCCCATCGTGTAACGGGTGGTGGCGAACTCCGCGGCGATGCGCAGGGTCTCCTCGACGAGCCCGACCAGGGCGGCCGCGGTGAGTACCCGCCATTCGTCCAGGGCGCGATCGTATTCGGCCAGGGCCGCGGTCCCCTCGGCCAGCACCGTCCGATGGTCGGCCGCGGCGGGATCGACCCACGCCATCGGCAGTCTGCCGATGTTGGCGACCGGCGCGGGCCGGGTGTCGAAGCCCAGCTCCACGATCTGCGCGCCGTCGCGCACGATGATCCGGTCGGCCACGGCGGCGGCGCCGACGAGTCGCCGTCCGCTCGCGGAATCGACGCGGGTGTCGAGCGCGACCAGGCGTTTGCCCTCGACGACGGCGCTGCCCGCCGCACCGGTCAGCGCGCCGAGGCGGGCGAGCAGCCGGGCGGCGCAGACGTGGTCGATCCAGGGCACCGGGGCGAGTGCACGGCCGAGTTCCTCGGCGACCAGCGACAGGTCGACCAGGGTCGCGCCGTCACCACCGGCGGATTCGGACAGTGCCATCGTGGTGGCGCCGGTGGCGCACAACTGTTCCCACAGATCCTTGTCGAAGCCGGATTCCTCGGCGGCCCGGACGGTGTCGAGCGGGCTCCGCGAGCGGAAGAACTTCGCGTAGACGGCCTGGAGTTCGGTCTGGTCGGCGGACAGCGAGTAGTCCTGCCTGCGCAATTCGTAACGGTCCATTGTGGTTTGCTCCTGATTTCGCCTGCGTCAGCTGCTGACGGGCCGGTCGCCGAAGAAGAATTCCTGGGCGTTGTTGTAGAGGTAGTTGTCGACCACGTCCGCGGGCAGATCCAGCGCCAGCGCCTCGGGCACCACCCGGCGCATGGCCAGGACCGGCCAGTCCGATCCGAAGATCACCTTGTTCTTGCCCCGGGTCCGCATGAAGTGGATGAGGCTGTCCGGCAAGCGTTTCGGTGACCAGGCCGAGGTCATCAAGCGCAAGTTCTCGTATTTGATGAGTAGCCGGATGGCGGTGTCCCACCAGGGGTCGGCGCCGTGGATCATGCACAGCCGCAACTCCGGAAACTGGTAGCACACGCGATCGAGGTAGATCGGGTTCTGCACTTCACCGGGAATCGGCGGACCGGGAAGGCCGGTGTTCATGCACAGCGGCAGACCCATTTCCGCGCATTTATAGTAGAGCGGGTAGTACACCGCGTCGGTGGGGGGATACCTGCCGTCGCCCCAGAAACTGGCACCGATGGTCGTGTAGCTGACGGGCAGATCGCGCACGAGTGCGGACAGTTCCCGCAGGGCAGGGACCGGGTGCAGCAGGTCGACGCCGTTGACCGCCAGGGAGAACCGGTCCGGTCGCTGCTCGGCGAATTTCAGCGCGGTCGTCGACGGCTTGACCATCGAATACATCAGCACTGCCTTCTCGACGCCTTGTTCGTCCATCTCGCCGAGCAGTGCGTCGAGGTCGACCGGGGCGTACATCGCGCTGCCACCCTTGAAGTAGTCGTCGCGGACCTTGAGCATCCAGGGAGGTTGCTCCCGTTCGCCGAAGTGCACATTGACCAGGCAGTCGTTGACCTTGCGTTCGCTCATGCTCCGATTCCTTCCGCGGCCGCGTCGGCCGCCCGCTGCATGGCCCACCGGTAATCCGGTTTTCCGTTGCCGAGCCGCCGGATCTCCTCGACGAAGATCACCGCCTTGGGCACCTTGAATCCGGCCAGGCGCGACCGGCACAGGTCGCGCAACGCCGCTGCGATGTCGTCACCCGGGGTCTCCGTGCACGCCAGTGCGACCACTTCGTTTCCCCAGGTGGCACTGGGTCTTCCGACGACCAGCGCGTCATGGACGTCGGGGTGGGCGCGCAGGACTTCCTCGACTTCCTCGACGAACACCTTTTCGCCACCGGTGTTCACGACCAGGGCATCGCGCCCGAGCAGCCGCAGGGTTCCGTCGGCGTCGACCGTGGCCCGGTCGCCGGGCACCGCGGTGCGGACGCCGTCGATCTCGGGGAAGGTGCGTAAGGTGGCCTCGCGGTCCTGGAAGTAGCCCAGTGGCACCCGGCCGGTCCGGGCAGCCCAGCCGACCTCGGTCTCGCCCGGCGTCAGGAAACGGGTGCGGTCGTGGGACACCGCGGTGCCGCCGGGCATGGGGGCGAAGGTGTCGACCTCGTTGCCGCGGGTGCTGCGGCCGAAGCCCATTCCCCCGGTTTCGGAGGACCCGTAGCCCTCGACGATGTAGGCGTGGGGCAGCAACTCGAGCAGGTCGTGCCGATGCACCGGGTTCGTCGCCGCGCCGCCCGTGCCGATCGCCAGCAGTGCCGACAGGTCGTAGTCGCCTGCGCGCAACGCGCGGACCAGCGGCCCGGCGTAGGCGTCACCGACGATGGTCATGAGCGCGGCCCGCTCCGCCTCGGCGATCCGCAGGGCACGGGCGGCGTCGAAGCGCTCGCGGTCGTCGTAGAGCACCACGGTCTGCCCGGCCAGCAGGCCCGCGAACGAGGTCCAGATCCCGGCCGCGTGCGACAGCGGTGATACCGCGAACCACACGTGCCCGGTCATCCGCGCCAGCTGGTGCAGCCCGTCCGGCACTTCGTGATCGGCGCCGTTCATGGACGAGACGTACATGTCGCCCTGCCGCCAGAGCACACCCTTCGGCCTGCCGGTGGTCCCGCCGGTGCACAGCATGACCAGGTCGTCGGGCGAGGTCTCGATCACCGGTTCGGGACGGCCGACGGTCACCGCGTTCTCGTACCCGGTCGCGCCGGCGATCTCGGGGATCCGGCTGCCGTCCTCGACCGAGAGCAGCAGGTCGACCCCCTCGGGCATCGCCTCGGCGACAACGGGTCCGAACGAGCGGTGGTAGACGATGCCGCGGGGCCGCAGGTAGGCCAGCAGGTCGCGGATCTCGTGGACGGTGTAGTGGTGGTTGATATTGACCGGTACCACACGGGCTTTCAGGCAGCCCAGCATCACGTCGAGGTACTGGTCGTTGCGCATGATCAGCGCGATGCGGTCCTGACCGCAATCCCACCGGTCGAGCTCGGCCCGTTCGGTGTGCAGGCCGAATCCCCGGCCGGCCAGGAAGTTCGCGAACCGGCGGGTGCGCAGCGCCGTGTCACCGAAGCTACGGCGCCGTTCGCCACAGACCGTGGCCGTGCGGTCGGGTACCGCCGCGGCGATCTCGTCGAAGACCGCGCTGATCGCCCACTCGCTCACCGCAGCGCTCCGCTGCCGGGACAGCAGAATGCGGCGATGCCGGTGTCGTCCGGGACGACCCGGGGAGAACGCCCGTCGGAGGTGCAGGCGCCGAGCGGCTCGCAGTACTGGTTGCCGACATCGATCGCCGGACAGCTGAGCGCGGTCATCAACATCCTCTCGTGTCACTGGGGTCGCTTCGACATGCGGCCACCGGTGCCGATCCACCGCGGCCCGGTGGCCATACGGCGCACCGTAGCTCGAATAGATATGACTACTGTATACGTAACAGTAGGGCTGAAAGCAAGGAATTCGCCCGCAAAGGCGAACATCCTCCAGATGGAACGGTATCGTTTACAGTATCTACGACGGTAGCTTCATCGTCGATGATCGGAAGGTGGCACGCAGTGGTGAGCGAAGACGAGGACACCGCGGGCAGGGTCGACGTCACCCGCGACGGGCCGATACTGCGCCTGACCCTGCATCGGCACACCCGGCGTAATGCTCTGTCTCCCGGCATGATCGATACCCTGACCGCGGCGCTGACCGATGCAGCCACCGACGAGGAGCTGCGGGTCATCCACCTCAGCGGCGCGGGTGAGCACTTCTGCGCCGGTGTCGACTGGGTCTCGACCAACGACTCCGGACGCAGGCCGCCCGCCGGCGATCTGGTCCGCCGGATCCCCCACACCGCCCACCGCGTGGTCGAACTCCTGCACGCCGGCCACCTGCCCGTGGTATGCACCGTGCGGGGATGGGCGGCCGGGCTCGGGTGCAATCTGGCCCTCGCCGCCGACTTCACCCTCGCCGACACCGACGCGGTGTTCTGGGAACCCTTCCTGCCACGCGGGTTCAGCCCGGATTCCGGTGCCACCTGGTTGCTGCCCCGGCTCGTCGGGCTCGCCAGGGCGAAGCGCATGCTCCTGCTCGGGGAGAAGGTCACCGCCACCGACGCCGCGGACTGGGGCCTGATCCACGCCACCACCGCACCCGCCGACCTCGACCGCGCCACCGCCGAGCTGCTCGACCGGCTGGCGAAAGCACCGACGATCGCACTGGGCCTGGCCAAGCAGGCCGTCCACCGCAATCTCGGCACCGGACTCCCCGAGGCCATGGACAACGAGCTCTACGCACTCGAACTCGCTTGCCGTACCGCAGATTTCAAGGAAGGCCTGGCCGCGTTCCGGCAGCGTCGCGCCCCGGACTTCCACGGCCGTTGACCCGGCCGCCCGCACGTCCCAGCTCGAGACAACGAAGAAGGTCCGATGAAAACCACAGGCGCACTGATCCGGGACCGGCACCAGGCGTGGTCGATCGAGGATATCGAGATCGGCGACCCCCGGGCCGGTGAGGTCAAGATCAGGATGGAGACGGCCGGATTGTGCGATGCCGACCATCATCTGGCGACCGGGGACCTGAGCCTGGCCGGGTTCCCCGTCCTCGGCGGCCACGAAGGCGCGGGCGTCGTCGTCGAGGTCGGCGACGGCGTCGACGATCTGCGGGTCGGCGATCACGTGGCGATGTCGTTCGTGCCCTCCTGCGGCACCTGTCCGCCCTGCCGGGCCGGGCTGTGCAATCTGTGCGACCTCGGCGCAGGCCTGCTCGGTGGTGTCGCGGTCGCCGACGGCAGTTTCCGGGTCACCGCCGGTGGCCGCGATGTCTATCCGATGGCGCTGGTCGGCGCGTTCGCACCCTATGCCGTGGTGCACCGCGCCTCGGTGGTCAAGATCGACCCCTCCATCCCGTTCGAGATCGCCTGTCTCGTCGGCTGCGGCATCACCACCGGCTACGGATCGGCGGTGCACACCGCGCGGATCCAGCCGGGTGACGATGTCGCCATCGTCGGCTTGGCCGGGGCGGGTGCGTCCACGCTGCAAGGCGCCGTGCTGTCGGGCGCGGGCCGGGTGTTCGTCATCGATCCGGTCGCCTGGAAACGCGCGCAGGCCGAGAAGCTCGGCGCCACCGGCGTTTTCCCCGATATCGCCACCGCGACCGCGGCCATCACGGACGCGACCGCGGGACGCATGTGTCACAAGGTGATCGCGTCGATGAGCCGCCGCGACGGCAACGATCTGGAGGCGTGGCTGAACCTGACCGCGCGAACGGGCACCTGTGTACTCACCGCCATGGGCCCAACCATGGCCGGCGAGGCTCCCCTCACGTTGTCGATGCGCGCCTTGCTGCAGAAGAACATCCAGGCCACCCTGTTCGGCGGTGGCAACCCCCATGAGGACATCCTCGAGGTGCTCGCGCTACACAAACTCGGAGACCTGGACCTCGGCGCGGCGGGCACCAAGGAATACCGGCTCGATCAGATCAACGAGGCGTACGAGGAGATCCACCGTACCCCCGGACTGCGCGGCATCATCCGGTTCACCGACTCCGATCACTGAACCACCGACGCGGGGCCGGGCAGCTGCCCGGCCC